>NZ_CP083455.1:2727500-2792500 GCF_020229735.1 Deinococcus taeanensis | reverse complement strand
GATGTCCCCCAAACTCGCGTTAAGGATGAGAGCGTCAAGTACCCTGTCTGGCACTCATCTCTGACCTGACCCATAAGACAGCTGGGAAGCCTGCCCCTTCATTTGTCTTACCCCGCCGCCCCCTGCAGGGGCACAGATGAGTAGCATGACGGGCATACGGAGGCCCCAGTTCATGCCCGGATTCCCGCACCCCTCTTCCCCCACCCCGCCTTTCTGCTCCTGGCCCGCCGACCTGGGGAGCCCGTGACCCCTTCAGGCTTCACGGTGCGCGCTCCGGCGAGCAGCGCGAACCTGGGGCCGGGCTTCGACAGCCTCGGCCTCAGCGTGCCGCTGTACACCACGCTGCGCGTCACGCCGCACCACCGAACGGAAGTGGTCCCACTCGGCCCAGAACTGGACTGCACCCCGGCCGACGAGACCAACTACGTGTACCGTGCCATGCAGCTGGCCGCACAGCGCGCAGCGCGGCCCCTGCCCCCGGCGCGTGTGGAGATCGAGACGGACGTACCCCTGGCCCGCGGTCTGGGCAGCAGCGCCGCAGCCCTGGTCGCCGGCATCGTGGCTGGCAATGAACTGCTGGGCCGCCCGCTGGACGACGAAACGGTGCTGGACGTCGCCGCGCGCGAGGAAGGCCACCCGGACAACGTTGCGCCCGCCCTGTTCGGTGGAATCGTGGTGGCCACGCTGGACAAGCTCGGCACGCACTACGTGCGCCTGGACCCGCCCGACCACCTGGGCGTGACCGTCCTAGTCCCGGATTTTGAGCTGAGCACAAGCAAGGCGCGTGCGGTGCTGCCCAAGGAATACAGCCGTGCGGACGCCGTACACGCCCTGTCCCATGCCGCGCTGCTGGCAGCGGCACTCGCCCAGGGCCGGCTGGACCTTCTTCGGCACGCGATGCAGGACTACATTCACCAGATCTGGCGGGCGCCACTCGTGCCAGGCCTGAGTGACATCCTGGAGGAAGCGCATCTGCACGGCGCATTGGGCGCCGCGCTGAGCGGCGCAGGCCCCACCGTCCTGTGCTTTCACGACACCCGCCAGGACACCGCCCGGCTGCACAGCTACCTGCACAGTGTGATGGCCCGCAATGGCCTGACCGGACGCGTGCTGGACCTTCCCATCGATCAGGCCGGCACGGTTGTGGAACGTCACGAGGCCGCAGCCGCAGGGCAGGAACACAGCCCGACGCGCCAGCCTTCGCCCTGACCGCCGCGCTGCAGAACTGGCCCACAGGGTGAACGGCAGCGCAACAAGCCTCGTCAGTGCTGCAACTTCCAGACCCAGAGGCCCACCCAGTGCCGATCGCGGCATGGTTCCAGCGAACAGAGGCAATGCAAGCGGCCCATCAGATTGCTTTGATCCGGCTGGAGCAAGTTGAGGGCGGCACGGTGAACCCACATGTCCGCCTGCCCAGATCCCACCGGGACGTCAGGGGCCAGGAGAAGAGGAAGCGCACTGTGCTGCCTTCGCTTTGAAGGCCCCCGGAAAGGCACAGGCCACCACCTGCTTCTCAGGCCGGTGATCGGCCACCTGGTCCGGCGGCTCTGGCACAACCCGCTGTCAGGGCTGCTGCCGGCTTCCCGGCCCTTGCAGGGCTGCGAACACGTGTTACCCATTGCCAGCCCCAGCTCGTACTCGCCGTACAGAACGTCACTGGCCCCCAGCCGGCGCAGGGCCTGCTGCGTGTGCTCGTCGTGGCTGCGGGCGGTGACATGCACGGCAGGGTTCAGTTCCCGCACCTGCTCCAGGATCAGCTGCGACTGCAGGCTGTCCGGCGTGACAATGACCACGACGCTGGCACCGCGCAGACCGGCGTGCAGGAGCACCTCAGTGCGGGCCGCGTCGCCGTACACAGCGGGGCGACCGGCCGCGCGGAGTTCCTCAATGCGGCGCTCGTCCTGCGGACAGCAGCTGCGACGCCGCGCGGGTGCGGCTGACGTCCAGCAGGGCCGCGGGTTGCGACAGCCAGTACACGTCAATGGCCTGAAAGCGCAGGGTGACCTTGCCTTCGGGCAGCTCACCCTGATAACCGCGCGCCGCCTGTTCCTCCAGGGCGTGTCGAATCAGGGCCTCAACATGGGAGTGGGATTTCTTTGCCCTTTTCACCAATATGCTGTCAGAAATGGCATTTTGCCCTTCTGGCCGAAAGTGAATTACGCAGATGGTCGCGGCAGCACAGGCGCCTCACCTGGGCTACGAAGGCTGGTTTTGAACGCCTTCCCCCCTCCGGCCCAGGCTGAATTCCCGCCCACCCTTTCAGGTCAATCCCCTGTAACTGGACCATCTGAGCGCCCTGCTGGCCCTCCCGCGAGCCCCCCACGAATCAAAGCTTCTACGAGTCGCCGCCCGGAGGCCTGCGGCTCTCCAGCACACCACCCTCTCGACAGCACCCGGCGACCGCGAATCAGGACGGCCAGAGCCGATCCTCTCAGCGGTACAGGCTGGCACCAGAACCGGTTCTCAGCGCAGGAGAAAACGAAAAAAGCTCCTCTGAGAGGAGCTTCTGTTGCTGGTCGAGGCGGCGAGATTTGAACTCACGACCCCTACCACCCCAAGGTCGCTCTGCTGGTCCCGCAATGTTACTTCCTCTTTGAAATCGACCTCCCTCACACATCGCTTCCCCCGATACCATCCTGATTGAGCATTTTTCAACTCGCTTCGTTGTTCTGCTGTAGCACACGCGTAGCACAGGATCGCCAGCAAAGGCTACCCCCCGAAGCCTTCCAGGACGAGCAAATCGACCACCGGGCACGGAAGGCTTCATGTACAGTCGCAGTACATGCCCACGGCAGCTGACACCTGCCGCACCTACGTCTTGCCCAAGCTGTACGAGGCCGGCTGGACGGATGAGCAGATCAAGGAGCAGCGTAGCTTCACCGATGGCCGCGTCCTCGTGCAGGGCCGCAACGCCAAGCGCGGCCGGCAGAAGCGCGTGGACTACCTGCTGCACACGAAGCGCGACTACGCGATTGCTGTGGTGGAAGCCAAGGCGGAGTACCTCTCCCCTGCGCAGGGGCTGCAGCAGGCCATCGACTACGCCGTCCTGCTGGACCTGCCCTTTGCGTACAGCACCAACGGGACTGGCATCGTTGAGCACGACCGGTTGACCGGGCAGGAGCGGGATCTGACAGAGTTTCCCACTCCGACTGAGCTCACCAACCGCTACCGCGCGCACCGTGGTCTGCCGCCTGAGATCGAAGACCTACTGGTCATCCCCTACCACCTCGGGGACCGCATCCCCCGCTACTACCAGACAATCGCCATCCAGCGGGCAGCGGAGGCCATCCTGCGCGGGGACCGCCGGCTGCTGCTGACGCTCACCACCGGGACCGGCAAGACCGAGATCGCTTTCCAGGTCGCCTGGAAGTTGTGGCAGGCCCGCTGGAATCTGGGCACGGACGATCGGCGCCCCCGCATCCTGTTTCTGGCGGACCGCAACATCCTCGTCGACGATCCCAAGGACAAGGCCTTCGCGCCGTTCGGTGACGCCCGCCACAAGATTGAGGGCGGCGCCGTCAACACCAGCCGCGACATCTACTTCGCGACATATCAGTCTCTCGCCGAGGACGAGCAGCGCCCTGGCCTCTACCGGCAGTACCACTCCGACTTCTTCGACCTGATCATCGTGGACGAGGCGCACCGGGGTTCTGCCAACGAGGAGAGCTCCTGGCGGGACATCCTCGAGTACTTCAGCGCCGCCACCCAGCTGGGTATGACGGCCACGCCCCTGCGGGAGGACACCCGCGATACGTATGCCTACTACGGGCAGCCCATCTACGAGTACAGCCTCGCGCAGGGGATTCAGGACGGCTTCCTCGCCCCGAATCAGGTGCGCCGCATCGTCACAGACGTGGACGCAGTCGGGTGGCGGCCCGAGCCCGGCCAGCGGGACGCACACGGTCGGGAGATTCCCGACGGCGAGTACGGCACTCGCGACTTCGAGGCGACGGTCTCTCTGCTGGACCGCACCGAGACCGTCGCCCGTCATCTCGTGTCCTACATGAAGGCCACCGACGTCATGGCCAAGACCATCGTCTTCTGTCACGGCCAGGCGCACGCGCTGGACATGCGGAGCGCCCTGGCCCGGCTGCTGCCCGAGCAGATGCGGGAGCATCCCGACTACGTCGTCCGTGTGGTTGCCGACGAGGGCGACATCGGGAAGGGCCACCTCGCGAACTTCTAGGACGTCGAAAAGGATAGCCCGGTCATCCTGACCAGTTCCAAGCTGCTCTCGACGGGTGTGAACGCCCCCATGGTCAAGAACGTGGTGCTGTTCCGCGTGGTCGGCACCATGGCCGAGTTCAAGCAGATCATCGGCCGGGGCACCCGCGTCCGCGAGGACTACGGCAAACTGTTCTTCACCATCCTCAACTACACCGGCACCGCCACGCAGAAGTTCGCCGACCCGGAGTTCGACGGCCCACCCATCAGCACCACCGAGATCACCCTGGGCGCCGACGGCACCCCCGAACAGGAGACCATCCAGGAAGGCGACCAGGGCGAGGACACCCACCCGCCGCGCGACCGCACGAGCGATGACGACGACTGGCAGGAACCCCGCAAATTCGTGGTCCGCAGCGGCGTGCAGGTGCAGGTGCTCCACGAGACCGTTCAGGAACTCGACGAGCACGGCAGGCAACTCCGCACCGTGGAGTTCACCTCCTACGCCGCCGAGCAGGTCCGCAGCATGTACGTCAGCGCGGACGACTTCCGCCACCACTGGGTGGACGCCCGCCAACGGCAGGCCATCGTGCAAGCCCTCGAAGAACGCGGGGTGGCGCTGGAGCACCTGGAGCAGGTCATGGGCCTGGAGGACAGCGACCCCTTCGATCTGCTCTGCCACCTTGCCTTCGGCGCCCCGCTACTCACCCGCAAGCAGCGCGTCGAGGCGGCGCGGCGCCAGCAGGACGCGCACGTCACCTATGGCCCGCTGGCCCGAACGATCCTCGATCAGCTGCCGGATCAGTACGCCCAGCACGGCATCCATGAACTGGGTGGCGCGGACGTATTCAAGGTCCTTCCAGCCACGCGCCACATGAACATTCAGGAGATCGGGCGGGCCTTCGGTGGCCTGCCGAAGCTGCGGCAACTGCTGGACGACCTGCCCAGCATCATCTATGCTCGCAGCGCCTGAAGATCTTCAGTCCCAGTAGCCGATGTCGGCGCGGTTCCAGGCGCTCGTCTGACGGAGCTCGGCCATGGAGGCGGCGTAAGCTCGCATGCTCTCGCGGGCTCTGCCAGCCCAGGATCTGGCGCCGCCGTCACTTCTCCAGCGCCACGCCACTGGTACTCGGCGGGACGCACGCCGTGCTTCAAGCGGTTGGCAGTCTTACGCCCAGCCTTCTTGACGGTGTGCACCACAGCCTGAGTCTTCACGGCCGCCTTCTTCGCCGATGTCTTCGAGATAGTCGGCACGGGCACCACTCTCTGCGGCACTACGTTCTGCTTCTCCTGCTTCGGCTTCGACTTCTTGGGCTGCGACTGTACACGAACCTGCTGGCGCAGCACACCCATGTTCGTGCACTCGAACCCGGCAGGGAGCACACCACGCACGTACCATGAATTTGGTTGAAAACGATTAATCTCATTTCATTTGAGTTGGCGAATATGGCCATCTGACCGTTAGAAGTGAATTATTGCTAAATCTCTATTGAACCCCTCATGTGCTCCGGACTCATAGAGAGTGTCGGTTTGAATGGATAAATGAGGGAGTCAACCGCATTCTTCGCCGCAAATTATCTGCAACATACTGATCTCACCGATAAGATCGGGTGGTTGATTCTCACTATGGAGGCATTCATGAAGAATCAGATGAAACTCGGTATCGCGGCCCTCACCAGTGTTCTGCTCCTCGCCTCCTGTGGAGGGGGCACAGCCCCCACGCCCACCACTCCCGTCGTGACGACCGGCAGCGTCAACGTTCCGCCCAACCCCAACGGCTACACCCTGACCATCCGTGACGCGAGCGGTAACGTCATCCCCGCCACCAGCTACACCAAACTGGCACCCGGGAACTACACCGCCACCTACAGCAAGGACGGCTTCCAGCCCAGCACCCAGAGCTTCACGATCACGGCTGGCGGTAGCAGCAACCTCGCCTACCCCACCCTCGTCGCCAACACCGTGTCCGGCGCTTACTACATGGACGCCAACGGCAAGATGGTCGCCATCACCAAGGATGACCTGAACAACGCTGGCACCAAATTCGTGTTCTATGCCTGGCTGGAAAACGAGACGGCCGGTGTCGATCCCGCCAACCTCGGCGTGACTGCCCCCACCGCCGGTGAGCAGGATGAAGTCGCGCCCCTGAACAGCCAAAATGTCGCGGGCGGCTTCGTGGGCTATAAGGCCGCTGACGGCAAGGTGTACCCCATCATCGGCGCGAACGTCCGCTGGGACATCCTCGAGCAGACCGGCAACGTCCGCTTCTCCGCGGCGGACGACGGCGGCCAGCCTTCCGGCGCGCCCATCACCGGCCAGGATATCAACGACAATGCCCTGAGTGCCAACACCTACACCAACAGCGCCACCGGCACGAACGTCCGCTTCCCCAGCAGCACGCAGTACCCCCTGTACAACGTGACCGGCGTCAACACCCCGGACACCAACGGCTTCACCTGGACGGCCCTGAACCACGATCCCGCCGTCACCACCCAGGCCACCGCCCGGGTCCGCGCCGTGGCGTACGTGAACGGCACGGAAATCACCAAGCAGTTCCTGAACAAAACCTTCGCGCCCAGCGCCCGCCTGACCATCACCAAGACCCCCGACGACAACCGCGCCGGTCTCAACCAGGCGCGTGACTTCACCATCACCGTGTCCAACACCGGCGCGGGCCCCGCCACGAACATCCGCCTGAACGATGTCCTGCGCTCCGGGAATGCGGCCGCCTACAGCATCACCGCGCCCACTGGCACCACTGCGAACGCCACCGACGGCTTCGACGCCACCTTCGATCTCGCCCCGGGCGCCAGCCGCACGTTCACGTTCCCCGCGCAGGCCAGTGCCGTCGGCGTGTACTGCGACGTGGCGACCATCGTCTCCTACACCAACGGCGCGTTCGGGAACGTCACCCCCACCCTCAGCGACGAGGCCTGCCTCACCGTCACCGCGCCCACCCTGAACATCGTCAAGACACTCGGTACGGTCGACAACGCCGGCACGTTCACGCCCATCGCCAGCGGCGTGACTGTCGCGCCGAACGCCCCGGTGTACGCCCGCATCACCGTCAGCAACAACGGCAACGCCGACGCCACCAACGTGGTCGTGACCGACTCCCTCGCGCAGAACACCGTGGCGGCCAACTACGCCCTGAACGGCAACGTCACGGCGGCCCCGCAGACCGTGGCCGTCACGAAGAACGGTGATGACGGCTTCACCACCGCCGCCTTCAACCTCGCCGCTGGCGCTTCGCAGACCTTCACGTTCGCCGCCGCCGGCAGCTTCAACGGCACGTACTGCGACCAGGGGACCTTCACCGCCACGAGCAACAACGGCGCGGCCCTGACCGGCAACTCCGACATTCCCTGCTTCAAGGTGGCGTCCCCGAACCTGGCCATCACCAAGGTCAACAACCAGATCGCCGGTCAGCCTCCCATTAACCAGCTCACGCCCGGCAGCAGCTACCAGAGCGTTATCACCGTCACCAACAACGGCTCGGCCGCCGCGACGGACGTGGCCGTCAGAGACCTCCTCGGCAACCTGAACAACGTGTACATGAACTACGGCAGCGGCAGCTACGTGCTGTCCGGCACCTCGCAGACGGGTGGGGTCACCTACGACGCCGCGACCCGCACGGTCAGCACCGTTCCGGCCACCCTGACCTTGAACCCTGGTCAGAGCCTGACGCTCACTCTGACGAGTACCGTGGCAGCCGGCACGCCTCGCGGCGACTACTGCGACATCGGCAGCTACGCCAGCACCAACGGCGGCACCGCTCAGGCGCGCGCCTGCGTGACCGTGACCTCGTTCATCTCCGAGCAGACCCAGCTGACCGATACGGTCGACCCGATTCGTGCAGGTGACACCACGGGGACCATCCTGGCCAGCGCGGCCAGCGTCGAGCCGTCCAGCAACGAAGGCGCTACCAACAACGTCCTGATCTACAACTTCGGCACCACTGACCCCATCCAGCAGACCCCCGGGATCTTCAACTACGCCAACACCCAGGTGTACTACGATCCCACGCCGACCCGCGACCCGCAGACCGGTGCGATCACCAGCGACTACACCAACAGCACCAGCACCCTGCTGACCGCTGGCAACCAGTACACTGCCAGCGCCGCCAGCGGCACCGGTCAGCAAACCCTGACGTTCACCTCCACCTTCCGGGTCGCCCCCGGTGCGGTGATCTGGGTGCGCACGCAGGTCACCGCGCCCGCCGGCGCCACCGCCCGCCAGTACTTCGAAACCATGCGCTGGAACAACACGGCCGAGAGCAGCGGTCAGGCCCAGACGAACTTCAAGTCTGAATCCACCACCGTCGTTCCCTGATCTATTCTGAACGCAGTCGCCCCTCTGGTCATCGGAGGGGCGTTCGCTTACTAGTCCACTGTCCAATTCTTCAGTACCGGACAACTTCAGGTTGAGGCTGTACTGGACAGGAAATCCCTGAACGTGTGACTGGGTGCGGACAGGCACGACAAACGGCGGTGTTCTGGGGTGTGTGACGACACCAAAACCCGCCGATCTCCAGCGTACCGAACTTACCCAACACTTCAAAGCCTGCGTTCCCTACCTCCGTAACGACACGCTGCAGCGTGTCGTAGACATCGTCCTGGCCATGGTCACTGCCAGACCAGAGTGACCTTTGCGCTCACCTCCCGGGGGGCAGCTCCACCGAAGCGAAGAAACGCCGGGTGGAACGAGGATGCCGGGACCCGCAACTGACCGAGCCCGTCTTCCTCGCCTTCCTGCTGGCCCTGCTGCCCCCAGGGAAGCTGCTGCTCAGCCTGGACCGCACAACGTGGGAACGAGGAGACACGCCCCTGAACCTCCTGGTCCTCGGCGTCGTGCTGCACGGGTACACGATTCCTCTCGTGTGGACCGCTCTGGATCACGACGGGAACAGCAGCACGGTGAAGCGCATTCAGCTTGTCTCGAGACTCCTGAAGGCCCTTCCAGCGTCCCGCTGGAAGGGCCTGGTCGCCAACCGGGAGTTCATCGGCGGGGAGTGGTTCCATTTCCTGAAACGCAAGGGAATCAAGCGGGCCATCCGCATCCGGAAGAACGCTGTCGTCGACGAATTGCGCGTGGATGAGTGGTTCGGTGACCTGAAGATCGGGCAAGTCCGGTGCCTGGCGGAGAGAGCCAACGTCTACGGCGAGGTCATGCAGGTCGTGGCCACCAGGTCCCCCGCGGGGGACCTGGTGGCGATTGCCACGGATTTCAACGTCTGGGACACGTGCGTTCTGTACCGGGCGCGCTGGTCGGTGGAGTGCACATTCGCCAGCCTCAAGGTCCGGGGGTTCGACCTGGAGCGCACCGGCATCACTCGCCCCGACCGACTGGAACGCCTGTTCGGGCTGGTCATCCTGGCCTGGGTCAGCTGCCTGCGGGTGGGCGTGTGGCTCCAGGCGCAGGTCCCAGTCAAAGTGAAGGCTCATGGCCGCTCGGCCATGAGCCTCGTGCGATATGGCGCGGAGCGGCTCTGCAATGCCTTGCGTTGGGCGCTGCCCGAGTTACCCGAGCTGATCAGACAGCTGAGCACGCCGTTTCACACGCCAAGCGCAGCTTGAAGTCAAGTTGTCCGGTACTCAGAAAGTCCCCCAAAGCTCCATCATGTCCAAATGGTGACGCAGCAGATTCAAACAGCCAAACTTTGAGGGACCGTTCAACCCTGATTATCAGGGTGCGGCTAAACCGTAAAAGCATCTCCGTCAACTGACTGGCATCCAGATAAGGGATTTCTTTTAAACGAGGGCTGACGAACAACTGTGAGCCCGTCCCTTGCCTGCCCTCGCTGGGTCAACACTTCAGCGTTCGCGTTTCCCCCCCCAACAGTAACCTCACGATGATCACCATTCCAGGTCACCCGCTGGCTCAGCAGGGGACAGAGTATCTGGAACGTATTCCAGGACGTCAGTGAGGCTGACGGGTGCTCCCGTCAGCTTCTGCAGGCCGTCAAGCACCAGGGCCAGGGTGGGCAGGTCGACCCGTGTGGGCTCGGCGCCGCGCCGGGCAATGCGGTAGATGGTGTTCATCCGGGTGATCCCAGTAGCCTTTCCCAGCGCATAAGCGGTGAGGTTTTTTTCTTCGAGAAAGTCAGCCAGCCGCCAGCGCACCATCGACATAAACAGCATTGTGCTGCATTCATCAATCGGAAATATCCCTTTCACTACCCGAATTGCTACTTACCGGAATTTCGCTTAGTGATAATATAATTGGCAGAGAGGGCTGGGGCCTAGGAAACCAGAGCCCTCTCTGAATCCAATTTCGAGGTGGATCACGTGGAACATACCACCGCATAGGGGTCCCGGATATCGTGTCTCTTAGAGAACCTCACAAAGGTCCCTAGTCCGCTATCCAGTGCTTTCTGTCGGATGGGCCACCATGGTATGCACATGATGCTGAGCCGGATGATTCGTCAGAGTGAGCTGAACAGTGGACTAGTGCGGCTGCACGCTAGCTATGACCACTACACCATGTCTACTGTGCAGGCATCGCCGCAAATGAGCCATCAATCTCCAGCTTCCTGACGTCCAGTCATGGCTTTGCAGTAGTAGCCAGAACAGGAACAGGTCCACCCTCGGTAGTTACGCAGGGGCCTTGCAACGGCCCAGCACTCGGCCCCCTACTGGCACCTCTTCGCTGAGCAGTCAGCGATTCTACTGGCCTCCATGAACATAACGGGTTGCCTCAGCGTTCCCCGCGGGGAACGACGGTCCACCATCCTAAGCAGCACGGCTCACCGAGCAGTTCGACGAACGGCCGCCAGGGTCAATTGCTGATGCCCGACCTTCCTCCGATCATTCCCGCGTTGTCCTACTACCTCCCGATGCGGCACAGAACTGCACGTGACTGAGGACACCAGGAGGAGTTCCATGCAAACCACCCCCCCCATTGTACCTGAGCTACTGAGCGCCAACCAGACGGCTCAAATGCTGAACATCGGCCGTAACCACGTGTACGAACTGGCGCACAGCGGCGTCCTGCCCGTCATCCGCCTGGGTAAGAAAATGCTCTTTCCTAGGCGTGCGCTCCTGAACTGGATCGACACTCAGGTGCAGATACACGGATGACCCGCAGAAAGCCCACCATGACAGGAGTGTCGGCCTTCGGAGAGCCGGCACACACCGCCCGCCGCCGCACCCGTGGCAACGGCGATGGCGGCATCTACCAGTTGCCCGACGGCCGCTACCGGTGGCAGGCGACCCTGGGCCGGGACGATAAGGGCAAGCAGATCCGGCGCAGTGGGACGGCCCCCACCAAGCGAGAAGCCAGCCGGGCCCTGACGGAGGTCCTGGCTGCCCAGCGGAAAGGGCTCCTCAGCCTGCCGGACGCCACGACGCTGGGCGAGTGGCTGGACCTGTGGCTGGCCCGCCGCAAGCCACAGGTCGCTCCTGGGACGCATGAGCAGTACACCTTCCGCCTGAAGCATGTGCCGTCGCGCCTGAGGCGGGTGCGCCTGCAGGATCTCCGGCGCACGCACATCCGGCAGCTGGCGGCTGACCTGATGGCGAAGTCGCTGTCCGTCAGCACCGCCCGCAAGGTCATGGCCCATCTGCGCGCCGCACTGGACGAAGCCATCGAAGAGGAGGTGCTGGTGATCAACCCCGCCCAGGGCGTTCGCATCACCATGACCGTCGCGGAGCGCAGCCGACAGACACGCAAGGCGCTGACCACCAGCGAACTGCGTGTCTTCCTGCGAGCAGCGCACGGGGACGCCCTGTATCCCTTCTTCTACACCCTCTTCTCGCTGGGCCTGCGCCGTGGCGAGGGTCTCGGCCTCCGCTGGCAGGACATCGACCTCGCATCCGGCGAGATCCGCATTGAGCAGCAGGTGAAGATTGAGGCCAACCGGGCGGTCATCGGAGCGCTGAAGACCGCTGGCTCCCGGCGCCGCCTGTATGCCAGCCCGGATCTCCTGGAGATCCTGCACGCACAGGCAGCCCACCAGCAGGCCGATAGGGAGCTGGCAGGTGACGCCTGGGTCGAGACTGGCCTGGTCTTCACTACGGCGATTGGCACTGCCGTGCACCCCAGGAACGTCAACAGGGCCATCTACGCCATCTGTGATGCGGCTGAGTTGCCCCACTTCAGCTCGCACACCGCCCGCCATACGCACATCACCCAGCGCCTCCGGGCGGGCGAGAAGGTGGAAGTTGTTGCTGCCGTCGCCGGTCACGCCAGTCCGTCGATCACCCTCGACATTTACCGGCACGTCACGGACGACGAGAAGCGGGTCTCCACGTTCAGCCTGCGCGATCAGCTCGCCACCCCTTCCGTGAAGTGACGTTCCCAGCACCCCGGCGACCCGAGCAGTGCGGCAGGTCGCCGGCTTCCTGTCAGTTCGCCACGATGAGTCGTGGCTTCCCGCCTGATCGGCCCGCCACGTTCCCCGCGGGGAACGCGCGCGACTGTCCTCCCAGGAACGTCCTGACAGCCCGGCGGCAAGAGGTCGGCTCGCGTCGGAGGCCGGAGTCTGGTGTGGCGTGCACGTACAGGCACACGAACTCCTTACGCGTGTCAGAGACCCCTTATGCCATCTCCTGGCACGACTGCCGACCACCGCTTACGCTTGGCCCGACCATGCTGGGGACAGCCAGAGCCAGGTCGTATGCAGGAAGGTGGTGGTAGACCGACCAACTCCGCACTGCGGCTTGGTCGGTCTACCACCACCTCTTCGAGACAGCCAGGCTCTGGGGTAACGGGAGGGCTATAACACGTAGGGTATTAGGACCGCCGCCCGAGGCCGTGGTGATGACGGAACCGCATTCGCTCCCCACCGCCAACGGGCCGGGTGACGAAGTCATTGATGGCGGCCATCCGCTGCTCATCAAACTGCTGCGGCGTCCATGTCGACAGGTCTTTCGGTCGACGTCCGCAGGCCCGCGCGTCGGCTGGTTTACAGAGGTAACGCGCGGTCTCGAGATCATTCTCGACCACCTTGTAGTGCACGAAATCCATGAGATTGGCATCGGCAGCGATAACGGCGTGGACGTGGGTACCGCCGTCCCGACCACGCTCTAGCTTCCAGATGTACTCGTTCACGTCCTGGCGCCGGAAGTGAGCATCCACGATCTTCTGCGCTCTCGCGATCGTGCGCTTGCTGTAAAGGGGTAGATGGTCCAGTTCCCTGAGGTCGAGCGTACCCATGACGAGGGTGTCGCAACCTGACACCGCCTTCAGCCGCTCCATCCACTCAAGTAGGCTCTGCGCAGCACTGTTCCGGCCTCTGGTGGTGTCCTTCAGAGCGTCGGGGAGGTAATTGCCGTGCTGATCGAGGTACGCGGCTGCTTCAGGGTAGGCCGAGCGGTACTGCTCGACACAGTCGGGAGTGATTCGCGTGGAGTCCATGACTGGAGCCCTGAGTCCTTGTCCCGCCAGGTGGACCGTGGCGGGTCAAGTCCCTTAGCGCTGTCTCCGCAGACGCACGAAGACCGCGAGGTCTTCAGCCGCGATCCGCCAGGAGCGGCCCAGCTTGGAGGCGGGCAGCGCCCCGCTGTAGATGAAGTGGAGCACCGTGGAGCGCGAGAGGCGCAGGGCGGCTTGGGTTTCCTTCAGGGTCAGCAGGTGCATATGCGAGCGATCTTCGTCCACCGATCGGGCAACGTCAGACGTTGATAGACGAAGCTGGCGGCTGTTGCTTGCTGCGCAAAGACATCTGCAGATGCGCCCCGCCTCCTCCCTCGGGCATTCAGGCCCGACAGGTAGTTGCAATCGGTGGAAAACACCTGCCCATCCCCGAGAGCCCGCGCTCCGACCTTCTGCAAATAACTGTCGCCACGTCCACCAAGCCTTCTTATCACTTGACGTAATCCCGCCTAATGGTAATATCCTCACCTGGATGGAGGGGCCTAGGAATCCAGAGCCATCCCAGAATCCAAACTGAGGTGCATCACATGAGCAATAACCGCAAGACGTTTCGACCCATTCCACTTGAAGAGCAGACCCTGCTTCATACGGTCACGGTCTGGCAGACCTGCCGCATCCTGGATGATCTGGCCACGCATCTTCTCGACAGCACCTTTCCCGGCTGGGCCCAACAGGCCGAACCTGCCGCCCGCATGAATTGGACCGCCATGTGCCGTGATCTGCTCGTTGATACCGGCGAGCTCGTACAGGCCATCTGGACCACCCTCGAGGCCGGCGGCACAATGCGAATGTTTACCCGACCGCTGCCAACCCATACCGACCTCATCCTGGATTTCGTGAACGCCACTGGGCAGCAGAACGTCCAGCTCCACCTGCTCGAAGTGGTTCAAGCGGAGCTGAACCGAGAACGGACGTTGGGTAAGGGCGACGATGCCTACACCTTCCGGCTGCTGGATCTCCTGCGTGAGGAGTACACCGAATCCGAGGCTGACTACGGCGCACCTTCACGGCAGGGTGTCGGTGAGATCGCACAGATGCTGAGTCTCTCCTGGGCCCCCAATCTCAAGGCGGCTCTCCGGCAACCCGACGTGCACACCTGAGACAACCAGCGAGTCAGCATTCCCCGCGGGGAACGTGGCGGGTCTGGGTGCAGCCGCCCGGACCCGTTTTGCATCCCGCCTGGCGCCTGACCGTGCGCCGGGCGGGCCAGCCGCCCCAGAGTTACCGGTTCCGGCGGCCCGAAGCCGCCGAGGAGATTGTTCGCGGCCTGCGCCTGACCTGCGCGCCGCCCGCGCCGCACGAGGTCGACGCCCTGCGCGAAGAAGGGCGGATCCTCAAACGGCCCGGCTGGACGCTGGAATACGCGCCGGCCTCCCAGGACGAGCTGCTCACCCTGCCGCCGAGCGGCTTGTGAAGTGGCGGCACAAGCCGCGCGCGGCACGTTCCCGGTGCCCGCTTCGTGCCGCACGGTGACCCCCATGAACGCGAGACCGCTGCTTCAGACCTCGCGTCACCATCTGAAGTGGGACATGCGCGGCCTCGTGGCCCTGCTCGAAGACCTCAGAGAGGCGACGTTCGAGGAACTCCTCACGCACACCCCCCAGGGTGAACACGCCCTGCGCCACCTGCTCAAGAAAGCCAAGAAGCTGGGCCTGATCCAGATTCCCGTCGTGCGCGACGACAAGCAGCGCTTTCAGAAAAGCAAGTACCGCCTGACCGACTTCGCGCTCAAAGGCGCGCCGCTCACGGCCGCCGACTACGGCGAGGACGATCAGGACGCCGCTGCCTGAGCCGCCCCCGCGCCTGAACCCCAGCCCCTGCGCCCGGCTGGGGTTTTTTCGCCCCGCCCGCTGGGCGCCGTTCGGGCGCTGGGTGCTGCCCGGCGCCCCAAGGAGGTTACTTCCATGAGTGAGATCAGACCCAGGCATTCGTCCTGGCAGACCGGCATGTTCGTCCACCTGGACGTGGACCGCAACGACCTCGACCCCTACGAATTCCGGGTGTACGCCCACCTGTGCTGCCGCGCCAACGAGGAGCTGCGGACGTGGGTCAAGCAGCAGACCATCGCCGTGCTCACCGGCATCAGCCCGCGCAAGGTTCGGGACGCCCTGCAGACCCTCGAAGACCGCGGGTGGATCCAGCGCGAGCCCCGCTACCGCGAGGACGGCTCCCGCGCCACCGACAACATCCTGGTGCTGGGTCCACCCAGTCGCCCGGCGCGCTACGAACCGCTCCCAGAGGAGCTTCAGCGTCTCAAGCCGGCGCGCGAGTCTGCGCCAGCGGCACCACATGCCGGGGGGGCTAACCGGCACCACGTGCCGGGGGTACCGGCACCACATGCCGGGGGGCCCGGCACCACGTGCCTAGCTGAAGTAATACCAAGTGAAGTAGAACCAAGTGAAGTACAAAAAGATTCCGAGCTGCGCTCGGTCCCCCGCGCGGGCGAGGGTGGACGGGTCAAACTGAAACCCAAGGTCCGCAGCGTGAAGGCCGAGCCTCCAGCGCCGGAACCCGAGGGCCCTGCACCCAAGGCGCCGGAGCGCAACGCGGCGTTCGACGCGGCGGCCCGCTTCATCGTGGGCAGCGAGGACCCGCAGGCGCTCTCGGCGGCGGGCAGTCAGGCCGGCAAGGTGGTCAAGCACCTCAAGGCGCACGGCGTCACGGCCCCCGAGGAGATCACCCGCGTCGGCCGCTTCATCCGCGACGAGTGCTTCGTGTCGCCCGGGGTCATCAAGTACGACTCGTGGGAGTAATGGCTGCCTGGGTCAGCAGGTCGTCAAAGAGGGTCAGGTAATGATGCGCTACACCTGGGAGTATCAACTGCTGCTTTAAGAGCTCACGGGGGTGCCAGCACCAGCCCAGGGCAAAGCAGCTCTTAGACTGTACTGCCGCAAAGTGATGTGAACCTGAGGCAGGCCTCATTTGATGGCCTTAGCGCGGCGAGGACCTGAGCATCTCATAGGCAGGCGATAGGATCCTCGAGGGTGGAACGGCCTCAGGGTTGTGGCTGTAGCACAGCTGTAGCACCGCCCGCCCATCTGCTCGTTAGCCCAGGGTTCTATACAATAGAAAAAACTCCCTCAGAGAGGGAGTTTGTTGCTGGTCGAGGCGGCGAGATTTGAACTCACGACCCCTACCACCCCAAGGTAGTGCGCTACCAGGCTGCGCTACGCCTCGACGGCCAGCCCCAAAACTATAGGTGGCGTTCCGGGTTCCGTCAAGGGCAGGCCGATCTCCCGGGACGCCTTTTGAACCTGTGTGCGTGGGGTGGCTATCCTGCCAGGGATGACACTGACATTTGAAGAGAAGCTGCGCAACTACGCGCGCCTGGCGGTGCGGGTGGGCCTGGGCGTCACGCCGGGACAGCGGGTGCTGGTGCAGGCCCCGGTGGAGACCGCGCAGCTGGCCAGAGCCGTGGTGCGTGAAGCGTACGCGGCAGGTGCGAGTTTCGTGGACGTCCGCTGGGATGACGATGATGTGCAGCTGGCGCGCTTCGAACTGGCGCCGGACGGCAGCTTTGAGCAGATCAGCCGCTGGCGCGTGGACGCGGAAATCGAGACGGCCGAGGCAGGCGGCGCTGTCATTGCTATTCGTGCCACGAACCCGAACCTGCTGGGCAGCGTGGACCCGGAGCGCGTGGCGACGCACCAGCGGACGCTGGCCGCGTACCGCCGCCCGTACACGGCTCAGGTGATGACGAACCGCCTGAACTGGAATCTGATCAGCGCGCCCGTAACAGGCTGGGCCGCCCTGATGTTCCCGGACGTCAGCGCGGAGCAGGCCGTGGAGCAGCAGTGGGACGCGATCTTCGCAGCCACGCGCGCTGATCAGCCTGATCCCGTGGTGGCCTGGGAAACGCACCTGGCGAACCTGAAACGCCGCCGCGACACCCTCACCGCGAAGCAGTACGCGGCGCTGCACTTCCAGGGTGGAGGAACGGACCTGACGGTGGGCCTGGCGGAGGATCACGTGTGGGGTGGCGGCGCGGCCGACACGCCCGGTGGGATCACGTTCACGGCGAACATCCCCACAGAAGAGGTGTGGACGGCGCCGCACCGTGAGCGGGTGAGCGGCACGGTGGTCAGCACCAAGCCGCTGTCGTACAACGGCACGCTGATCGACGGCATCCGCATTGAGTTCGAGGGGGGGCGGATCACGAAGGCGAGCGCCGCGCAGGGTGAGGGCGCGCTGCTGAAGATGATCGACACGGATGAAGGCAGTCACCGCCTGGGTGAGGTGGCGCTGGTGCCGCACTCCAGTCCGATCAGCCGCTCAGGGCTGTTCTTCTTCAATACGCTGTACGACGAGAACGCCGCGTCGCACATTGCGATCGGCAGTGCCTACCGTTTCAACGTGCGCGGTGGGGTGGACATGAGCCTGGAAGAGTTCCTGGCGCGGGGCGGGAACGACAGTCTGACGCACGTGGACTGGATGATCGGCAGTGGCGAGATGAACGTGGACGGCGTGACGAAGGACGGGCAGCGTGAGCCTGTGATGCGCAGCGGCGAGTTCATGATCTGACGGCCACAGCAGCGGCAGAGGGGGTCAGCAGCGCCGCGTCTGCTGACCCCCTCTGCCGCTGTGGCGTTCAGGGGCGCAGGTCCTCTTCCTCGGTCAGGAAGTCCACGGCGCCGCTGCCGATCTCGTAGTAGGCGCCGATCACGCGGATCTGTCCGCTTTCTTCCGCGGCGCGGATCAGGGATTCCTGCCTGAGCAGGTGCACCTGATAGCGGACGTTGTTCAGGACCGCCTCGCGCATCCGGGCTTTCTTGTCGCGGATGGTGGGCATGGCCTGCAGGCTGGGCTGGATGCGGCGGATCAGGTTCTGCAGGTGTTCGGGTTCCTCACTGATGCGCTGTTCGGGCAGCAGCGCGGCAGCGACGGCGCCGCAGGCTTCGTGGCCCATCACGACGATCAGGTGCACGTCGAGGTGACGGATGGCGTACTCCAGGGTGCCCAGGCCCGCTTCGCCCACCACATTGCCCGCGACGCGCACCACGAACAGCTGCCCGAGCCCCTGGTCGAACACGAGTTCGACGGGCACGCGGCTGTCGCTGCACGCCAGGATGGCGGCGTAGGGCGTCTGGCCCATGATCTGCGCGCGGCGTTCGTTGGCGCTGACTTCCGGTCGGATGGCCTGACCGCTGAAGAAGCGGGCGTTGCCGTCCTTGAGGGCCTGAATGGCGGCGTCAGGGGTGGCCACGTCGGACTCCTTGAGCCCGGCGATGTCCTCCATGCTGGCTCCGCGCCGGATGGCGTCAAGAATGCGGCGCTCCAGGTCAGCGGCGATCTGTGCAGCAGTGTCGTCCATGCCCGGCATGCTAACGCGCAGGTCCGGCGGCCGGCGGCACGGGGTCTATCCTGAAGGCATGGATGACGCGGACGTGACCCTGAGCGAGCTGCTGGAACGCTACGCGACCCTGCGGGACACCCTGCTGGGCCTGGAGGCCGAGCGGGATGAACTGGCGGGGCGGATCAAGGCGGCGCTGCTGCAGGGGGAGGCGGCGGAGACGGACCTGTACCGCGCGGCGCTGAAGGTGTCCCGGCGGGTGGAGTATCCGCTGGACCGGTTCCGGGAGGTGTTTGGGGACGCGGCGGCGCTGGAGGTGGCGAGCATTGACCGCAGGCGGGCTGAACTGCTCGCGCAGGCCGGCGACCTGGACGCCGGGCAGCTGCGGGAACTGGCGGTGGTGAAGGAGACGCAGGCCCTGGTGCTGCAGCCCAAGACCCGCTGAGCGGATGGCCGCACTCCTGACGGCGAGCGAACCGGGCCGTGACCGGTGCCGGGCACGCTGGGCGCAGGAGTCAGCTGTTGCCTGTGAATCTGCCCCTGCCCTTGCCACTGGCGCTGTGTGCGCTGGCCCTCATCTGGCTGCCACTGCCCTGCCGGGTCCAGGGAGAGGCAGTCAGGCAATCGGCGCCTGGGTAGACCGGGCGCGAGGCGCGGCTGTCCCGCCTGACCGGCGCGCCAGCTCACTCCGCGCGCCAGACGCGCTGAAACGACTCGGGCATGGTGAGAGGGGACAGCAATACGTGGGGCCCGGATACGCTGCATCCGGGCCCCGCGGGAAGTGGTTTGAAAAAGCATTGCCGGTGAGCAGCGGCACCCGCAGATCATCCCTTATGGCTGCTGCCTTCCGGCCCTGACCAGGTTCAGGCGTCCACGCTGCGCTGCGCCAGCAATGCGTTCAGAACCATAGCACAGGCGGCGCGGCGTGTGCAGGGCAGCTCCGGGAGCAATGAGGCGCGCCGGACCCATGAAGAGTCCGGCGCGTTTCTGGTGCTCGGGATGGGACTTGAACCCACACAGCTAAGCTACACGCCCCTCAAACGTGCGCGTCTACCAATTCCGCCACCCGAGCAGGGTGAGAGGCGAAAGCAATAGTAGGGGCGGGGCGGGGCTGTGTCAAGCCGGGGACTTGCACAGATGCCCGGACGTGATAGTCTCGCGTTTGCCGTCGCGGTACGGTCAGGCCCGGGACTCCCGTTTTTTCCTGGCTGGCGCGCACGGGACACCACAACAAGAGAGGTTTTTCATGATCGACAAACAGCAGACCATCCAGACCCACGCCAAGCACGGCACCGACACCGGCAGCACCACCGTGCAGATCGCGCTGCTCACCGAGCGCATCAACAACCTGTCGGTGCACCTGACCGCCAACCGCAAGGACAAGCACGGCCAGCGCGGCCTGCAGCTCCTCAACGGTCAGCGCCGCCGCCTGCTGAAGTACCTGGAGCGCACCAACTACGACCAGTACATCGCCCTGACGGACCAGCTGAAGATCCGCCGCGGTCAGCGCATCGTCCGCTAACCCCGCGCTGCACGCCGCCTCGCCCCACCCGGGCGGGGCGGCGTCTTTGTTGGGCCGTCAGCGGGCGTTGGGGGCCGGGCGGTCCCGGCCGGGCACGCCGCGCCAGTCCCCGTGCGGGACAGGCTCCGCGCCGGGGGCGTCCAGGCGCGCCGCACGGGCGTACACGTAGACCCAGGCCTGGGCAGGCTCGCCGGTGTGCAGGGTGAGGGTCACGCGCTCGCGGGTGTACAGGGGCGGCGTTTCATGCAGGCCCTCAAGGTCGTCCAGGAAGGGCAGCGCGGCCGCCCAGCTGCCGGGCGTGTAGGTCAGCACGACGCCGTGCACGGTGGCGTCCGGCGGGCCGGGGCGCAGCGCGGGGTACGCCTCGGGGCTCAGGTGGTAGAGCCGGAAGCCGCGCAGTGTGGCGGCCTGGGCGGTAAAGGCACCGCCGCGCGTGGCAACGTGGGCGTTGCGCTCGCCGGGCAGCAGGGTGCCGTACACGAAGACGCGGGTGAGGTCAGTGGTCATGGGCTGAGGGTAGCCCCCGGCGGGGAGGGAAGCGGGGGGCCGCGCAAGACAGGACCCTACAGGCGGGTGCCCTGCGGCTGGTGGTAGTACACGCGGCCGATCACGGTGGCTTCCTCGGGTTTCACGGGGGGGTGGTTGGGGTTGTCGCTGCTGAGCCACAGCTGCGTGTCGTAGCGGCGCAGGCGTTTGACGGTCAGGCCCAGGCCTGGCACGTGCAGGACGTACACGCGGCCTTCGCGGAGGTCGAGGTCGCCCGGATCGACGTAGATGCGGTCGCCGGGGCGCAGGCCGCCGTGCTCGGTGGTCATGGAGTCGCCCTGCACCTGCAGGACGAGCATGCCGGGCCGGTGATCGCGCAGGGGCACGAGTTCGTGGTCAATGATGCTGGCGTGATCCTCACTGCTGGGCAGGCCGGCGCTGGCGAGGGCGCGGACAGGAACGCGGATAAGTTCCATGGCGCCGAGCAGGTCCTCGCGAGGTTCGGGGGCGAGGGGACGCAGGCCGGTGCGGGCCGCCCATTCGCTCAGGGAGATGTTCAGGGCGCGGCGCAGGGCGTCCTGGCGGATGGCGGTGAGGGCGCTGAGGGGACGGTCGCCGCGTTCCAGCCGGCTGAGGTACGGCTGGGTCAGCCGGCCCTGGGGGCCACCGAGCTGCAAGGTGAGGGCGCAGAGGTCGTCCTGACCGAGGCCCCGCTGCTGCCGCTGTTCGCGCAGCCACGTGGCGAGGGGGGTGGGGGGCATGAGGGCAGTGTAACGGCAAGTTCATGCCTGGTTTGAGGTCCTGCTCCTTGATTTATGCCTGGAGACATATTATGCTTGGAGCAGATCGCCACCCGTCCACTCTGCCGTCTCCCCTCTGGAGGTCTGTGATGCCGGATCTGTCCCCCGTTCCCTCCACCCTGCCCGCCCTGGCTCCCCTGCTGATCACGGCCTTCACGGCAGGAACGTTGACTCAGCTGACCCGGCTGCTGACCCGCACCGGCCGGCTGCGCGCCCGCCCCACTGCCGCCCGCGCAGCCGCAGCCGGCATCGCCGCCCTGACTGTGGCGGCCCTGCTCAGCGCCACCCTGACCCACCCCTCCCCCGCCCTGCTGCTGGCCCTGGCCTGCGTGACCGGCTGGACGGGCCCCAGTATCCTGGCGCGCCTGGGCAGCCTGGTCGAACGCCAGCTGGACCTGCGGCCGGACGCCCCCGGGGCCCACCCCGGCGAGGCCGACTTCTGATTCCCCTGCAAACGAGATTTCCGCCACAGCTGACCCGCAGGGCAGCCCGCACAATGGCGCATGAACCTTTCTGGTGGTCAGGGCGCCCGCGTTCGTCCGTTCCTGTTGACCCTGGTGCTGGGCCTGCTGCCCGGGCCGCTCGCCCAGAGTGCCGCGCCCGCCGTTCCCTCCGCTCCTGCCGCAACGCCCAAAGCGCGTCAGGTCCCGGCCACTCCGGCCCTTACCCCGCAGGAGCAGAGCACCCTGCAGAAGCTGATCAGCCGCGTGCGCCCCGCCACGGTGCGCGTCGAGCAGTGTCTCTCCACCCGCTGTGACGACCCGGACGGCATCGGCTCGGGCGTGCTGATTTCAGGTGACGGCCTGGTGCTCACGGCGTATCACGTCATCAGTGGCGCCACCGCCCTGAGCGTGCAGCTGCTGAACCAGAAACGCTACGCGGCCGAGGTGGTCGGGTACAACGACCAGGACGACCTCGCCCTGCTGCGCGTGAAGATTCCCGCCGGCACGCCCTTCCTCGCTCTGGCCGCCGGCCGCCCCGCCGTGGGGGACGTGGCGCTGGCCGTCGGGAACGGCAACGGCGCGTTCCTGACCCCCAAAACCGGGCGCCTGCTGGGCCTGGACAGTGATCCGGGCCGCGCAGACTTTCCGCCCGGCACGCTGGAACTGAACGCCCCGCTGATTCCCGGCGACAGCGGCGGGCCCGTGGTGAACACCAGAGGCGAGGTCACCGGCATCGTGAGTTACATCCGCCTGACCCAGAGTGGCCAGCCGCGCTCGTACGCCGTGCCGGTCAGCACCACTGACGCGCGCGTGGCCGCCCTGAAACGCGGCGAGAAGCGCGACGCGCCAGTCATCGGGATCGGGCTGGGCGGGGTGTTCTCGGACCTGTTCTTTCTGCCGGAGGAAGGCTTCCGGGAACTGGCGGGCCCGCTGAAACTGGGCGATACCCCCGGGGCGTTCTTCACCAGCGTGACGCGCGGCAGCCCCGCGGCGAAAGCAGGCCTGAAGCCGCTGGTGCTGAACAGCGATGATGAGCGCATCTCCGGGGACATCGTGACCGCGGTGAACGGCAAGCGCATCGTGAACTTCGCGGAGTTCCAGTATGCGGTGCGTGCCCACCAGCCGGGCGAGACGGTCACGCTGAGTGTGCTGCGGGACGGGAAGCCGCTGGAAATCAGGGTCACTCTCGTGGGGCGCAGCCAGTTGCAGAACTGAGGGCGGGCAGCCCAGCAGGCCGGGGAGAAGCCCCCGGCCTTCATATTGTCGTAATACCCCTTGACAATTCTGCCCTGGGCAGAATAATGCGGGTATGGACACCCTGAAAAAAGCCGGAGCCATGCTGGCCCACCTTGACCTCTTCCACCACATGCTCGACCTGCGCGGCCTGCTGCAGCTCGCCGCCCACATGGAAGACCGGGGAGACCGCGTCACCCTCATCAACCCCCAGACCATCACCCTGATCGGGACTGACATGCACAACGACGCGCAGATCACCACCACCAAAGGCGCGACCATCCAGGCCACCACCGCCTACCGCGTCCTGCAGAGCCTCAAAGGCCACGAGGCCCCCGAATACGCCGTCACCCGCGAAGAACTCGCCGCCCTGAACGCCCGCGCCGTGGCCGAACTCGGCGACAGCGACGCCCTGCGCGCCTTCGAGGCCACCCTCACCCGCATCAGCGCCCCCACCGACCCCGCTGCGGAGCGCCCCGCCGGCGCCAGCCGCGGCCGCCGCGCCGCCGAGCCCGAAACCTCCACCACCGACCAGCCCGCCGCCTGAACCGCCCCCAGCTCATCTGCCGCACTTCACCCCCACCCGTTAAGGTGGACCGCGTGAAGCGCGGCCTTCTGCTCTCCCTCCTGCTGTGTACCGCTCCCGTACACGCCCAGACGCCCGACCTGCTGACCGGGGGCGACTACGCCCGCGCCTTCGACAGCGCCCAGGCAGACGGCGACCCCCTCACAGCCAGCCGCGCCGCGGCCGCCATGGCCGAGTACCGCGCCGGCGGCCGCGGCTGGATCACCCGCGCGGTCAGCGCCGCCCGTCAGGCCGTCACCACGCGCCCCACCAGCCCGGACACCCACCTGGCCCTCGGCAGCGCCCTGGGCCTCCAGGCGCGGGCAGGCGGCTTCACCCTGGGCGCCCTGAACAGCGCGCAGCAGGCCCGCGCCGCCCTGGACCGCGCGGACATTCAGGCCGTGCTGGCCGAATGGCACGCCGGCGCCTGGACGAAAGCGGGCGTGTTCAGCGGCGGGAATGCCAGCCGCGCCCGCACCCTGGCCGCCGCCGCCCGCCACGCGCCCGACAACCTGTTCGTGCAGGCACACGCCGGCCTCGGTCTGGCCCTGCTGCGCGACCCCCAGGCCCGCCTCCTGCTGAACCGTGCCGCTGCCCTGGAGGCCCGCACCGCCCTGGACCGTGACCTGCAGGCCCAGGCCCGGCGAGCGCTGAGAGAGCTCCACTAAGGCCGGTCGGCCTGCCCCGAGCTGCCTTCGCCCGCGGTCCACCAGGAGGCCGTTTCCGTTCCCGGCCGCAGCGGCACACCGGGGACATTTCCGGCGCGGTCGGCCAGGGCCTGCGCTTCCCGTCCGGCCCGCCCGGCGCCCAGCCACCCGGTCCAGTACGCGCGCAGAACCCCGGTCACCAGGGCCAGCGGCACCGTGGCGGCCGGGGCCAGCGGCTGGTACAGCAGGTCCAGGTCCTTGAGGGGACCGCCGTCCGGCCCGCCCACCGGCTGCCAGTACGGGAGATCCACCGTCCGCAGGCCCAGGGCGTGCAGCGCGGTGCGGCGCGCCACGGGATCCACGCCGGTTGCGGCCTCGGCAGCGCGGTCAGCCGGGTCCTGCCGCAGCGGGTGCACGCTATCGGCAAACATGCCTGCCAGACCCGCAGCACGCACCTCACGCAACGTGGCTGCGTGAAGCGCCCGGCCCACCCCCAGGCCACGCGCCGCGCGCGTCACAGCCATGAAGGAATTGAACCCTGCGCCCCTCACGTCCCCCGGCAGGGGCAGCAGCGCGTACAGGGTGCCGCCCACCACCTCACCCTGCGCGTTCTCGGCGACCAGCAGGCGATCCTCACGCTGCGGGCCGCGCCGGGTGATCAGGTGCCCGAACACCTCCGGGGGAATCAGCATGTCCGGAGCGTAGTAACTGGTCTCCTGCACGCGCCCGAACGCTTCGACGGCCGGATCATCGGGGTCAGTGACGTGGCGCAGCTGAACGTCAGTGCGGATCATACGGCTCACGGTAACGGTCCCGGGCGCGCGACACCGTTATTCTGGGCGGCATGACGGCCCCCGACCCCTCCCCCGCGACCGCGCCAGCGGTAAACCACGCGCCGCGCGTGACCCCGAACTTCATTACTGAGATCATTGAACGTGACCTGCAGGGCGGCAAATACCCGCAGGTCGTGACGCGCTTCCCCCCGGAACCCAGCGGGTACGCGCACCTGGGGCACATCTTCGCGTCGTTCGTGGACTTCCAGACGGCCGCGCAGTACGGAGGGCGCTACCACCTGCGCATGGACGACACCAACCCGGCGCTCGCCACGCAGGAATACGCCGACGCCATTGCCGAGGACCTGCGCTGGCTGGGCTGGGACTGGGGCGAGCACCTGTACTACGCCAGTGATTACTTCGAGCGCTACTACGCGTACGCCGAGCAGCTCGTGCAGCAGGGCGACGCCTACGTGGACTCCGTGACGGGCGAGGAAATGGCGCGCCTGCGCGGGGACGCCCGCATCCCCGGCACGCCCAGCCCCTACCGCAGCCGCACGCCCGAGGAGAACCTGGACCTGCTGCGCCGCATGCGCGCCGGAGAATTCCCAGACGGCGCGCACGTGCTGCGCGCAAAAATTGACCTGGCGAGCCCGAACATGAAACTGCGCGACCCGGTGCTGTACCGCATTCTGCGCGGGCAGCACTACCGCGCGGGCACCGCCTGGTGCATCTACCCGATGTACGACTTTCAGCACCCGCTGCAGGACGCCATCGAGGGCGTCACGCATTCCCTGTGCTCGCTGGAATTCGTGGACAACCGTGCCATCTACGACTGGCTGATGGACCGGCTGAACTTCACGCCGCGCCCCCACCAGTACGAATTCGGACGGCGGGGCCTGGCGTACACCATCACCAGCAAACGCAAGCTGCGCCGCCTGGTGGAAGCCGGCGCCGTGCACGGCTGGGACGACCCGCGCATGCCGACCCTGCGCGCGCAGCGGCGCCTGGGCGTAACCCCCGAGGCCATCCGGGCCTTCGCCGCGCAGATCGGCGTGAGCCGCACGAACCGCACCGTGGACCTCAGCGTGTACGAGAACGCCGTGCGTGACGACCTGAACCACCGCGCGCCCCGCGTGATGGCGGTCCTGGAGCCCCTGGCGGTCACGCTGGAAAACCTCGCTGCGCCGCAGACGCTGAGCCTGCCGTACTGGCCGTTCGACGTGGTGCGCGACTCGCCGGACGGCCTGGTGGCCCTGCCGGACGGGACGCGCGTGCCGGCCGAGCAGGCCGTCCGGGACGTGCCGCTGACCCCGGAGCTGCTTATTGAGCGCGAGGATTTCAATCCAGCCCCTCCCAAAGGGTACAAACGGCTCACGCCGGGCGGCACGGTCCGCCTGCGCGGCGCGGGCATCATCCGCGCCGAGCGCTTCGATACCGACGAGCAGGGACAGGTGACGCGCGTGTACGCCACGCTGCTGGGCGAGGACGCCCGGGCCGGCGGAGTGATTCACTGGGTGAGTGCCACCCAGGGCGTTCCGGCCGAGTTCCGGCTGTACGACCGGCTGTTCCGCGTCCCGAACCCCGAAGCGGCCAACCCGGAGGACGCGCAGGCCGAGCCGGTCCCGCCCGCCTTCGACCCGGAGGAGAACAGCCATGAGGACGAGACCCGGCCCCTGAACGCGGATTTCATGGCGTTCCTGAACCCCGACAGCCTGCGTGTGACCCGCGGCGTGGTGGAACCCAGCGTGCGGCGTGACCCGGCCGGCACCCGCTACCAGTTCGAGCGGCAGGGGTACTTCTGGCGTGACCCGGTGGACAGCCGTGAGGACGCGCTGGTGTTCGGGCGGATCATCACCCTGAAAGACACCTGGGCCAGAATGGACCTGAAGCCCGCCGCACCGGCCAGGGACGCACGGCCGGACGCAGCAAAACCCGGCAAGGCCGCCGCGCCCGCTGTTCCCACTTCCCTGACGCCCGCGCAGGAAGCAGAAGTGACGCGCCTGACCGGGCTGGGCGCCGCGGACGCTGAGGCCCGCACCCTCGCGCGCGACGAGACGCTGCTGGCCTTCCTGCGTGACGCGCCCCAGGACGATACGTTTGGGCAGGTGGCGTCCTGGACCGTGAACGACCTCGCCGCGGGCCTGCGCGCCGGGGACGTTCGCGTGACCGCCGCCCAGCTGGCGCCGCTGGCAGCGCTGCTCGCCGGGCGTCAGGTCACCACGCGCGTGGCGCGCGAGGTGCTGGCGCGCGCCGCGCACAGTGGCGAGGCCCCCGCCACGATCATTGACCGGGACAACCTCGCCGGAGGACTGAGCGACGAGGCCCTGCACGCCGCCATCGCGCAGGTGCTGAGCAGCAACCCGGACAAGGTCGAAGCCTACCGCGGCGGAAAAAGCGCGCTGCTGGGCTTCTTCACCGGGCAGGTCATGCGCGCCACGGGCGGCAAGGCTGATCCGGCCGCCCTGACCGCCGCGCTCACGGCCGCCCTGAACAGCTGAATTGCGCCACTGCTGCAGCGCCCCGACACAGTCAGTCCACCGGGGCGGCCCCTGGAGACGGCAGGTCCCCTCACGGGCCGACGTGAACTTCTTTACAGTGGCAGCATGAGAATCTCTGCCCTGCTCCTCACTGCCGCCCTGACCGCCGGGGGGGCCGCCTCAGCGCTGACCCTGGCCACGCCGAAGGTGTACACCGTGCCGGGCGCCGACTCGAACTACGCGGCGTTCCTGCCCGGCGGTCAGGTGGCTGTGGACGCCGATAACGCGGTCCTGATCCTGGATCAGAACCTGAAAACGCAGCGCGGCTGGTACACCCTGCAAGGCCCGGTGAAGGCGCTGGCGGCCAGCCCGGACGGCACGCGCCTGGCGGCCCTCACGCAGAGCCGCTGGGTGGTGTGGGACGTCGCCACAGGCCGGGAGGTCCGCAGTGGCAAGCCCCGCTACGACGCCACGCTGGCCTTCAGCGCCGACGGGGCCCTGCTGATGCTCGATGACGGCACGCTGAAACGCACGGACCTGAACAGCGGGCAGGTCACGGACGTGCTCGGTGACGGCGAGTTGTACGACGTGCGCGTCAGCCGCGACGGCACCCTGGCGATCCTGGCCTTCGAGGATCACGTGGAATTCGTGCGCCTTGGCACCGCCGCGCCTCTGGCGCAGGCAGACATCAGTGAGGACTGGGACGGCCTGGCGGTGACCTTCAGCCCGGACGGGCAGGCGGCCGTGGTGCGCACCGGCAGCGAAACGCTGATCCTGCGCGCCGGGCAGGCGCAGGCCACGGAAGTGGAGGGCGGCGAGGACCTGAGCCTTGAGGGCAGCGTGGTGTTCCTGAACGCCGGGCAGTTCGTGTACGCCGAGGACGGCGAGGCGCAGCTGTTCGACGCGCAGAGCGGCCAGAGCGTGGAGGACGCCTTTGAACTCGACAGTTACGAGACGCTCGCCGCCGGACCGGACGATCAGGTGCTCAGCCTGGGCCGCAGCGTCGGCCGCCTGACGCTGGGACAGCTGAGCGCCCCGGCCCGGCCACGGGTGACCCTGCCGTCCGCGAACGCCTGGACCGGCGCGTTCATCGGCGGGGTGCCGCACGCCGGCGTGGGTGAATTTCTGAACCTGAAAACCGGCAGGGCCCTGAACGTCGGGAACCGCGAGAACCTCTACGCCGCCGAGGGCCAGAGCGAAAGCATCTGGACGCTGAACAGCGGCGTGACCGTCAACGTGTACCGCGCCGGGAAGGTCATGAAGGTCGCCACGCTGGACGAGAAAGGTGAGTACGAGACGCTGCACGCCTCCCCCGACGGGCGGTACGCGGCGGTCAGCGGGTACCACGGCCTGGCCCTGCTGGACGGGCAGAGCGGCAAGGTCCTGAAGAAGTTCACGCCGGAGCAGCTGAAGGTCGAAGACTTTCACGACGCCATTCCCACGCCGGACGGCAAAGCCCTGATCGTGATCCCGCACGAAGGGGCGCTGCTGCGCGTGGACGTGGCCAGCGGGCGGCAGAGCGTGGCCTTCAAACTGCCGGCCGACGCGGACGCCAGCGAACTGCAGGTGAGCCGCGGCGGAACGCTCGCCGTGGCGTACAGCACCGAGGACGACGACGACCGCCTCGCCCTCGTGAAGCCCGGCGCGACCACCGCGTTCAAGACCCTGACCTTCACCGGCGAGGTGCGCGGCGTGCGCTTCAGTCCGGACGGGAAACTGCTGGCGGTGCTGACCACCGACGCGCAGAACGCCCTGCAGGTGTTCGACACGGCCACCGGCGCGCTTCTGGCCCGCACCGGGCAGTTCAGCCTGCGCACCTCGCTGCTGGCGTGGGCGCCAGGCGGCACGCAGCTGATGGTGGGCGCCGGGCTGCTGGGCCAGCCGGGCAGCGTCACCGTGTACGACGTGAAACGCTGAGCACGCAGGCGGGCCCCGGACAGATGAACCTGTCCGGGGCCCGCCACCGCCCGCATAGCCTTGACGCGCCGTGCATAAGGCGCTATAGTTATTGACATCACCGCCCACGAGGCGGCTTTTTTATTTGTCTTTCCTGGGCGGCGCGTAGCGGGTGACGCCGCCGGCCTTTTCGAAAGCGGCGCGCACCTCAGCGGGTGGCCGGTCCGGGACGCTGGCCGGGTCGCCGGGGAGGGTTCGGGCGAAGATTTCCAGTGCGTCCGCGTACCCGTCGCCGTCGGCGTCCGTATCGGCCTGCAGCAGCGTGTACAGCGCCCGGGGGAAGGTCAGGTGCCGTCCGGCCGCCGCTTCCCGCGCGAAGGTGGCCTGAATGGCCTGGCCGAACGGATTCCAGGGCGCGCCGCCCTCGGCGTTCACGTGGCAGAACGTGCAGGGAACCACCCGGCGGTCCAGTTCCCAGAGTTCGAAGCCGTCATTCAGGTGCAGCTGCGCCGCGGCCTGCAGGCGGTACTTCGGCAGGGCGTGCGCCGGGCGGACCAGCAGGGGAGTCATGCCGACCAGGGCGGCCAGGGTCAGCGTCACGCTGCGGACGGTCAGCGCGCGGCTCATGCGATCCAGCGCGGGCCGTTGAACGTGCCCCCCAGGATCGCGCGGGCGTCCAGGCGCAGCCAGCGCGTGAGGGCCTCGGCGTACACGCCGCGGAAATCCTGCCGGTACTTGATGTCACCGTCCGACAGGTCCTCCAGGTCGGGGCTGCTGCCGTGCACGCCGCCGCGCACGCCCTCCCCGAAGGCAAACATCACGCTGCCCTTGCCGTGGTCGGTGCCGGCGCTGCCGTTCTCGGCGACGCGACGCCCGAACTCGGAGAAGCCCATGACAACCACGTTCTTCGCGAGGCCCTGGCGTTCGAGGTCCGTCTGGAAGGCCGCGAGGCCCTCGGCGAGCGTGGTGAGCAGTTCGTCCTGCTCGGCGCGCTGCCCGGCGTGCGTGTCGAAGCCCCCCAGTGAGACGTACAGCACCCGCTGCCCCAGGCCCGCGGCGATCACGCGGGCGGTGTCGCGCAGCTGCTGCGCGAACTTCGTGTCGGGGTACGCCGCGCCCGCCTTGTACTTCTTGATGCCGCTCTGCACGCGGGCGGTGTTTTTCAGCATCTGTCGGGTGGCGCGCGTCAGGTACGCCGCCTCGCCGCTGCGCGGGGAGTTCAGCAGGGACTGGAAAGGGGTGTCTGTCCCGGCGGGAAGTTTGATCTGAAAGTTATCCACGGCGTCGATGCTGGGCAGGCTGAAGTCGCTGGCGCGCAGGGCCTGCGGTGTGGACGCGCCGACGTTGCTGGCGCAGAACGGATCGCCGATCTGTTCGGCCAGCCGGCCGATCCAGCCGTCCGCCTGGGCCTGCGTCGGGTCTGCGGTGTGCCAGATGGCCATGCTGGCGAAGTGACTGCGGTTCGGGTTGGGGTAACCTACGTTTTCCATCCAGGCGAGGTGGCCCGCGTCCCAGAGTTTCATCAAGGGCCGCAGTCCGGGGTGCATGCCGAGGTCGGGCGTGACGGTCAGCACGTCCTTTTTCGGAATGGCGATGTTGGGCCGCGCGGCGTAGTACGCGCCGTTGGTGTACGGAATCAGGGTGTTCAGGCCGTCGTTGCCGCCGGTCAGCTGAATGACCACCAGGGTGTTGGTGCCGCCGGCCTGCGTGGCGGCGCGCGCCAGGAAGCCGGGCATGCCGGTGGTGGCGGCCACGGCCAGCGCGGAAAGTTTCAGAACGTCACGTCGGTTCGTCATGGAGGGTCCCCCGGGGGTGCGTGTGGCGCTCAGGCCAGCTGGAATTCAGGGCTGATGAGGCTCAGGTAGGTGCGCTGGCGGCCGTCCAGACTGGCGAGCAGCACTGCGCCGGGCGGGCGCTCCTGCCCGGTGAGGGCCAGGAAGCTGGGCGGCGCGCGGAGGTCCGGCGCCTTGGAGCCCAGGGTGAGGGCCGCGGCAACCTGCATGCGCAGCAGCAGGGTGGTGTCGTTGATCCACTCGCGCCCGCCGTCCCAGCCCTTGACGGTGTCGGGCTGCAGCATCAGCTGGCCCATGCGTCCGGCCGTGGCGGTCAGGTTCAGGAGGGTCCGGGCGTCCATGTTCGGCTGGCCCAGGGTGCGAACGGCGCCCACCAGGAAGTCCAGCGGCGAGCGGATGATGCGCGCCCGGCTGGCGTAGAAGGCTTCGCTGGCGAGCAGTTCGCTGAGGACGGCCAGCACGTTCCCGTTCGTGCGGCGCCACGTGTCGGCGCTGCCCTGCACAGCCCCGGGATCGGGGGTGTCACTGAGGAACGCGCGGTGCAGTTTGCGGCTCACGAACGTGGCGGTGGCGGGGTGCGCGGCGGCCAGCCGGATCACGTCCTCGCCCTGGAAGGTGCCGCTCTGCCCCAGGTACGTTTTGCGGCCCGGGTCGTGCTGGGTGGGCTGGTTCACGAAGGCTGGTTGCTGCAGGTACTGCCTGTTGCCGCGCCCCCCCTGGTACGTCCAGCCGGTCAGCGCGCGCGCACCTTCTCGCACGTCTGTCTCGGTGTAGGGGCCGATGCCGGTGGTGAACAGTTCGAGCAGTTCGCGACTGAAGTTCTCGTTGGGTTTGCCCTTGCGGTTCTGATCGTTGTCGAGGTACCGCAGCATGGCGGGCAGCTGCGCGACCTCCAGCGTGAACTGCTCGAAGGACGGGGTGGCCGCGTGGCGGCGCAGGGTACCCAGGTACCCGGCCAGGGCTGGCACGTTGCGGACCTTGTCGGTGCCCACCACGAAATGGTTGCTCCAGGTGAGGGCAAGTTTCTCCCGCAGGGGATGCGGGCCGTAGCACAGCTCGAACAGCCACGCGCCGCGCGTGAGCTGCACGGCCGCGCCGGGCGTGGCGCCCTGCATCGGGTCGAAGGGGTTGCCGGGCGCGAGGCTCTGGTCGAAGGCCAGGGCCTGCTGGGCGACCTGCTGGGCGCTGCGGCCCACCAGCGCGCGAATCTGCGCGTCGGTTGCGCCGAAGGCGGTGCGGCGCAGGAAGTGTGCGGCGTCCTCGGCGGTGAGGGGGCGGGACAGGGGGGTCAGGGGCATCGGAACTCCTTGCAGGAACAGTGGTCAGGCCGGACGGCGAAGGGCACGGTGTTACGGGTTGACGTCAGGGGGCGCCCCGAACGTGCTCAGTGGGGCCGGGTCGGCGGCGCGCACGCCGGCCAGCGCGGCCTGCAGGGCGTCCGGCGGGAGGTTACCGACGAGCCACACGAACACCCGGCCCACGCGGCGGGCGGCGACGCCCGGGGCGGCCTTCACGTTCTTCGGGGCAATCACGAGCGCCAGGACGTTCAGGCCGTCACTGAGAGTGATTTCCAGACCGGCGGCGCGGGTCTGCGCGCCCACCGGCACGAAGCCTGGCGGGAGCGTCAGGCCCGGCAGGGCGCGGGTCAGCGCGGCGCGCAGGCCGGGGGGCGCGGCGGGCGCGGGCCGGTTGACGCGCGCCAGGGTGGGCGGCGGGCCGCTCAGCGCGGCGCGCCGGGCCAGGGTGCCGTCCGCGCCGCGTTCCTCGAAAGCCAGGGGCACGTTCCAGGTGCGGTCCACCCACAGCGTCCAGCGCGCGGCGTCCCCCACGCGGGGGGTCAGGGTGAAACGCGCAGCGGCCCGGCCGGCCACGCGGTCCGGGCCGCTGCGGGTCACGGTGAAGTTCCGCGCAAGCAGCGCCGGCCGGACGGGCAGCGGCGGCAGCTGGGTGGCCGTGCGGGTGGGCGTGGAGCGGGGGGGGAATAAGACGGTCACCTCCACCTGACCGCGCGCCGTGAAGGTGCGGGCCCGGCGCAGCGCGCTCAGCAGATCCTCAAGATCGGCGGCGACCGCGCCGCTCAGGCTGAGCAGCGCCGCGAGGGCCAGCACGGGTCGGGCGGCCCTCACCAGCCTTCTCCCCACGTGTGCTGGTACGCGTCGTACGCGGCGCTGGGGGGCAGGGCCGGGGCGGGGCGCAGCACGCTCAGGCCCGCCACGACGGCCGCCGAGGCGAGAGCCGCGGACAGCCACGCCGCGCGCCGCCGCTGCGTCCGGGCGCGGCGGCGCGTGAGGAAGCGCTCGCCGGCGCCGAGGTCGTCGGGGCCCAGGACGCGCGCCCGGGCAAGCAGGTCATCCAGGTCGAGGTCATCGTGAGGGGGGGTCATGGGGTCACTCCGGCCCGGGTGAGCAGCACGCGCAGGGCCGCGCGTGCCCGGGCGATACGGCTTTTCACGGTGCCGAGCTCCGCGCCGGTGAGTTCAGCTATCTCGGCGTACTCCAGGCCGGACAGTTCGCGCAGGGCAATCGCCTCGCGCTGCTCGCGTGGAAGGCGCTGCAGGGCCAGGGCGAGCCGTTCGCGCACTTGCGCCTGCTCACCTGAGCGGGCCGGGTTGTGCGGCGCGGCCGGTTCGGGCGCCTCGGTGAGCGGCAGGGTCCGGCGGGCGCCGAGCACCTTGTGGCAGGCGTTCAGGGTGATGCGGTGCAGCCAGGTGCTCAGCGCCGCGTCTCCCCGGTAGGACCGCAGGCCACGGTGGGCGGCCATGAACACCTCCTGCACCACGTCATCCGCGGCGCCGGGGCCCACCAGACTGGCGGCGAGGCGGTGCACCTGCGGAGCGTGGCGCGTCACGAGCACCTCGAACGCCCGTTCGTCCCGGGCGGCAAGGCGCGCGAGCTGGGCGTCCGGCAGGGTGGCATGCGCGTCATTCAAAAGCACCTCATACCTTAGAGGAGCGGCCGGACTGAAAAGTTCCCACATGCGCCGGGGTCGCTACACTGGGCGGCATGACCGGCCGCTCCCTCTCCCGCTCCGCGGAGGATTACCTGAAACATCTGTACGTGCTGGGGCAGGCGGGCAAGGTGAACACCCAGGCGCTGGCAACGGCGCTGGAAGTTGCGCCCGCCAGCGTGACCGGCATGCTGCGCAAACTGGCCGAGCAGGGGCTCGTGTCGCACGCGCCGTACCAGGGCGCGCAGCTGACCGCCGAGGGGCAGCGGGTGGCGCTGGAGGTGCTGCGCCACCACCGGCTGCTGGAACTGTTCCTGCACCGCGCGCTGGGCGTGCCGCTGGACGAGGTGCACGAGGAGGCCGAGCGGCTGGAGCATGCGCTGAGCGAGCGGCTGGAAGCGCGCATCGCCGCGTGGCTGGGTGATCCCACGCACGATCCGCACGGCGACCCGATTCCCACCCTGGCGGGGGAACTGCCGCACCAGCCGCAGCGGCGCCTGTCGCAGCTGGCGGTGGGCGACGCGGGCACCGTGGCGCGCATTCCGGACGGGGACGCCTCGCAGCTGCGCGCCCTGATGGCCGCCGGCCTGACCCCCGGCGCGCCGCTGCGCGTCGATGGCGTGGACACTGCGCTGGGCACCCTGACCGTGTGGGCCACCGACCACACCCTGACGCTGGCCCTGGGCGTGGCCGCGCAGATTCACGTGGACACGCCCGGCCCGCACGCCCGGTGAACGCCCGGAGCGGCGCGCAGGCGCAGGTGCGGGCGGCGCACCTGGCCCTGACGTTCCTGACGACCCTGCCGCTGCCCCACGTGACTGAGGTGCGCGACGGTGATTTCGCGCGGGCCAGCGCGTACTACCCGCTGGCGGGGTACGCGGTGGGCGGCGCGGTGACCCTGGCGCTGTGGCTGCCGCTGCCGCTGCCGGACGGCGTGATCGCCGCGCTGGGGGTGGCCGCGTGGCTGGCCCTGACCGGCATGCTGCACTTTGACGGCCTGGTGGACAGCGCCGACGCCCTGTTCGCCATGAAGACGCCCGCCGAGCGGCTGGTGATCCTGCGGGACGTCCACGTGGGCGCCTTCGGGCTGGCAACCGGCGCGCTGACCCTGCTGACCTTCTGGAGTCTGCTGGCCGCGCCGCTCGCGCCACTGGCGCCGCTGGTGGCCGCTGTGTGCGCGCGCACGCTGCTGCTGCTGCCTATGAACCTGTACCCCGCTGCGCGCCCGGAGAGCCTGGGGGCCCGTTCGCGCGAGGGCCGGGTGGGGTGGGCGCTGCTGCTGGCCACCCCCACGCTGCTTGTGCCGGGCGCCTGGGCGGCGTGGCTCGCGGCGCTGGCTGGCAGTCTGGCCGCCGCGGCGTTCGCGGCGCGGCGCCTGGGTGGGGGCCTGAACGGGGACACGTACGGCCTGATTGTCGTGACTGCCGAGCTGCTGGCGCTGGGCGCGTTCGCCTGGGGCCGGTAGGCGGCGCCGGAGTGCAGGCATGCTGACCCTGCATCTCGTGCGGCATGCTCCTACCGTTCCGAATGAGGAGCGCCGCTACCCGCATGCGCATGAGGACGCGCCTCTCACGCCCGCCGGAGCGGCCCTGGCCGCGCGGCTGCCGCTGCCACGCGCGGCGCCCGCCTTCACGTCGCCCAGCGGCCGGGCCCGGCAGACCGCGGCCCTGGCGGGTTTCCCGGCCGCTCAACCCACCCCGGCGCTGGCGGAGGCGGCGTTCGGCGTGATGGCCGGTCACACCTGGGCCGCCCTGGAAGCCCGGTACGGCGAGGCCCCGCGCGCCTGGATCGAGGCGCTGGCCGACCCGGTGTCCCCGCACGGCCCGCCCGGCGGGGAGACCGGGCAGGCGTTTCACGCGCGCCTGCACGGCTGGCTGAACGCACTGCCGCGCGAGGGCGAGGTGGTGGCCTTCACGCACGCCGGGCCGCTGCTGGCCGCGCTGTGCCTCACGGTGGGCCTGCGCAGTGCCGCCGCGCCGCCCGGCACGGTCGTCACGCTGCACTGCGCCGGGGAGTGGTGGCTGTCGCGTCTGCGGCCCCCGGACTGACCAGGGGCGGCGCGCGGCACAATGACGGGCAGATGACTTCTGCGCCCACCCCTGCTGACCTTTCCGACCTGATCGCGGCCATCCGGCCAGCTGACCCTGCCGTGATGGCGCGCGCCCGGGCGCGACAGGCGCAGCTCACCAAACCCCCCGGTGCGCTGGGTGATCTGGAGGACCTCGCCGTGCGGCTCGCCGGGGTACTCGGCAACGAGCGACCCGACCCCCGCGGCGTGGCGGTGCTGGTGGCGGCCGGGGATCACGGCGTGGCGCGCAGCGGCGTGAGTGCTTTCCCGCCCGAGGTGACCCCCGCGATGGTCGCGAATTTCCTGGCCGACACGCCCGCCGGGCCGGGCGGCGCCGCCGTGAACGCCCTGGCGCGCACGGTGGGCGCGCGCGTGTACGTGATGGACGCGGGCGTGAACGCGGACCTGCCGGACCACCCGGCCCTGGTGCGCGCCGCGGTCCGCCGGGGCACGCACGACCTGAGCGTGCAGGCCGCCATGACGCCCGCCGAGGCGCAGACACTGATCCTGGCGGGCGCGGCCCTGGCCCGCAGGGCCGTCGCGGACGGCGCGGACCTCGTGATTCCCGGCGAGATGGGCATCGGGAACACCACGCCCGCCGCGGCCATCACCGCGCGGCTGCTGAACCTCGACCCGGCGCAGGTAACGGGCCGCGGCACCGGGGTTGATGACGCCCGCCTGGCGCATAAGGCGCAGGTGATTCGCGCGGCCCTGAACCGCACGCCTGCGAGTGCGCCGCTGGCGGTGCTGGCCGAGCTGGGCGGTTTCGAGATCGCGGCCATGCTGGGGATGATGCTGCAGGCCGCGGCCCTCAGGCGCGCGGTGATTCTCGATGGGTTCGTAGAGGGCAGCGCCGCCCTGATCGGTGTGCAGCTGGCCCCGCACCTGCGCGACTACCTGTTTCCTGCGGGCCAGTGCGCTGAAGTGGGCCACGGCGCGCAGCTGGCCCACCTGGGCTTACGGCCCATGTTCCAGCTGAACCTCCGGCTGGGGGAGGGCACCGGTGGGGTGCTGGCCGCGCCGCTGCTGCTGGGCGCGGCCGCCACGCTGCGGGAGATGCGGACGTTCGAGGAGGCGAGCGTGCCGGGCGGCGCCTGACGGAAGCTGCCCTGTGCCCCCTGTTCATGAACAGGGCGGTGGCCGCTCAGGAGGCCCGGGGGACTAGCCGGGCGTACTGACCGTGCGCTTAAATAGACCATGAGAACTTTAAGGGTCTTGGGGGGGCTGCTCCTCCTGCTGTGGTCCTGGGCCGGCGCGCAGAGCCTGCCGAAAGACGTGCGTGAACGCATCATCCAGGCCACCGTGATGCTGCTCCCCACCGACCGGAACGGCGAGCTCGACGGTTCGCTCGGCTCCGGCTCCATCATCAGCCCGCAGGGGTACATCCTCACGAACTACCACGTGGTGGGCGACCCCGACACCCGGCAGCTGTCCCCCTGGATTCAGGTGCGTGTGGTGCGCTTCGTGGACCGGGAACCGGAATTCACGTACTGGGGCAAGGTCGTGGCCGCCGACCCCAACCTGGACCTCGCGGTCGTGAAGATTACGGAGGACCGCAACGAGAAACCCGTAGGCACACTGAAACTCCCGTTCGTCGAACTCGGGGACTCCAACAGCCTGGGCATCGGGGACGACGTGTTCGTGTTCGGCTTCCAGGGCACCGGCGGCATGACCCTGTCGTTCTCCCGCGGGTCGGTGGGCGGCTTCACCGGTGAGGACCTGAACAGCAGCGGCCGGCAGTGGGTCAAACACGACGCGCAGACCGGGCCCGGCAACTCCGGCGGCGGCGCGTACGACGAGAACGGTGCGCTGGTGGGGGTGCACTCTGCCGGCGTGGCCGGCGAGCACAACTCCCGCACGTCCTTCATGCGGCCCCTGGCCGTCGCATGGGGCCTGATCACCCCGAACGTCACGGGCTTCGTGCTGAAAAAAGGCGCCGTGAATGCCGGCAGGACGGACAGCCCGAGGAGCACCCCTGCGCCCGGGTGGCCGCCCGCACTGACCACGGCGCGCGGCGGCGTGACCGGCACGGTCCGCGTGACCGGCAACGCCGCGAGCGGCACCTGGAGCACGGACTTCACGGAGCTGGACAAGGACGGCAACCTGAAAGGCACCGCCCGCAACGGCAGCCAGAACCAGACGGCGTACTTCTACTACGACGACGACAACGACGAGGTCTGGGTGGAATGGACCGCGGACGGCAAAGCCTACGCCAGCTGCATCATTACACCCGGCGCGGCCAGCAGCAGCGACTGGAAGGGCACCTTCTACACCTTCCCCACGCTGGACGCCAAAGGCACCCGCACCGGCGAGTGCGTGGTCAGCCTCAAAGCCCGGACCGCTGCGCCCGCCCCCCCTGCCAGCACCACCAGCGGAACGTGGCCGCCCGCCCTGGCAGGCGGCCAGGCGTGGACCGCCACCTTCGCGCAGGGCGGCACGTACGCCATCAGACTGGCCGCAAAAGACAGCGAAGGCGACTACCCCGGCACCGCCACGCAGGGCAGCGCCAAGAGTGACGCCCTCGTCACCTTCGACCCGGACACCTCCAAGCTGCTGTTCATCGTGAGCCGCGCCGACAAGACCCTGCTCACCTGCAGCGCCGAACGCAGTGGCCAGTCGGGCGGCACGCTGCGCGGCACCGCCAGAGCCTACCGGGACGCCAAGGACACCGGCGCGGCCGCCGGCACCTGCACCCTCAGCCTGGGCGCCGCGCCCACCCCCAGCGCTCCGGTCCTGACCTGGCCGGTCCGGCTGGGCCTGGGGCAACGCTGGGACGTGACCTTCCCGGGCGTGGGCACCTTTGCCCTCAGCGTGGATGAGCGCGACGACAAAGGCGGTTTTGACGGCGCGGCCACGCGCGGCAGCGAGAAAGGCAGCGTCCTGCTGGACGACGCCGGCGGGGAACTGCTGGTGATCGTGCAGCGCGCCGACAAGACCTTCCTGGTGTGCAGCGTGCAGCAGGGCCCCAGTGGCGGCAGTCTGCGCGGCGCCGCCACCAGCCACCGCGACAGTCAGGACAAGGGCGTCAGCCTGGGCAGCTGCACCGTCACCCCCCGCTGACCCGCGCGGCCCGCAGGTGCGTCCCCGGACATCCAGGGACGCACCCGTTTTCAGGGGCGCAGCAGGCGGCGCAGATGCCACAGGTGCGCGCCGGCCCATTCACCGGGGTCCGGGACGGCACGCTGAATGCCGTTCCGGTACCCCAGGGCGCGGTACAGCTCTCCGGCACGCACGGCGTCGGCGTGCAGGGCGCGCAGTTCGTCCAGCGGGGCGAGATCCGTCCAGACGCTCAGGTATGCGTCCCGCGCGGCATTCAGCTGCGCCGGGCCGGGCGCCGGGTCGTCCGGGAACAGATAAGCGGGGTTCGCGTCCAGGAACGGGTGCGTGAGGCTCACGTCGGACCAGTCGAGCAGCGTGACCGCCCGGCCACGCGTGGTGACGTTCCCGGCGTGCAGGTCTCCGTGACCGAGCGTGAGGGGCAACGGGCTGGCGTCCAGACGCGCCAGGGCAGCCAGCAGGTCGGTCCGCTGGGCCCGCAGCGCGGCCACCTCGTCCGGCGTGAGGGCCCCGGGCTGGTCTCCGCGCAGGCTCTCGTCTCCCAGCAGGTCATCCAGGTGGGCCCGCAGGTACGCCGGGCCGCGCTCGCGCAGGTGCAGCTGGGACCGCAGGGGGAGCGTGGCGCGCTGCACGTGCGCGAGGTGCTGCAGCACACCCGCCGGGTCCCCTCCGGGCTCCCCGCTGTCGGCGAGCAGCAGGAAGCCCCGCTGCTCATCGGCCGCCAGAACCTCCGGCGCGGCGCCCGGCACTGCACCTGCCAGGCGGGGGGTTACCTGCACTTCCCGGCGAAAAAAGGCGGGGACGGCCTTGAAGTACACGGCCCCGCGCACCGTGGGCACGCGCCACAACAGGCTGATCTGCCAGTGTTTCAGGACGGTGGGCGCCCCGGTGCGTGAGCACCCCTGTACGGCGAGTTCCGCGTCCAGCCACGCGAGCGCGCCGGCCTGCCAGTCTGCGTGGAACCAGGGGGTGGCGGTGGGTGAGCGCGCGGCGCAGGCCAGGGCGCGCAGGCTAGCCGGAACGGGTGGGCCGGCGACAGGACCGTCCGTGAACAGATGCCAGGCGCAGGTTGCGCGGGTGACCCCGTCCGCGCCGCGTCCGTGGGGAGTAAACGCCAGACGCCGGCCCAGGCGTCCGCGCAGGCCTGCGCTCTGCGCGGCTTCCAGAACGTTCTCGCCCGCATAGGTGGTCGTGTGCACGGTCAGCGTGTGGCACGCCGCGTCCGCGCCGCACCCGGCGCGGGTCACGAGGAGATGCAGGGTCGTTTCGCGCGGCGCCGGGTCGCTCATGCCGCCCAGCCTCGCACGGGCGGTCGCCGGGCGGCATCGGCACTTTGACGCAGCTCAGCGGCGCAGGTCAGCGGCGGCGCCCCGAGCCGGCCCGGGTGCCGGACAATGGAAGGGTGAGTGACCGGGAACTGAATTTCGCGCGGGAGATCTTGGGCAGCCGTTCGTACCGGGACGTCCCGGACGCGGAGGTGCTGACTGAAGCGGAGCGGCTGCTGAACAGCTGGCTGAGCGGCGAGCTGCGCATGGAGCGGCCGAAACTGTACGACCATTACGCACTGCTCCTGCTGGCGCTGACGCGGCAGGTGCGGGCCCTGGAAGCCCGCGTGAGTGAGCTGGAAGCGGAGCGCGGCGCGTGAGTGGCGTGCGGGTGAAGGTGTGCGGGACGACCAGCGTACGGGACGCGGTGCTGAGTGCCGAGGCGGGCGCCGACGCCCTGGGGTTCATCTTTGCGCCGGTCAGCCGGCGGCTCGTGACGCCCCAGGTGGCGCGCGAGGCGGGCCTGAGTGTGGGCCCCGCTGTGGCGCGGGTGGGCGTGTTTCTGAACCAGGGCCTGGACGAGGTGCTGCGCCTGTCCGAGGAGGCCCGCGTGAGTGCCGTGCAGCTGCACGGGAACCTGCCGGGACTTTACGTAACCCGGGTGGCCGCGTATTATCCCGTTCTGCGTGTCGTGCGCCCGGTTGAATTAGCCGACGCGGCAGACATGTGGCACGGGCACCCTGGCGTTACCCTGATGCTGGACGCGCCTGAACCTGGCGGTGGAATTCCGCTGGACTGGAGCGCTCTGCGTCCTCAATTCCCCCGGGGCGCCTGGCTGGCAGGGGGGCTGGGACCAGAGAATGTGGCGCAGGCCATGCAGGCCCTGGCGCCAGCGGGGGTGGATGCCGTCAGCCGCCTGGAAGCTGGGCCAGGCGTCAAAGATCCGCGCGCGGTGCGCGAATTTGTGCAGGTGGCCCGCCTGAACGCACAGAGTTTTCCACAGTGAAACGAGAGCCTGTGGAAAACTCTGGAACCAGTGGAACACCACCGGTAAGGACCTGAAAAAGGTGTGGCACGCGAACAAATTCGCTTGCCCAAGGCGCCAGCGCGTCCCTGTTATCCACAGCCTGTCCACAGCGGCTGTGGATAAACCTGTGGATAACTTTGCCGGTCAAAGGTGCTCCGGGAGCTCCAGCCGCGCCAGATGGGCCTGCCTCACCGCCAGCGGACTCAACCGGGATTCCGGACGTTCCCTGCTCTAGACCCCGAACCAGCTGGACAGAACCACACCAGCCTCCACCACCGTTTCTGCCCCGCCCAGGTCGACCCCCACCCCGGCAAACGGCACGCGCGCCCGCGTGTGGGATTTCGTGTTCAGGTTCTCCAGATTGCCGTGATCGCTGCTCACCACCACCCGCGCGCCCCCCGCCACCACACCGGTCAGCAGCGCGTCCACCCGCCGCAGGTAGGCCCGGCCGGCTCGCAGCGCATCCACCGGAACGTCAGGTTCCCCTGCGTGCCCCAGCAGGTCCCCAAACCACAGGTCCAGCATCAGCAGGTCCAGCTCGCCAGCCGCGCTGCTCAGGGCCTCTCCGGCGCGGTTCAGGGAGTCCAGGGCCGACACTTCCCGCCAGGGCCGCTCGAACGACATGCCCAGCGTCGCCCCGACCAGCGGCAGGCCGCCCGGGTTCAGCGGCGCGCCCGCCGCCCGCACCGAGAACGGAAAGCACCCCATGCGGTTGCGGCGCCCCGCCCCGACCTCCAGCGCCTGAAAGTACGCCGGTACGTACTCGTTCGCCAACGCCACCCGCCTCCCTGCACGCACCAGCCGGACCGGCAGGGCCTCTTCCCTCAGCAGGGCCTGCAGGGTGGGTCCCGGGTGCGGCCCGAAGTGCTCCCCCATGACGCGCACGGCGTCCCGGCCGGTCAACCAGCAGCTCTGCCCGGTGCCGGACTGTGGCAGGCCCGGCACGCCCAACGTGGCGTCCAGCACGCGCCCGGCGTCCACCAGAGGACGCAGGGTCGGGAGGGACTGCGCCCACACGCTGCCGGCAGGCGCATCCAGCGGGTGTCCCACCCCGTCCAGTGCCAGCCACACCACGCCGCTCACCGCGCTGCCCTCACGCCCAGAGGATAGCCCCCAGGCCGACCCCTGCTCTCCGGCCACACAGCGGCCCGGCGCTGCATACCGCCGTCACCGTTTCCTGCCGGCGCGGCCAGCGGGCCTGGCCCACCGCCTTCCTGTCACGCCCACCGCATAGCCTTGACCGGCCCTGCATAAGGCGCTATATTTATTGACATCACCGCCCACGAGGCGGCTTTTTTATTGCCTGTCGCCCCTGCTGGCGCGCGTTCTCCACTGGACTGACAGCGCACGTTCCCGGGCCGGTGAGTGGTGGGGTTCAGGAAGGACGGCGCTTCGTCCGGCCTGCTGGGGTTCACATGGGCGCCCCGGCCCTCCGGCTGAGCTGGCCTTCTGCACCCCTGGCGGGACGGGTTGAGGGGCAGTCCAGCAGGCACTGACGCGAGGGGCGTTCATGGGCCGCGTTTCACTGCACGGTGAAGGGCCGCGCGCGCGTCAGGAGGGGTTCCCCGGCGGCGTTCAGGGCAGTGAGGGTCAGGGTATGCGGCCCGGACGTGAGGTCGGCAGGGAGCGTGAAGGCGAACGGAAGGGCCGCGCCGACCGTCACGGGCCGACCGTCGAGGGTGAGGGTGAGGCGGGCGAGCGGCTCAGCCGTTCTGACCCACAGGTGGCCCTGAAGGGGAGCGCCGCGCCGGACCCGGGTGGGAAAGGGCTGCGGCGTGAGCGGCGCGCGGCCGCCGGGACTGGTCAGGAAGGCCGGGTGGGTGAGGACCTCGCGGAAGGCGGCGAGCTTCTCGGGAATGTCCAGCAGGCGGTAGTCGTTGCGGCGCGTCATGGGGCGGGGCTGCACGTACGGGTTGCCGAGCATGTTCAGGTCCAGCCAGTTAATGTTCTTCACGCGCGGGTAGCGCAGGGCGGCCCCCCAGTACAGCTCGCGGAGTTTCTGCGCGGCGAAGCTCGCGTATCCTGCGCCCGGCTGCGCGCCGCTGCGGTTGGAGGACGCGAACTCGCTGATCTGGATGGGGTGCGTGCAGGCGTAGCGGCGGTAGATGGGGTCCAGGGCGTCCAGGGGACTGTCCGTCAGGGCGCTGTCGCGCAGGTTTCCGTTGCGGTACGGGGTGGCGTACAGGCTCAGGCCGACCCAGTCCACGGCGTCCGGGCCAGGGTAGTACCGGTCGATGATGTCCAGGCGTGACGGCATGGGCATCCAGACCAGCGCGACGTTCGGGGCGGTGCGGGCCATGACGTCATGCACGAGGCGGAATCTCGTGCGGTACAGCGCAGGGTCGCGGCTCCATTCGTTGCTGGGATCATTGAATTCCCCGGCGAAACGCAGGTAGATGGGCACGCCCGACGTCCGCGCGGCCCGGGCGAAGGGCAGGAGCGTCTGTTCTGTCACCTGCCGCAGCGGCATCCCGGGCTCCAGGGCGATGTGGACGGCCTGGCCGGCGCGGCGGGCGGCGCTGACCCAGCGGGTGGGGAACGCCTCACCCTGACCCGGAGCGCGCAGGGTGAAGTACCGGAAACTCACGGCCAGCGGCGTGCCGAGGCGTGGATCGACGCTCAGGGTGCCGCTGGCCGTGACGGCCTGCTCGTCGGCGTACCGGCCCAGCAGAATGCCCGACTCGGGTTCCAGTTTTGCGGGGCGGGGCGTGCAGGCGGGCGGCGCGGCGCCGGGGGTGAGCAGGTACGCTTCGCCCTCCTGGCGGTAGCGGGCGGCAATCAGGTCTGTGGCGCGGGCGGTGGCGGTGTCGCCGCGGGCGCGGGCGCGGGCGGCGGCCTGCTCGTAGGCCTGCACGGCCGCGTCGTAGTGGCGCAGGGCGGCGCGGGTGTCGGCCAGCGCGCGCCAGTTGGCGGCGGTGGGGTTCAGGGCGGCGGCCTGCGTGAACGCCTGCTCCGCAGCCTGCAGCTGCCTGGCCTGCATGTGCGATCGGGCCAGGGCGTACCAGCCGTCCGCACTGTGGGGCGTCGCGGCGCGGGCGTCAGGCTGCAGGGCCGGGGTCAGGAGCGTCAGGGTGAGCAGGGCGGCGCGGGAACCAGGAGAACGCATCGGTCCGGATGCTACGGGCCGGGAGTGCGCGCCGGGTGTGGGAAAGCCCGCAGCGTCAGCGTCCGGTCAGGGGCGCGGCGCGCTGTGCGAGGATGCGGGGCGTGACGCTGCTGAGTGACCCGCCCGCGATTGAGCTGCCGGCCCTGGCCCTGCTGCTGCTGCTGGGTGCGCCCGGGTCGGGGCGCGCGGCGTTCGCGGCGCGGCACTTCAGCGCCGACGAGGTGTTCGATGCGCGTCACTTCCCGGACGGGGAGGCGCTGCGGGCGGCCGTGGCGGCGCGCCTCGCGGCGGGCGGGCTGGCGGTGATGATCGCGCCGCTGGCGCGGCCTGTGGAGCGGGCGCCGTGGGCGGCCCTGGCGCGCGAGCAGGACGTCCGCGCCGCAGCGGTGATCCTGGACGAGCCGCGCGCCGTCCTGGAAGCCCGCGTGGGCGACCGGGTGCCGCCTGGGGAGCTGGCCGCGCAGATTGCCGAGCTGCGCCGAACGGCGGGCGGCCTGCGGGCTGAGGGGTTCCGGCAGGCGTGGCTGCTGCGCGGCGAGACGCAGATCACGGGGGTGCCGGTGCGGCGCGTGCCGCTGCGCGTGGACCGCCGGGATCTGACCGGCCCGTTCGACCTGATCGGCGACGTGCACGGCTGCCTGGATGAACTGCGGGCACTGCTGCGGCGCCTGGGCTACGGGCTGGACGGGAACGCAGTGAGCCCCCCTGCCGGCCGCACGGCCGTGTTCCTGGGCGATCTCGTGGACCGCGGCCCGGACAGCGCCGGGGTGCTGCGCCTGGTGATGGGCATGGTTGCGTCCGGCGCGGCGCTGTGCGTGCCAGGCAATCACGATGAGAAACTGGCCCGCGCCCTGTCCGGAAAGGCCGTGAAGGCGCTGCACGGCCTGGACGTGACCCTGGAGCAGGTCGCGGCCGGCGGCCCGGCGTTCCAGGCGCAGGTGCGGACGTTCATCGAGGGGCTTCCCTCGCACCTGCTGCTGGACGGCGGCCGTCTGGTGGCCGCGCACGGGGGGCTCCCGGCGCACTACCACGGGCGCACCAGCGGCCGCGCCCGCAGTTTCGCGCTGTACGGCGACACCACCGGCGAACGTGACGACCTGGGCCTTCCCGTGCGCCGCGACTGGGCGGCCGGGTATGCGGGCGAGGTGCTCGTCGTGTACGGGCACACGCCCCACGCCGCGCCCCGCTGGGTGGGCAACACGGTGAATATTGATACAGGCTGCGCGTTTGGGGGGGCCCTCACGGCCCTGCGGTACCCGGAACGTGACACGCTCAGCGTCCCGGCGCGCGCCACGTACGCCCCGCCTCCCCGCCCGCTGCCCTGAAGCACATGGTCCCTGGCCGGGGTAGGGGCCGGGTCACCGTTCCCGAAGGTCTGGCCGCGCTAGCCTGAGGCACGTGACGCCGCCCGCTCCTCCCCTCCCCGGATCGTGGCTGGTGGTTGTGAACTTGCCCATCGCACCGTGCGATTTCGCGCCTCCCCATGGGCACGACGGTCCCGTTCCGCTCGGCTGCCGGGTCCTGGTTCCGTGGCGCGGCGAGCTTACCGTGGGACTCGTGGTGGGCGCCGGGGATGGCCGCGGCGGGCACCGCCTGCGCGAAGCGGTGCACCTTCTCGACGCCCCGGCGTGCCCCTGGGTGCCACCAGCCACGGTCCGTGGCCTGCAGGGCTGGGCCCATGACGCCCGCATTCCCGCCGGGCTGCTCTGGGGGGACCTGCTGGGCACCGGCTGGGACGTGGCCTACACGCACCTCGTGCGCGCCGTACCCGGCTCGGACCTGAGCGCCTTCGCGCGCCGCGTTCCCGGAGACCGCTGGACGGACGCCAGTGCCTTCGCGCCCGCTCTGCTGGACGCCATCCGCGAACAGGGCCTGCTCGAAGAGCGCTTCACGCCCACCCCCCGCCTTCTCACGGTCGTGGCCGCCCGCGCGCCCGACAACGTGCCCCCCGCCAGCCGCACGACCACCATCCTGCAGGCCACCGGGGAGCACACCGCGCGCCTCACCCCCAAACAGGCCCACGCCGCCGCGTGGCTCGCCCGGCACGGCCCGTGCGACTCCCTCAGCAGCTGGGCCAAAGCTGCCCAGGTGAGCCCCGCGGTCGTGACGGCCGTCCTGAACGCCGGCGCGGCCGAGTACGCCCGCGTGGCTGCCCCCCCACCTGACGCCTGGACGTGGCTGCGCGGGCACGGCCCGGTGCCCACCTACGCCGCGTGGGCCACCGGCGCCAGTGCCGCCGGCGTCCCCCTCTCCCCCACCCAGGCGGGCACGCTGGCCCTGCGCGGCTGGGCCGACACGGTTCAGGTGCCCGCCCCGCCGCCCCCACTGCCCGACCCGGCCCCATCCGCCGCTCTGCCGGACACGCCAGACCGCCTGCCGCCCGACCGCGTGTGGCGCCTGCACGGCGGCCGGGCCGCCACCCGCTACGCCCTGCTCGCTCCGCGCGTCACGCAGCTGCTCACGCAGGGCCGCGGCGTGCTGGTGCTCGCGCCGGACCACGCCACCCTGCGGCGCGCCTGGGACGCCCTGTCCGGCCTGGCCGCCCCGACCGGTACCCGCGCCGCACTCATCAGCGGCGCGCTCAGCGACGCGCAGCGCGAATACACCTGGGACCTCCTACGGCGCGGCGAGGTGCAGCTCGTGATCGGCAGCGGCCACGCCCTGACCGCTCCCCTCCCGGACCCGGCGCTCGTGATTGTGCTCGAAGAAGCGAGTGACGCCCACAAACTCCTCAGCGGCAGCCGCGCCTTCCTGCCGGACGTGGCCGCCCGCCTCGCCGACGAGCACGGCGCCGCCCTGGCCTTCGTGGGTGCCGCTCCGGCCGCCGAAAGCGTGCCCCACGCCGGCGCCGTCCTTCCCCCACCCCGCACCCGCATTCACGTCGTGGATTACGCCAACCCGCCCGAACAGCCTGAACTTGGCCCGCTGTCCGGCATTCACCTCAAGCACAGCGACATGGGGTATCCCCTCAGCCACGACCTGACCCGCGTGCTGCGGCAGGTCGGGGAACGCGGGCGGCAGGCTGCGCTGCTCGCCCCGCGGCGCGGGTACAGCGCCCTGCTGCGCTGCCCCGGCTGCGACCACACCCCGCAGTGCCGGAACTGCGACGTGCCCCTGCGGTTTCATCAGGAAACCCGGCAGCTCACCTGCCACCAGTGCGGGTACCACGAGGCCATCCCTGACCGCTGCGACCACTGCGGCGAGCGTCTCTGGAAAGCCCGCGGGCCCGGCACCGAATGGATCGCGCAGGAAGTGCAGAAACTCCTGCCCGGCCTGCCCGTCTACCGGCTCGACAAGGACCGCCAGGATGACCTGAGCCCCCTCATGCGCGGGGAGAGTGGCGTGGTCGTCGGCACGCAGCTTCTGCTCTCCCAGGAGGCCCCTCCGAACCTTGCGCTGATCGGGGTGACCCTCGCGGACACGTGGCTGAACGTCTCGGACTTCCGCGCCAGCGAACGCTACCACCGCCTGCTGCGCCAGCTGGCCGAATGGCACCCCACCCGCGCGCCCATGCTTGTCGTGCAGACCTTCCAGGCCGACCACCCGGCCCTGAAGGTCATGGTCGACGGCCGCGACACGCTCGCCTACCCCGCCGCGGAGGAACGTGCCCGCGCCGCCCTCGGGTACCCGCCCCACGCCCGCCTCGCGCAGATTGAAGTCAGTGCCCGCGATCCTCACCGCGCGCAGGCGGCCGCGCAGGATCTCGCCAGCGCCCTGCACGGCGCCGGCGCCACCCCCCAGGAAGTCCTGGGGCCCGCCCCCAGTCCTGTGGCGCGGCTGCGCGGCGTGTACCCGTACCACCTGTTTCTCCGCGCCCGCAACGACACCCGCCTGGGCGAACTGCTGCGCGTCCTGGACACCCGCACCTGGAAAGCCCGGGTCCGCGTGGACGTGAACCCCCGCGGCGGACTGTGACCGTAAGGCCTGAAGTGCCTCAGGCGTACGGCCCCGGCCCAGAAGCGGGGAGGAGCGAGGGCCGGCCACCCTCCGGAACCGCCGCCGCTCTCTGAGCCTGCCCGCAGGGACCGTTCCTTACCACTCAGTGCCGCCAGACTCGATTCCGCCAGGACGGGCCCCTGGCTTTCACCCCTTCAGGCGGCCTGCAGTGTCTTCCTCCGGGTTGTTGCCCAGCTCAGCCGCAGGTCATCCGCAAGAACCCCGGGCCGTCCGGGGCGGTCATGGCTTGACCTCATGCGGAACTGCGCCGCCCATCTGGCGTTCCAGCGCGGCGTACGGGCCGTTTCGGCGGCGCAGGGTGTCGGGGTGGCCGTCTTCGGTGATGCGGCCGCCGGCCAGGACGATGACGCGGTCGGCGGTGCGCGCGAGGCTGGGGCGGTGCGTGACGATCAGGGCGGTGCGGCCGCGCATCAGTTCGGTCAGGGCGGCGACCACCTGGGTTTCGCTTTCGGCGTCCACGGCGCTGGTGGGTTCGTCGAGGAGCAGCAGGGTCGGCCGGGCGAGGAGGGTGCGGGCGATGGAGAGGCGCTGGCGCTGCCCGCCGCTGAGTTTCATGCCGCGCTCGCCGACGGTGGTGTGCACGCCCTCCGGGAGGGCCTCGACAAAGCTGAGGGCGTGCGCGGCGCTCAGGGCGGCGCGGACCTCGTCGTCGGTGGCGTCGGGGCGGGCGTAACGGACGTTGTTGAGGATGGTGTCGTGGAACAGGAAGGTGTCCTGGGCCATGCTGACGGCGCCGCGGCGCAGACTGGTGAGGGTGAGGTCACGCACGTCGTGCCCGTCGAGCAGCACGCGGCCAGCCTGCGGGTCGAAGGTGCGCGTGACCAGGGCGAGCAGGGTGCTTTTGCCGGCCCCGCTTTCCCCGAGCACGGCGACACGCTGCCCGGCGGGGACGTGCAGGGTGAGGTCGCGCAGGATGGGCCGGTCGGGGATGTACCCGAAGGTGACGTTCTGGAAGTGAATGTCGCCGCGCACGGGCAGGGGAAGGGGCCGCGCGCCCGGGTGCTCGTGAATGGGGACGGGCGCATCAAGCACCTCGAAGATGCGGCGACCGCTGGCTTCAGCGCGCTGGAGCAGGTCGCCGATGTTCACGAGGTCGTCGATCGGGCCGTAGAAGTACCGGCCGTAGCCGCGGTAGGCGAGGAGGCCGCCCAGCGTGAACTGCCCGGCGAGGATCAGCCACGCGCCGCCGCCGAGCATGATCACGTTGCCGAGGTTGCCCACGAAACGCGCGCGGGGAAAGGCGCGGTTGCGGATGCGCACGGCTTTCACGCCTTCGTCGTACAGCGCCTCGCCGAGGGCCTGGATGCGCTGCGTTTCGGCGTCTTCCCGGGCGAAGCCCTGCACGACGCGGATGCCGCTCAGGCGGTCGGTGATCAGGGCGCTCAGGTCGCCCAGGCGGGCGCGGGCGGCGCGGTAGGCGGGCTGCACGGTGCGGGCGTAGCGGCGCAGCATGAGCGCCACGGCGACCATCGGGAGGGTCGTGAGGACGCCCAGGACGGGTTGCAGCGCGATGAAGATGCCGATCACCCCGGCGAGCCGCAGGGCGTTGGCGAGCACGGCGTCGGTGCCGCGCACGAGGACGTCCTGCAGGGCGTCCACGTCGCCGGTCACGCGGGCGATGAGGTCCCCGGTCCGCTGGGACTCAAAGTACGCGGCGGATTGTCCCTGCAGCGTGCGGTACAGGGTGAGGCGCAGGTCCCGGGTGAAGGCCTGCCCGGCGCGTTCCAGCAGCAGGCCCCGCCACGCGGCGAGCAGCTGCTGCGCGGCGAACACAGCGGCCAGCAGGGCAAGTTGCGGGCCGATCAACGCCCAGTCGCGGGTCGGGAGGCCCTGGTCGACCACGCGGATCCAGACCAGCGGCGGGTACAGTTCGGCGGCGACGCTGCCGATGAGGAGCAGCAGCCCGGCGCCCACCGTGCGGCGGTACGGGGTGAGCAGTCCGTACAGGCGGCGCAGGGTGGAGGGCAGAGCGGCAGGCATACGGGGGAGGCTACGGGATTTGCCGGGCGGGAACGAGGGGAGCCGGCACCATCCGGCCGGGGCTTCAGGTGCGCGCGCCGGCCTGTGGGCGCAGGCGCCCTGCTCCGGGGGTCCCTCCCGTATGCTGCGCGGCATGACGACCCCGGACGGCCGAACTGACGAACGCATTCCCGTGGTGGTGGTGGGGGGCTTTCTGGGTGCGGGGAAGACCACGCTGGTCAATCACCTGATCCGGTCGCTGCCGCACCGGCTGGGCGTGATCGTGAATGAGTTCGGCGCGGCGGGCGTGGACGGCAGCCTGATTGAGCGGCTGCAGGATGACGTGACGGAACTCACGGCGGGCTGCCTGTGCTGCACGGGCCGCGATGACCTGCTGCGCGCCCTGGTGACCATTGCCCTGCGGGAGCGCAGGCCCGACGCGGTGCTGGTGGAACTGTCGGGCGTGGCCGACCCGACGCCGGTGCTGACGACGCTGCTGGAACGCTCGGTGCGCGCGGCGTTCCGCGTGACGACCCTGGTGGCGGTCGTGGACGCCCGGCACGCGCTGCAGACACTGCGGGAGCATCCGGAGGCGGCGCGGCAGCTGGCGTACGCCAACGTGGTGGTGCTGAACAAGACTGACCTGGCCGACCCGGGCCTGCTGGACCACGCGGAGGGGGTGCTGCGCGGCGTGAATCCGCTGGCGCGGGTGGTGCGCGTGGAGCGGGGGCAGGTGGACGCCGGCGCGCTCCTGGCACGTGACGATTTCGATCCGCGGGTGCTGGACGGCGTGGATGAACGCGCGGCGCACACGCCCGGCCTGAAGTCGTTCACGCTGCGCGCAGACCGGCCCCTGGACCCGTACGCGTGGCAGCGTTTCATGACGGATTTCCTGCTGTCCCGCCCGGCGGAGGTGCTGCGTGCCAAGGGGTTCCTGGACCTGCACGGGTACCCGCAGCGGATTCTGTTTCAGGCCGTGCGGGACCTGTTCACCGCGGACGCCTGGGACGCTGGAGACGGCACGTCGGAACTCGTGGTGATCGGCCGGGGCCTGGACCGCGCGGAATTTCAGGCGGGCTGGAACGCCTGCGTGACCCCGGACCCGCGGGACCTGATTCCCGACTGACACGGAACAGCAGCGCGGGGGCGCCGGGCGCGTCCCATGAACCCGCCTGAAGGTCCCTCCCACCCTCCGGCGGGGCGTGGGTGCCACGGTGGGGGCACATGCAGACCCTGACCCGGAAGGCGCCGCCGGCGTACGTGATTGAGGACGCCGTCAGTGAACATGACACGCTGGAGGTGACCGCCGAGGCTCTGCAGGGCCTGCTGAAAACGGTGGAAGCGGCCCTGCCGCCAGGCATGCTGCGGGCCCTGCACGGCGAGTCGCTGGGGCATCCGGTGCATCCGGTTCTGGTGCATCTGCCGCTGGGCGGGTGGCTGATGGCCGCGGCGCTGGATTACCTGCCCGCCGACACCCCGGGTGGGCATGACCGCGCGGCGGACCTCGCGCTGACGCTGGGCACGGCCGGGGCCGTGGGCACGATCGCCACCGGGTGGCTGGACTGGTCGAACGCGCGCGGTCAGGCCCGCCGGACCGGGCTGGTGCACGGCGCGCTGAACGAGACGGCGTTTCTGTTGAACGTGGCGTCCCTGGTGGCCCGCCGCCGGGACCGGCGCCGGCTGGGGCGGCTGCTGTCCGGGGCAGGGCTGGCCCTGTCGCTGGCCGGTGGGTTCCTGGGCGGTGAACTGGTGTACCGTCACGGGCTGGGCGTGGGCCGGACCATGCAGCATCCGCAGGGGTGAGCCTGTCGTCCGGCGGTGCGGGCTGCGGCGCGTGGGCCGTGTACTAGCATGCCGGCATGACGCTGCACCCGGACCTGCACTTTCCGACCGCGCATGAGCTCGACACCCTGCCCCCGGCGGTGCTGGCGGCGCGGATGAACGCCCTGTCCGGCACGCTGGGTGCGCGCCTGGGCATCGAGTTCACGCAGGTGGGGCGGGAGCGCGTGGTGGCGCGCATGCCGGTGGAAGGCAACCGGCAGCCAGCCGGGCGCCTGCATGGTGGGGCGAATCTGGCGCTGGCGGAAGAACTGGCGAGCGTGGGGTCCTGGATGAACCTTGATCCGACCCGGCAGGTGGCGGTGGGCGTGGACCTGAACGGCACGCACGTGCGCGGCGTCACCGGCGGCTGGGTGACGGGAGAGGGGACGCTGGCGTACCGGGGCCGCTCGGTGCTGGTCTGGAGTATCGAGATTCGTGATGAGCGGGGCCGCGTGACGAGCCTGGCGCGCTGCACCTGCAACGTGATTGCCACGGGCGCCTAAGCCGGGTTGAGCAGGGGGGGAGGAACGCCCTCAGGCGCCCCTCCCCCGCGGTGACTCCCGGCGCTCAGCGGCCGAGCGCCAGACTGAAACTGCGGGCGGCGCGCACCCGCATGTCCTCGATCGCGGCCCAGTCGGGCAGCACGCGGCGCAGGGCCTCATCGGCCACCTCAATGGGGTCCAGGCTGGTGGGGTGCGCGGGAGCGCCGGCGTCGGTGCAGAACCCCTGCACCTTTGGGTCGTACGCGACGCCGGTAAAGGGCGTGCCGCTGGCGGCAGCGAGAATCACGGCGTGCAGGCGCACGCCGATCACGTAGCCGCTCCGGGCGATGGCGTCCAGGGCCACCTGCGGGTCGCGGGTGCTGAGCACCTCGTTGGCTTCCAGGCTGCGGGCTGCGGGGTCGTCGTGGTCCGGCATGAAGCTCAGGGCCGTCACGTGCCGGCCTTCCTGCCGCAGGCGCCGCACCACGTCCCGCAGGTGGTCGGTGGCGTCGGTCACGTCGCCGCGCGGGGCGACGATCACGCGCCCGGCGTCGCGCGTGAGGCCGGGCGTGGGGGCCAGCAGCAGGGCGGGGTCGCCGCCCAGTTCGGCCGTGACGCCCAGAGCGGCGAGGGTCTCCACGCTGCCGCGGTCACGGACGATGACGTGCACGCCGCGCAGCGCGGCCGCAACCCGGCGGCCCCCGGCGGGACTCAGCGGTCCGACGCTCTGGTTGAAGACCACCACGCGCCGCCGCAGCAGGCGCGCGAGACGAATGACCGCCAGGTAGTAGGTCAGGGTGCGGGCGCTGGTCTTGTCCTGCAGCAGCCCGCCCCCGCCGGAGAGCAGCACCTGGGAGCGCAGCAGGGCGCCCAGCACCGCGGCGGGTTGCATGCGGGGCTCGCTGTCACAGCCGTAGGTGCGGGCGGTCTCCTCTGGGGTGTTGGAGAGCAGCAGGGGGGTCACGTGCCGCTGGCGCAGTTCACGGGTGATGGCCAGGGCGATGGCTTCGTCGCCGGTGTTGCCGAAGCCGTAGTAGCCGCTGACGGTGACCTTCACGCGCGCGCTCCGGTGCGCGGGCCGTGGGTCTGCCACAGGCGCAGGGCGGCGTTCACGAGGGGAATGGCGATCAGGCCGGCGATCAGGCCCACCGCCAGGCCGAGGAAGCAGCGCTGGGCGCTGATGAGCAGCGGCGTGTGGAAGTGCGAGAAGGTGTTCAGGATGCTGGACTGGCCGATCACGCCGCCCAGGATCAGCATGGCGCTGAAGTACCCGGGCAGCACGCCGCTCAGGCCGAGCAGGCCCAGGGGGTGCCCGGCCATCTCCTTGAAGCGCGGGCGGACCAGGGTGTCCTGCAGGTCCTGGCGGATTTTCGCTTCGGTGTCGGTGACGCCCGCGCCGGTGGTGTTGCCGCGGCGCAGGAACACCAGGGCGAACACCGCGAGGCCCAGCGCCATGACCAGCACGTCACCGAGCTTAATGGGCGCGTTGTACAGGTCGCGGGCCGTCTGGCGCAGGTCCTGGCGGGGCAGGAAGCTCAGGGCGACCAGCACCAGGGGCAGCAGCAGGGTCAGGCCCACGCCGCGGAAGGGTTCCAGGCCCAGCACGCTGTCGCGGTTGGCACCCAGCGCCGAGACGAACAGCACGCCGCACAGGCTCAGGCCCGTGGCGACGAACCAGTCGGTCACGCGGGCGCGGCGCAGCACCAGACCCAGTGCCGGGAAGGTCACGGCGGCAATCAGGGCGCCGCTGGCGAAGGGGTCGAGTTTGTTCATGGCGAAGGCCAGCAGGCCGGACCCGGCGGCCGCCAGCAGGCCCAGGCGCACGAGCGGGAAGCTCAGGCCCAGCAGCAGCAGCGCGGCGAGCGGCCCGATCAGGCTCAGGGTGCGCAGCAGGGTGTTCTCCCGGAAGGGCGCGATCACAGGCTGCGTGACGCGAACGCCGGACTTGCCGAGCAGTTCGGTGGTGCGGTCCAGCAGCGCTTCGGTCTCGTTGATGGTCGGGTAGGGGCGCAGGTACAGCAGGCGCATTCCGCGTTCCCGCGCGGCGAGGTTGTACTTGCTGGCGAGCGTAGCCGGATCCAGGCGGTTTTGCCAGGCGAGGTTCACGCTGAAGGTGCGGGCCGCGCCGTGCGTGGCGATCAGGGTGTCCAGGCCGCGCTGCGGGGTGGCTTCGATCAGGGCAGGAATCCGTTTGCCGAGGCGCTGGTTGATCTGGGCGAGCAGTTCGGGCGTGCGCGCCCCGATGACTTCCTCACCGTTGAAGATGACGAAGGGAACGTCCGGCCAGTCCAGACCGGGTTCCCGCAGCGCGTCGTCGGCGTAGGGGCGGTACACCACCGTGTACCCCTTGGCCTGCAGGCGAGCGAGCAGGGCGCGGTCCGGGCCGACCGGCAGGAAGGTGGGGTCGGTGGGCCACTCGGTCCAGGTCTGCCCGGCCACCTGCACGGTGCGGGTGGGAATGGTGAAGCGTGCGGGCAGCGCCTCGGCCACGCCGGGGCGCAGGGACCGCAGGTACACGTTCTGCGGCCGGATGTTCGCGCCGGGGTGGTCGGCGAGCAGGTCCGCGCCGCTGCGCAGGTACACCGCGCCGCGCTGCACGAGGTTGCCGATCACGTCCTCGTACATGCCGACGCCGTTCACGCCGTGGCTCTTGTACCGGTCGAGCAGCGCTTCAGGTTCCATCCCGAAGCGGCGGGCCTGGGCGGCCACGGCGGGGTAATCCATGACCAGCGCGGCGGTCTTCTGCGACTGCTCGTGGTTCACGCGGGCCACGGCCAGCAGCAGCGCCGGGATCAGGGACAGCACAATGACGCCCAGCAGCAGGGGCGTCAGCGGGTGCCGCGAGGGGCGCGGCACGGTCATTCCGCCCGTCAGGGCAGGGTCGGAACGAGTGGGGTCAGGCTGGGTCACAGGCAACATCCTAAGGGGGGGTGAAAGCAGAGGAAACGAGCGGCGAACTGCCGGGCATCATGGCGGCCGACCCGAGGGGTGCGCGTCCTCCAAAAGTCCGTGCCCCAGCCGGGGCAGGCCGCGCGGAACAGGTCGCCGGAGACGCGCCTTCCCCTGCCGCTGAGCGGACCCCGGCGCCGAGGGGGTCAGATGGTGGTGCGGATTCGGGCGGCGAGCATATCGAGTGCGGGTTCGTTCATGCCCCCGTGCGGAATGATCACGTCTGCGTAGCGCTTGGTGGGTTCCACGAAGCTCAGGTGCATGGGGCGCACGTACTCCAGGTACTGCTCAATCACACTGTCAGGCGAGCGACCGCGTTCCTGCGTGTCGCGCAGCAGCCGGCGAATGAAGCGCACGTCCGCGTCGGCGTCCACGAAAACCTTCAGGTGCATGCGTTCCCGCAGCCCCTCGTCGTACAGCGCGAAGAACCCTTCGAGCACCACCACGGGGGAGGGCAGCACGGTGGTGGTGTGCGCTGAGCGGGTGTGGCGCGTGAAATCGTACTCGGGCATGTCGATGGGCACGCCGGACAGCAGGGCGTCCACGTGCTGCCGCAGCAGTGACCAGTCGAACGCCGCGGGGTGGTCATAGTTCGTCTTGAGGCGCGCCTCGAAGGGAATGTCGTCCTGATTGCGGTAGTAGTTGTCCTGGTTCAGGACCGCCACGCCGCCCTGCCCCACGGTGTCCATCACGCGGCGCGTGACGGTGGTCTTGCCACTGCCGGACCCGCCGGCCACGCCGATCATGAAGGGCGTGCTCACGCGCGGCTCCAGCTGGCACTGCCGCCCAGACTGCCGATCAGTTCGATGCGGCGTTCAGCCATCCGGCGCGCCACGAGGTGCGGCGCCTTGCCGTACTGCTCGGCGGCGGCGGTGATGCGGCCCACGATCTGGTAGACCCGCTCGGCCGACTGGTTCATGTCGAGGCCCGTGGCGGCCGAGATCAGGCCGGCAGAATTCACGGCGAAATCCGGCATGTACACGATTCCTGCCTCCTTCACGGCCGCCTCGCCGCGCCGCGTCAGGGGATGGTGCTCCCCGCCGGCAATCAGGCGGCACTGCAGCCGGGGCACGTCGGTGCTGCGGATGGAATGCCCGTACCCGCACGGCGCGATGATGTCGCAGGGCGTGTCCAGCAGCTCGTGGCAACCCACGACACTCACGCCGGTGAGCGTCTCGGCAAGCGCCTCGGCCCGTTCGGGCCGGTCGTCGGCGATAGTCAGGCGTGCGCCCTCACGGTGCAGGTGCGCCGCCAGGGCGCGGCCCACGGCGCCGACACCCTGAATGGCAACCCGCACGCCACGCATGCTTTCAGACCCCAGTGCGAAGCGCGCCGCGGCTTTCATGCCGCGGTACACGCCGTAGCCGGTCACGGCGCTGGTGTCGGTGTGCATGCCCAGTGTGGATCCGGTCTCCTGCGCCACGAAGGCAATGTCAGCGGGACTCACACCGATGTCCTCGGTCAGAACCACCCGGGACTCCATGGGACGCACCTGACGGCCCAGCGCGCGGAACAGCGCCTCCCGGGCGTGCGGGTCGTCCATGCCGCATTCGGGCGTCATCAGGACGCACGCGCCGCCCCCATAGTTCAGGCCAGCCAGCGCGGCTTTCATGGTCAGGCTCTCCGAGAGGGCCAGGGCGCCGCGCACCGCCAGTTCCTCATCCTGTTCACGCAGCCGCACCCCGGCAATGGCAGGCCCCAGCACCGTGGAATGCACGGCGAGGGCGGCGCGCAGGCCGCTGGGCGCGTGATGAAGCAGCGTCAGGGCCTCATGGCCGCGCGACTGCATCTCCTCAAGTATCTGCATATCACTCCTGTGCCGCGCTGACCCTGGTGCAGACGCGCTGCCCGGGGCGCGGAAACGCCCTGCAGGGTAGCACCCGGCGCGGGGCGGCCACAGGGACATGCGCCGTCTTTGCGCGTGAGGGTCGGGGTATGAAAGAACGCTGTCAGACCCGGAACGTCAGGCTGCCAGCATGCTCACACTGGTCGGGCGGCACTGGCAGGCCTCAGCACCAGTGTGGCCGCGCATGAAACGCAGAGTTACCGATCTGGGAAGTCGCTTACAATGTGGCGCACAAAGGGGGAATTGAATGGAAGGGATTGCTCCGCTCGCCAAAATTCTGGCGGAAGCGAACGGGATTGACTGGCAGAGGCTTCAGGGTTCAGGTGCAGGTGGCATGATCGTGGAGCAGGACATCCTGAACTACCTGTCACGCGTCATGAGCGGTGAGGAAGATCCGCCCTCCACGCCGGTGGACCTGCCGCCGCCCGACTGGAACGGCGAGGAAGTCCCCACCGCCGACATGCTGGGCCGCGCCGGCATGAGCGCCGACATGCTCAGCCGCGCCGGTGTGGACAGCGACCTGACTGCGTTCGTGGAGCAGACCAGCGCGGCCGCGCCGCAGGCGCCCACCACCCCGGAACCCAGCACGCCGGGGCCCAGCACCCTGGAGGACGAGGCGCTGGACTTCGAGCTGGAAGACGAGGACGAGACTGTCGCGGCGGCCCCCACAGCACCCGCACCCGTCGTCCCCGAACCGACCATGCCGGCCGTGAGCGCACCGGCCGCCAGCAGCTGGGGCACCCCGGCGGCCAGCGCGGCCGTTGAGGCCGTCACGCCTGACGTCCCGGTTCAGCCGACCTTCATTCCGGCTGCGGAACCGGCGGCGCCGGCGCCTGTGGCACTGGCGCAGCCCACGTACACCCCGGTCCAGCCCGAGGTGGCGGCGCCTGAGGTCAGTGCGCCGGCCGCCGCGGCACCCGCAGCGGGCCTGGCCGCCGGCCTGGGCAGCCTGCTGTCGCGCCTGTACCAGAAACCCGCGCAGGCCGACGCGGCGCCCGCGGAGCCGACTGCGGCGCCCAGCGCACCTGCCGCTCAACCGGAAGCGACGGCACCTCAGGTGGCGGTGAGTGCACCTGCGGCCCTGGACGAGCGTCCGGCGACCGCCGCGCCGGAGCAGCCCGTTCACACGCCGGCTTTCGCTGCGCCTGTGGTGAATGCCGCGCCGGTCAGCGAACCTGCCTTCATTGAGGAAGCCGTGACTGAGGAAGTCGCGCAGCCTGCGGCGCAGGTCGCGGCCGAAGTGAGCCCCGTTGTGGCGCAGGACCGGACACCTGAAGTGGTGGCCAGCGAGCCCGTGACGCCCGACGTGACGCCCGCTGTCACGGAGACCCAGGTTGCTCCTGCATTCGAGGAGGCCGTGGCGGCCACCGCCGACGCCGCCCCGCGCCATGAGCTGGCCGAGCCGGAAGTGGCGGCCGTGCAGTCGCCGGAACCTGCCGCGCAGCCCGAGGTGGCGGCCGTGCCGGTCAGTGTGCCGGCGGCTGGCGCTGCGGGTCAGGGCGTGTGGTTCGGTGCGTACCTGCGCCGCGACGCGAACGTTTCGGCGCTGCATACCCTGCGTGATCAGGTGAGTGCCGCCCTGGAACGTGACCTGCCGCTGGGCCTGCTGGTGGCCCGCGCCGCGCAGCATCACGCGAATACGCTGGGCCTGAGCAGTGTTGCGCTGCACGGCGAAGGCAGCCGCCGGCACGCCGTGGGACAGGGCAGCCTGCGGGACGCGCTGGGCGGCCTGGACGCCGAGCATGCCGGCACGCCCGACCTGCTGGTTGTGGACGCGGGCGCGTTGGGCCTGGATGACCTGCACTTCCCGCAGACGGTGACGCTGAGCGTGGGCCGCGCTCAGGACGGCCGCGCTGCTCTGAGCCTGAACGGCGACGTGGACACGGGGCTCGCCGCGCAGTTCCTGGCGCAGGTGGCAGGCACGCTGGAGCAGCCGATTCTGCTGGTGCTGTAACCTCAAGCAATCAAGACCGCCCTGTTTCCAGGGCGGTCTTTGCGTGCAGGCTGACCGCTCAGGCGTCGGTGCCCAGGTACTGCTTCGCCCAGGCGTAGAACTCCGGCTGGTAGAACTCCAGGCGGATCTTCTTGTACTCCTTGGTGGAGTACAGGATGGCGTGCGGCGTGGCAGGGGCGACCTCTTCCTCGATGGCCTTGATCTTGCCGAACGCCTCGTCCTTGCTGCGCCCATGCACCATGGTGAAAATGGTGTAGGGCCACTCGGGGTAGGTGGGGCGCAGGTAGCAGTGCGAGACGGCCTTGAATTCTGCCATCTGGCGGCCCACCTCGGCCACCTGCTCCTGTGGAACGGCCCAGACGCCCATGGCGTTGAAGGTGAAGCCGGCCTTCTGGTGGCGGAACACGGCCGAGACGCGGCGCAGGGCGCCAGCGGCCTTCATTTTCTCGGCGTGGGCGGCCACCTCGTCGATGCTGAGGCCCAGGGCGGCGCAGGCGGCCGCGTAGGGTTCCTCGGTTACGGGCAGGTCCTTCTGGAATTCCATGACGAAGGCGCGGTCAAGGTCAGTCACCTCGTAGCCAATGTTGCGCTGGTCGTTGGTGTACTGGGGTTTGGCTTTGGCGTTCCAGTCTTCCTTGCCGGTCATGTCAAATTCCACGCCGATCTTGAACAGGTGCAGGGTGGGCATCAGGCGGGTGATTTTCGCGCCGCTGAGCTCGTGCAGTTTCTGAACGTGCGCCTCAAGGTCACTTTCGGGCGGCACGGCGATGGTGTACCAGAGGTTGAAGGCGTGGTTGCGTTTGTAGTTGTGGCTCACGCCGGGGTGGGTGTTGACGATCTCGGCGCCGGCGTCAAGCTGGTCTTCAGCGTACTCGGCGGCCACCAGGCTGCTTTTGTAGCCCAGGGTGCGGGTGTCGAAGATGGCGCTTACCTGGCGCAGGACGCCTTCGGCCTTGACTTCGCGCAGGATGGCGAGGGCTTCGGCCTCAGTCAGGCCCACGTCTGCGGCAATCTGCGCGTAGGGCCGCTGCACGATGGGGATGTCGCGCTGGATGCGGTTCAGCAGCTGTTCGCGCGGGGTGGGCGGCGCGGTCGGCGTTGCGGTGGCGGTCATGTCTGCACAATACGCGTGCCAGGGGCAGCAGAACGTCCCCGAACGAACGGTCAGGCGGGTGGCCCCTTGGGGGTGCAGGGCGCACAATGGCAGGTATGGTAACGGCGATCGTGATGGTGCAGGCGGAGCGGCAGCGGGTGCAGGAAACCGCCGAGGCGCTGGCGGGGGTGCCCAGTGTGCGGGAGGTGTACTCGGTGACCGGGGAGTGGGACATCGTGGCGATCCTGAAGCTCTCGCGATACGAGGACCTGGATGACGTGGTGACAGGCCACCTGCGCAAGGTGGAGGGCATCACGCGCACGCAGACGATGCTGGCGTTCCGCACGTACAACGAGGCGCTGCTGGATCAGGGGTTTGGGGTGGGCCTGGACGAATCTCAACAACGCTGAGAAACATGAAGATATCTTGAGGCGCTGGAGAAGCGCGGGCGCTTTTGTGACCTGCCCCACGCGCAGCGAACAGGACGGCAGGTACGGTGACCCCATGTCCCCCTCATTTCTGAAACGCGCCGCCCTGCTGCTGGGCGCGGCCCTGATCTCTGCGGCAGCGGCCAAACCCATCGTGGTGGGCAGCAAACTGGACCCGGAAGCCCAGATTCTCGGGCAGATGATCGTCCTCACCCTGCGCAACGCCGGCCTGGACGTAACCGACAGGACCAATCTGGGCGACACCGGCGTAAACCGCAAGGCCATCCTCGCCGGCGAGATCGATGTGTACCCCGAGTACACCGGCAACGCCGTGTACCTGTTTCCCCAGGCGAAAATCACCGCGAAACAGGCGGGGAATCCCGGCACCATCTACGGTCTGGCCCGGCAGCTCGACAGCAGGAACGGCGTGACCTGGCTCCGGCCCGCGAACGTGAACAACACCTGGGTGATTGCCGTTCCGCAGGCCCTGGCGCAGCGCGCGAAACTCAGCAGCGTTGCCGACCTGGCAAAGTACCTGAATGGCGGCGGCGTTCTGAAACTCGCGGGCAGCCCGGAGTTCTTCAACCGCCCTGACACCATGCCCGCCTTCGAGGCGGCGTACGGCTTCAAGCTGAAAGCGGAGCAGAAGCTTGTGCTGGCCGGCGCCACCCCTCCCCAGACACAGCAGGCGGCCGCCAACGGCACGAACGGCGTGAACGCCGCGATGGCCTACGGCACGGACGGAACCCTCGCGGCCCTGAAGCTCGTCGCGCTGAAGGACCCCAAGGGAGCGCAGGCCGTCTACCAGCCGGCGCCGATCATCCGCACAGCCACCCTGAAAGCCAACCCGCAGGTCGAGGGCATCCTCAACAAGACCTTTGCCACGCTTACCCAGGCGACCCTTCAGGGCCTCAACGCCAAAGTGGCCCTGGAGGGCCGGACGGCCCAGGACGTGGCGCGCGAGTACCTGAAAAGCAAGGGCTTGATCAGGTAATGAACCTCTTTCCACGCTGGAACAAACGCCTGTCATGAACGCCCGGGTGGACGGCGGGGCGGGGACCACGGTGTCACCTGCCCTTCCTTCTGCCGCGCCACGCGACGTACGCGCCGTGCTGTGGCTCTCGGCGCTGCCCATGCTGACCGGCGCGCTGCTGCCCTGGGTGCTGCTGCGCCCGAACCGGCTGGCCCCGGGGGACTACCTGCGCCTGCCGCCCCCATGGCTGGCGGTGGCCCTGACGCTGGCACTGCTGCCCGCCCTGACCGGCCAGGGGCGCCGTGGACTGGTGTGGCTGCCCGCCACCGTGGCCCTGATCCTGGGCGTGTGGCTGCTGGGGACACGCACAGCCGCCGCCCTGGCGGGACAGGCAGCATTCGCGCGGGCCAGTGCCGCCAGCGGGGTATGGCTGTACCTGCTGGGCGCGGGAATCAGCGTGTATGCCGCCCGCCTGGCTGCTCCGGAACGCCCCTGGCTGGTGTGGCTCTGGTTGCCTGCCGTGGCGGCACTCACGCTGGTTGGCACGCTGGAGCACTGGTCCGTTCTGGTGGAAGGGCAGCAGGAAGCTGCCCGGTGGCGACAGGAACTCACGCAGCACCTCCGGCTGGTGGGCAGCGCCCTGGTCCTCGCGGTGCTGCTGGGAGCTCCGCTGGCCGTCTGGGCGGCCGGGCGGGCGCGCCTGGCAGACGCCGTGCTGGGCGCCGCAAACGCTGTGCAGACCCTGCCCAGCCTCGCGCTGCTGGGGCTGCTGATCGCACCCCTGGCCGCTCTGGCCCGCGCCTTCCCGGTCCTGCGGGAGGCAGGAATCAGCGGGATTGGCGTGGCCCCGGCCCTCACCGCCATGACGCTGTACGCCCTGCTGCCGGTGGTGCGCAACGGTGTCGTGGCGCTGCGGGGTGTGCCGGCCGGCGTGGTGGACGCGGCGCGTGGCATGGGCATGACCGCCGGGCAACGCTTCTGGCGGGTGCTGCTGCCGCTGGCGCTCCCGGTGTGGCTCGGAGGGGTGCGGCAGGCGGCAGTGCTGCTCGTTGGTGTGGCGGCGGTTGCCGCCCTGATCGGCGCCGGGGGCCTGGGGACGTACATCTTCAAGGGCCTGCAGAGCGCCGCGCCGGACCTGATTCTGCTGGGGGCCATTCCAGCGGCGCTGCTTGCCATACTCCTCGACGGAGCGCTGCGGCTCGCGGAGCTGTGGCTGGGCGGCCGGCTTGGGAGGACCACATGATTGCCCTGGAACACCTCGAAAAACGCTACGGGGAGACGCTGGCTGTCCGGAACCTGAATCTCACCTTCCCGGAAGGCCAGCTGACGACGCTGCTGGGGCCATCCGGGTGCGGGAAAACCACCACGTTGCGGATGATCAACCGGCTGATTGAGCCGACCGGCGGGCGGGTCCTGCTGAACGGGCAGGACACCCGGAGCCTCAGGCCGGAGGTGCTGCGCCGCGGCATCGGGTACGTGATCCAGCAGATCGGGCTGTTCCCGCACCTGAGTGTCGCGCAGAACGTGGCGACCGTTCCGGATCTGCTGGGCCGGGAGCGGCACGCCACCCAGCGCCGCGTGGATGAACTGCTGGACCTCGTGGGCCTGGACCCGGGCACGTACCGGGAGAAACGCCCGGCGGAACTGTCGGGCGGGCAGGCGCAGCGGGTGGGCGTAGCGCGCGCCCTGGCAGCCGATCCGCCGGTGCTCCTGATGGATGAACCGTTCGGAGCGCTGGACCCCCTCGCCCGGGACCGTCTGCAGGACGCCTTCCGGGCCATCCAGCGGCGACTGGGCAAGACCGTCATTCTGGTGACGCATGACATTGACGAGGCGCTGCGCCTGGGTGACCGGGTGGCGCTCATGCGGGGCGGTGAGGTCGCGCAGTTCGGCACGCCCGACGACCTGATTCACCGGCCGGCCAGCACGTTCGTGAGGCAGTTTCTCGGCGAGGACGCCACGCTGCGCCAGCTGGCTGGCCGGCCCGTCTCCGCGTTTATGCGCCCAGGCCTCCCCTCCCCCAGCGCGCCGCAGGTGGACGCCGCCCTGAACGCCCGGAGTGCACTGAGCGTCATGCTGCGCGAGGGCAGTGACGTTCTGGCTGTGGTGCAGGGCGGGCAGGTGCTCGGCATGGTTGCCTGGGCGGATCTGCGCACCCCGGCGACTGGAACGCCGGTGTGACGGTCACTTCGGGTCTCTCGAGGAGGAAGGCGCCGCGTCCCCGCAGTTCATGGGGCGCTGTGGTCTGGCCGGCGCTTCTGCTGCTGGGCCTGATTCCTGGTGTCCTTCCCGCGCTGATTCACCCGCTTCATCTGGGTGAGGTCGGGCCGTTTGATCCACCGCTGTGGCGGCTGACGCTCACCCATCTGGGTCTGGTCGTGCTGGCGGGCCTGGCGGTGGTGGCCCTGGGCCTGCCTGTGGCTGTTCTCGTGACGCGCCCTGGATGGTCGGCTCCCCGCCGGCTGGCCGAAACGCTGGCGGGGCTGGGACAGACCGTGCCCACGTTCGCGGTGCTGGCCCTGGCTGTGCCGGCCCTGGGTTTCGGGTGGGCGCCCACCCTGCTGGGCCTGATCGTGTACGGTCTGGTTCCGGTGGTCAGCAA
>NZ_CP083455.1:172500-270000 GCF_020229735.1 Deinococcus taeanensis | reverse complement strand
TGGGGCTGGCGTTCGGGTTCCCGGCCCTGCAGGACGGGGAATGGTGGCATCATTCGCACCTGCTGGCCGTGGACCCGGCGTGCCGTGGCAGCGGCCTGGCGGTGGCGCTGAAGCACGCCCAGCGGGAACGGGCGCTGGCGCAGGGGCTGACGCGCATGACGTGGACCTTCGATCCTCTGGTGGCGCGCAACGCACGGCTGAATCTTGGGAAGCTGGGGGCGGTGACGCGGACGTACCTGCCGGACTGGTACGCGCTGGAGGAGGACCGCGTTTCGGCGTTTCCGGCGGACCGGCTGATGGTGGAGTGGGACCTGAGGGCGCCGCGGGCGGAGCGGCCGGCGCCGGCGCCGCGAGGCGTGCGGGTGCTGGAGGCGCTGGGTGACGGACCAGGCGCGGTGCTTCTGTCGGACGCGCCAGAACTGCTCATTGAAGTGCCGGTCCGGGCGGAGACATTGCCCGGACCGGTGCGGCGTGCGTGGCGGCTGGCGTTGCGGGAAGCCCTCAGTGGAGCGCTGGCGCTGGGGTACACCGTTGTGGATCTGGCGCGGGAGGGGGAAAGGGCCTTCTATGTGCTGGTCCGTTGACAGGGTGCGCTTCCCACTGGTCAGAAGCCTCAATTCATGTTATGTTATTTACGTAAGGAGGCTGCATGCTGCACATTGAATTCACCACCGACCTAGGCGCCAGAGTCACCGTGGACGTCGACAGCGCCGACAAACTTCTCGACATTCAACGCCAGTACGGCCGACTCGGCTGGACCAGCGGCGAAATCCCCACCGGCGGCTACCAATTCCCGCTCGACAACGAACTGGACTTCGACTGGCACCTCATCGGCGCCCGCAAATGGACCAGTCCCGACGGCGAGGAACTCGTGATCCACAAAGGCTACGCGTACCGCCGCCGCGAACTGGAAGCCGTGGACAGCCGCAAAATGAAACTCCCCGCCGCCGTCAAGTACTCGCGCGGGGCAAAAAGCACCGACCCCGACCACATCCGCGAGAAATCAGACGGGGAATTCGAGTACGTGACCCTCGCCATCTTCCGGGGCGGCAAACGTCAGGAACGCTACGCCACCCCGGGCGGCCGCACCCAGCCCAGCGCCCCAGCCGCTGCCCGGCCCGCCGCACCCCGGCCCGCCCCGGCCGCCCGGCCCGCTCCGGCCCGCCCTGCTGAAGACGAAACGCCCTTCTGAACCCAGTCAGGACCCCCTGACAGGCGCGGCCTCACAGGAGATGTGAGGCCGCGCCTGTTACTGGTCTGCCTTCAGCTGCGCCTCCAGCACGGCGCGCACGTTCGCCGGCTGCCATCCCACGGGCTTCAGGATCTTCCCGTCAGCGCGGCGCGGCCCGGACGCCTTACTGAGGTTCGCGCGGTGCACCTCCGCGAACACGGCGTCCGCATCGATACCCAGGCGGTCCAGTGCGCCGTACGTCACGTACAGCAGGTCCGCGAGTTCATGCGCCAGCGGGGCCAGTTCCGTTGCCTGGAGCGTTTCCCCTGCCGCCAGACGCGCAGCGAGAGATTGGAACTCGGCCTCCACCTCAGCGGCTTCCTCCTGAATCAGCGTGCGGCGCAGTGCCAGCAGCGCTTCGTCCGGCACCGTGGGCCGCCGCCGGGGGCTCTCGCCGATGGCGTCATGAAATTCTCGCAGGCGGTCAGCATTGCAGTGGGGCGCGGTCGTGAACATGCCTGATGCTACCTGCCCGCCGCTCGCAGCGCCGCGCCCGCAGGGTGGACCACACGAACGGGCCGGTCCAGGGGTGGGACCCGGACCGGTTTCGGCAGTTGATGGTGGTGGCGGACTGAAGGACCTGCACCTTCACGGAGCCTGTGGCCCGCTCGCGCGCCCGTTGGTGAAGAGGTGGGCGTCTCCCTCTTGGCCTCTGCCCCGTGGGGCAGCCTCACCAGGCCGAGAGAGAGTATCCACGGCTGCACGGTGTGGCGCATGTGCCAGTCCTACAGGTCGCCTTAAGCGAAATAGCGCAGCAGCCTTTATGGAAGGAAAGCGGCCTCTCCGCCTGACTGTGAGGGTGACCAGCGCAGAGCCCGCCTACAAATCCAGCAGATGGTAGCCGTACGCGTTCACGACGCGCGCGCCGCTGGCCGGGTCGGTGTATTCCAGTTTCCGGCCCTCGTACTCGTGAATGTGACCGTGCACCGCCAGCCGGGGACGACAGCGGGTGATGAAAGCCGTGAGTTCCGGACAGCCCCGGTGCGCGTAGTCACTGCCGCTGTGCGGTCCGGCGGGCGGCGCGTGCGTGAGCAGCACGTCTATGCCCGCGCGCCCCTGCCAGCCGATGCGGCGCAGGCCCCAGCGGGCCTGAGAGGTGCTGTACTGGCCGTGCCCGCCCTGCCGGTAGCGGGGCACGCCGCCCCAGCCGGCAATGCGCAGCCCGGCTTCCTCGACCAAGCGGCCGTGCGCGGGAATCACGCCGCGCGGCGCGACGCGGCCTTCTCCCTCGTTCACGAACTCGTTCTCGTGGTTGCCATGCACGTAGATGACCGGCACAGTGAGTTTGGTGGCCAGGAACTCCAGGTAATACCCGGGGAGATCCCCGGCGGCCAGGACGGCGTCCACGGCAGGAACGCCCTGGGGAAACTGCGCGCGGTACACGAAGGGATGCACGTAGTCTGCCAGCACCATGAGCCGCTTCCCCAGCGGGGCGGGGCGGTTGAGATGGGAGGTGGCAGGATCAGTCATGAGGCAGGCAGCAGTGTCCCCGCGTAGGGGAACAGCAGAACAACGGCAGTGATGGCCGAGTCTACCGTCCGGCTCCACGCAGCGGGAGCGGCGTGTCTAACGGCGTAGCGTAGCCTGTGCGGGTGCCTGCGCTCTTCACGTCCCGTTTACTGCTGCTGCCGCTGACCCGCGCCGTTATGACACGCCGCCTGCAGGGCGACGCGTTCACCCTGACCCTGAACAGCCCACATGGCCCCCTGGAGGTCCGGTTCGGACCGGAGTGGCCCGGGGACCCGCTGCCCATGTTCCCCGGCCTGCTGGCGCAACTGACGCCGGGTCAGGAGGAAGTGCCGGGGGCATTTATTGCCGTTACGCGTGACACGGGCGAAGCCGTGGGACAGCTGGGAGTCAAGGGCCCGCCGGACGCGGCTGGAGAGCAGGAGATCGGGTACGGATTCAACCCGGCCGTGTGGGGCCACGGGTACGCGACCGAAGCCGTACAGGCTTTCACAGCGCATGTGCAGACCCAGAGTGCGGTCAGGGTCGTCACCGCTGGGACGGCGGTGACCAACCCGGCCAGTGCGCGCGTCCTGGAGAAAGCAGGATTTCAGGAGATCGGCCGGACCTTCACTGAGGAGGACGGCGAGCTGCGCCTGTGGGCTCACCGCCCAGAATGAATATGCAGATGAATACTCACTTTGCCGCCGCTGATCGCACGAACCAGAAATAATGTTGCAGCCGTAAGGCATAGCGCGGCGCAGCCTTTAGGCTGTCGTGCATGAACATCTCCATCCTCGGGATTCCTATGGACCTTGGCGCCGGCCGGCGCGGCGTGGACATGGGCCCGTCCGCACTCCGTAACGCTCACCTGACCCGCGCGCTGCGTGAACTGGGGCACACCGTGACCGATCTGGGGGACGTGCGCGTGGCCCTGCCGGAAAGTATCGACAAGCTCACCGAGAACGGCCTGGTGTTCCTGGACCCCATCCTGGACGCCTGCCGCTCGGCCGCCAGCCGCCTCGCAGACCTGCCCGACGGCGCTTTTCCCCTCACCATTGGCGGGGATCACAGCGTGAGCATGGGTACCGTCACCGGCAACGCCCTGCGCGGCCGCGAGGGCGGCGCACGCATGGGCCTGATCTGGGTGGACGCCCACACCGATTACAACACCCCTCACAGCAGCCCCAGCGGCAACATTCACGGCATGCCCGTGGCACACCTGACCGGCCAGGGCGATCCGCAGCTGACCGGTCTGGGCGGCGGGTGGCACATGCGCCCCGAGGACATCGTGATGATCGGCATTCGCAGTGTGGATCCGCACGAACGCGAACTGCTGCGCGAGGCCGGCATCAAGGCGTACACCATGAAGGACGTGGACCAGCTGGGCATCACCCGCATTCACGAGGAGACCCTGGAGCGCCTGAGCGGCACCGAACGCCTGCATGTGTCCTTCGACGCCGACGCCCTGGACCCCAGCGTGTGCCCCGGCGTGGGCACCCCCGTTCCCGGCGGCCTGACCTACCGGGAAGGCCACCTGCTGATGGAACTGCTGAGCGAGTCAGGCCGCGTGACGAGCATGGACATCGTGGAGGTCAACCCGATCCTCGATACGTTCAACCAGACGGCCGAGGTCATGGTGGGCATGGCCGCCAGCCTGCTCGGGCAGCGCATCCTGTAATCCGCTCCTCCCCTGCCCCGCCGCACACCGGTCTGTGGCGGGGACTGCTTTGTGCACCGGCTCTCGACGGGCCGGGCTCAGGCGTGACATTCTGCTCGGCATGGTCGTCCTTCCCGTCCGGTTCGAGCGCAGTCCCCGCCTGCATCCTATGCTGAGCGAAGACGCGCATGCTGTCGGCGCGAAGGTGGTTGTGCAGGGCAAACGCGGCCCGGAGGTCGCCACGGTGCGCGGCGAGGCCACCGCACCCAAGCCGCAGGAACGCTACGGCGCCGTGCTGCGCGCCGCCACGCCTGACGACGTGGCCCGCTGGGAAGAGCTGCACCGCACCGGCGAGGACCTGAAGTGGCTGCTGCGCGCCCGCGCCCGGCAGCGCAACCTGCCCGTGAAGGTCGTGGCCGTCGAGTTCACCCTTGACGAGAGCCTCGTGACCGTGAGTTACAGCGCCGAGGAACGCATCGAACTGACCGGCCTGATCAGCGAACTGCGCGGCCACACCCGGGCCCGCGTGAACTTCGCCGCGGTCGGCCCGCGCGAGCAGGCCCAGATGATCGGCACGCTCGGCGCGTGCGGCCGCGAGAACTGCTCGTCCACGCACCTGCAGGACTTTGCGCCCGTCAGCATCCGTATGGCCCGCGACCAGCAGCTGCCCCTGAACCCCGAGAAACTCTCCGGGCCGTGCGGGCGGCTGCTGTGCTGCCTTCAGTTCGAGCACACGCAGTACCTCGATCTGCTCAAGGATCTGCCGCGCAAGAACGCCCGCGTGTGCCACGAGAGCAGCGGCGCGTGCGGCAAGGTCACGAAACTGCATCCCCTGGCCGGCACGGTGGACGTCACCACCGACCAGGGGCTCCTGACGGACGTCCCTGCCGCCGAGCTGCGCCGCCTGACCGAAGCGGAGATCAAGGCCCTGCCCGACATGACGCGGGGTGGAGGCCGTCCCGGCAAGCCGGATCGGCCGCCCCAGGCGCGGGATTGAACGCTGCGCCCCGGCAGTACACTCGCCGGGATGACCGTGCACAATCTGAGGGCTGTAGAAGCCAAACTGGCCGTCCCGGCCCCTGCCACCCGCTGGGAGACCTACGCGCCCCGCTACCAGGTTCTGCTGGACGCCCCGCTGAACGCCGGAACCGTCCCGGCGTGGCTGGGCGAGTGGAACACCCTGAGCAGCGAACTGGCCGCCGCGGCGGCCCGGCTGTCCACGCACGCTGACCTGCACACGGACCGTCCCGAGGTGCAGGAGAGGTTTCAGGCGTTCGTGGCGCAGGTGATGCCTGAAGCGAAGCGCGCCGAGCAGGCCCTGAAGGAGAAGCTGCTGGCGGTGCCGGACTACGTGCCCGCAGCGGATTTCGCGCTGGCCTTCCGGCGCATGCGGGACGCCGCGGCCCTGTTCCGCGAGGCGAACGTCACGCTGGGCGTCACGCACGAACAGCAGAAGAACCGGCACTCCGTGATCAGCGGGAACCAGAGCGTCTCCCTGAATGGCGAGACACTCACCATCCCGCAGGCCCGGCAGCGCCTGGACAGTCCGGACCGCGCTGCGCGTGAGGCCGCCTGGCACGCCCTGACACGCAGCGCCCTGAACGTGGCCGGCGACCTGGATGAAGTGATGCTGGACCTGATCGCCACGCGCTGGCAGCTGGCCCGCAACGCCGATCAGCCCACCTTCCGTGACTACCAGTGGCGGGTGCTGGACCGCGTGGACTACACCCCTGAAGACTGCGTGGCGTTCCACGAGGCCGTGCGGGATGAGGTGGTGCCGCTGACGGCCGCGCTGGTGCAGGGCGTCGCCCGTGAACTGGGGCTGGACCACGTGCGCCCCTGGGATTACAACCGCAGCAACCTCCTTGACCCGCAGGGCCGCGCGCCGCTGGTCCCCTTCCAGACCGGCGCGGAACTGGAGGCGCTGGCGCAGCAGGCCTTCGACCGCCTGGATTCCGGGCTGGGCGCACGCTTCCGGCAGATGCGTGACGGGAGCCTGCTTGACCTCGAGTCCCGCCCAGGCAAGATGACGCACGCGTACTGCCAGTACTTTCCCACCACAAACGAACCGTTCGTACTGATGAACGTGGTCGGCACAGCTGAGGACCTCCGCGTGCTGTTTCACGAAGTCGGCCACGCCTTCCACGGGTTCTACAGCGGCGACGCGCAGGCCCTGGTCTGGAACCGCTGGAGTCCCATCGAGTTCGTGGAGATTCCCAGCATGGCCATGGAGTTCCTGACGCTTGACCACCTGGGGCATGTGTTCACCCCGGACGAACTCGCGCGCTACCGGCAGAAGCAGCTGGAGGGTGTCATTGCGTTCCTGCCGTGGGCAGCGCAGATGGACGCCTTCCAGCACTGGCTGTACGCCGAGGCGCCCGAGACCGTCACCGTTGATCAGCTCGACGCCAAGTGGCTGGAGCTGGACCGGACCTTCCACCCGTTCGTGAACTGGGACGGCCTGGACGAGCGGGCGCGCGCCAAGGGCTGGCAGTACTACCACGTCTTTCAGGTGCCCTTCTATTACATCGAGTACGCCATGTGCTACCTCGCGGCCGTGGGGGTGTGGCGCGGCGCGCAGACCGACCCGCAGGGCGCACTCGACCGCTACACGACCAGCCTGCGCCTGGGCAGCACCGTGAGCGTACCGGACCTCTACCGCGCAGCGGGCGTGGAGTTCCGCTTTGACCGCGCGCACATCCGCGGGCTGATGGCCTTCCTGCAGACCCAGCTTCATAGCTGAACCAGACCATAAAAAGGAGGGCCGCGCTTGCAGGCGCGGCCCTCCTGTGTTCTCGGCTCAGTACTGGTAGGTGGTGCTTTCGCTGACGTTCACGCGCACTGTGCGGTTCGCTCCGCGGTCCACGGTCAGCGTGGCGGTCGTGGCGCCCTTCACGAGCGTGCCGCTGTAGCCGGTGCTGGTCGGGCGGGTCTGCTGCAGCACGTACCCCTGGGCCTGCAGGTCGCGGACCTTCTGGTCGAAGGCGCTGCGCGCGGGGTCCTGAATGGTGGTCCCGGCAATAGCGCCGAGCAGGTTCCCGATCAGGTCCAGCACCGGGTTGCCACTGCTGACGGGTGCCGCGAGCGCCTGAGCGAACTCGACGTTCAGGTTGGTGGTGCCGCCGCTGCGCACGGTCACGGTGGTGCTGTAGTCACTGTATCCGGGGGCCTGGACACGCACGGGGTACGTGCCGGCGCGCAGGTTGCTGTAGGTGACGTTCGCGCCGCCGAGCCGCTGACCGTTAAGGATCACGGTGGCGTTGGCAACGTTCGTACCCACGAACAGGCTGCCCGTGGTTACCGGTGTCTGCGCGGCCACGGTGTAGAAGGCCGTGTCGGTGACCCAGCTGTTCTGAGGCAGAGGGTTCACGACGATGCTCAGCGCCTGGGCAAGGCCGGCCTGACCGCCCTGGGTGCTGACAGTGGCGAACTGGTCCTGAGCGGTCTTGAACTGGCTGATCTGGTCAAGGTTCAGCGGGGTGAGGCTCGCCAGGGCCAGCACCTTGTTCTGCCCGATGGGGCCGTCCACGGTGTAGGTGAAGTTCGCGTCTGCGGCGGGGAAGGTGGTCGTGGTGTTCGCCTTCACGAAGTTGGCGCCGCTGAGGCGGTTGGGGAGAACCTGGTCGACGCTGCCGTCGGGGTTCACGTTGAACAGGTACACGTAGGCGTCACGGTTGACGGTGGCGCTCACGCTGATGGCTTCCCCGATGCGGTAGGCGGGGTTCTGGTTGCCGCTCGTGTCCTTGCTCACGCGGACGCTGACGCTCAGGTCAGGCTGCGTGGGGTTCACGATGATGCTCTGGGCGCTGATCTTCGCCTGAGCGCCGGCAGTGCTGAGGGTCGCGGCGGCCCCGAGGGCCAGCAGGGTGGTCAGGTTGCTTTTCATGGCGTTCAGTGTGCCCAGTGCGCGTGACGGCAGGCTGACGTGACCTGATGGAAGCCTTGAGAGTTCAGGGAAGCGTAAAGGCTCGGCTGGGCCCGGGGTGCCGGGCGCCTGGCTTCGCGCCCTGAGGTCACCCGGGTTTCACACGCGGCCACCGGCACTGTGCCCCCGCGTGACGCCACGGGCGATCAGGTGCGCGGCCCGCAGTGGCTCCGGAACACGGCCCGTCACGGTCAGCGCCTCCAGAGCCTCCTGCGCCTGGGTGAGCGTCAGGCCTGCCCGCTGCACGAACACGCCCCCGCACGCCTCCATCGGCCCGGCGGCCTGCACCAGCCGCCACTTGCGGGCGCCGCCCGGGACGCGGGCAAGGAGGGCCGCCCGGATCCGGTCCAGGTTGGGCGCACGGCGCGCCACGATCAGCACCGGACGACCCGTGGCTCCGTGCAGCGCGTGCAGGTCGACCACATTGAAGCCCGCCAGGGCGATGCCCTGCAGGAGGATCAGCTGCAGGTGCGCCGGGGAGAGGTTCACGAGTCGCGCGAGTTCCGCGGTGCTGTTGCGGCCGTCGCGGCGCACGCGGCCACTGACGACGCCGTGCAGCGTGGTCCGCGCGTACGTCGTGCCGATCACCGGCACATCTCCCCGCCATTCGCGGTGAAAGGGCGCGTCGTCAAAACCGATGGCGTGCACGAACACCGGCCCAGCCTACCGGAATGCATGCGGGCAGCGGCCTAGGCGGCCCTCCGCCATCCGGCGCATGTCGCCCTGACCGGCGGGGCGCACACTGCTCGCATGACCTCCACTGCCTCTGTGTCCGGCCCGGCCGCCGCGCCTCAGCCCCCTTCCGTTCCGCCCGTCTCCCCTGTGCCGGTCAGCCCGTTTGCGCCTCTCGACGCCCCTTCCGAGCAGCGCCTGGCGGTGGGTCAGCTGCTCGCCGACTGTTTCGCCTTCGCCTTCCCGGACGACCCCGCCGTGCTGCCTGAACGCGAAGCGCTGGGCCTCACGCACGCGCTGCCGACCGAACGCCGGGAGCACGCCGTGGTGTGGGACGGCGAACGGGCGCTGGCGTGGGGCTGCCTGGCGTACGACGTGGAGCAGAACACGCACATGGCGCACCTGCGCGTCAACGTGCACCCCGCTGCGCGCCGCCACGGCCTGGGCCGCGCCCTTGCCGCGTTCCTGATGGCGCGCGCCAGCGAGGCCGGCCGCCACACGCTGACCGCCGGCACGACCAGCCGCGTGCCGGCCGGGGAGATGTTCGCGCAGCACCTGGGCGCGCAGCCGGCGCTGCCGATGCGCCAGAGCCGCCTGGACCTCGCGGCGCTCGATCACGACCTGCTGACCCGCTGGCAGGCCCGCCCGGAGGGGGACCCTTACCGCCTGCACCTGTGGACCCGCGTGCCCGACGGGCACCTGGAGCGGGTGGCGGACATGATGATGGTCATGAACACCGCGCCCCGGGGTGAACTGGAGCAGCAGGACTGGACGATCACGCCTGAGATGATCCGCGCGTGGGAGGCCATGATTGAGGAGGAGGGCGAGACGCGCTTCATGATGGCCGTGGAGGACACCCGCAGCGGCCGCCTGGACTCGTACACCGAGGTGTTCTGGCAGATCGAGCGGGCCGCGCTGGTGTATCAGGGGGCCACCGCCGTGCGGCCTGAGGCGCGCGGCCAGGGCCTGGGCAAGTGGGTCAAGGCCGCCATGCTGCAGCACGTGCTGGACAGCTGCCCTGGCGCGCGCTGGGTGCAGACGAGCAACGCCAACGAGAACGCTGCGATGCTGGGCATCAACGTGGCGCTGGGCTTCGCGCCGTGGAGCACCTTCACGGAGTGGCAGCTGAAACGCTGAACCGGCCGGGCGGCGCGCCTGTCGCATGAAGGCCTTCGTCTGACCGCCGGCGGCGAGGCTCCCGAGCCTCGCCGCGCTAGGCTGCCGGGCATGAGGGTCGCGGTTGCGGATGTCGGCACGAACTCCAGTCACCTGCTGATTGCCGAGGCGGCGCGCGGCAACGCGGGCGGGTACCGGGTGCTGGACGCCCTGAAGGACCGCACGCGTCTGGGCGAATGCCTGGACGACGCGGGCAACCTGACCCCGGAGGGCGAGGACCGGCTGGCATCGGCACTGACGCGCTTCCGGGCCCTGGCGTCCGGCGCCGGTGTGGCCGAGGTTCACGTGTACGCCACGAGCGCCCTGCGGGAAGCGCCGAACGGCGAGGCCGTCGCCGCACGGATGCTTTCGCGCACCGGGGTGTACCCGGCGATCATCAGCGGGGAGCGTGAGGGCACACTGACGTACCTGGGCGCGGCGCACTCGGTGGAGCTCGGCGAGGACAACGTGCTGCTGGACCTGGGGGGCGGCAGCCTGGAGTTCGTGCGGGGGGACGCCGAGCGGCCGCAGGACGTGCTGAGCCTGCCGCTGGGCGGCATCCGGATGACGCGGGCGTTCATCCGTTCAGACACGCCGGGCCGGCGTGAACTGGCCGCGCTGGACCAGGCGGTTCAGGCGGCCCTGGCGCCGCACGCCGCCCGGTTCCGCGTGCGGGCCGGGACGCGCGTCATTCTGTCCAGCGGCACGGCGGAAGCGGCGGCCGAGGCGATCCTCGCCCGGCGGGGCGAAGGACCGCGCGGCGTGAATGGGGTGCGCTGCACCCGAGCGGAACTGCACGACCTGCTGGAGCACGTGCGGGCGCTGAAAGGTCCGGCGCGGGCGCGGGTACCGGGGCTGGAGCGGCGGGCCGGGACGGTCGTGGCGGCCCTGGCGACGCTGCTCGCGGCGCTGGACGTTCTGAACGCCCCGGCCTTCACGGTGAGTGAGGGAGCGCTGCGCGAAGGCATGCTCATCGAGGAACTCACGCGCCTTGAGGCGTACAGTTCCTCGATCAGTGCGCGGCAGCGCAGCGTGCTGGGCACCGCGGAGCGGTTCGGGGCGAACCTGTCGCACTCCCGGCAGGTGGCGGCCCTGGCGCGCGAACTGCTGTCGCGCCTGGAGGCGGCGGGTGTGCCGCTGGGCGCGGACGGCGAGGCGAAAAGTCTGCTGACCGCGGCGGGCGCGCTGCACGAGGTGGGGCAGATCGTGGCGCAGAGCGCGCACCACAAGCACAGCGCGTACCTGATCCGCCACGCGGAACTGCGGGGGTTCACCCCGCGTGAGATTGAACTGATCGCGCTGCTTGCCCGGTATCACCGCAAGAGTCCGCCGAAGGCGTCGCATCCGGAGTTCATGGCCCTCAGCGGCGCGGATCAGGCGCTCGTCACGCGCCTGACGGGAATCCTGCGGGTCGCCGACGGCCTGGACCGCTCTCATGCGGGGAGCACGCGCGTGACGGGCCTGGACCGGCGCGGGGAAGGCTGGCGTCTGAGCGTGCGGGGCGCCACGCCACTGGACCTGGAGGGCGCGCGCGACAAGGCGGACGTGTGGGCCAGGGCGTTCGGGCCGCTGACACTGCGCAGCGAGTAGGGCGCCGGGGGCCAGAAAACGCGGGTATGCTGCGCAGCATGAAGGAAACCGCGCCGAGTGCCCCAATCACCACTGTGCCGCAGAACATCCTGAGCATCCAGTCGTGGGTGAGTTACGGGCACGTCGGGAACGCTGCGGCAGTGTTTCCCCTGCAGCGCCTGGGGTTTGAGGTCTGGGCCATCCAGACCGTGCAGTTCAGCAATCACACCGGGTACGGCGCCTGGACGGGCGCGGTGTTTCCGCCGGAGCTCGTGGCAGAACTCATTGACGGCATTGAGGCCCGCGGGGTCCTGCCGGACTGTGACGCCGTGCTCAGCGGGTACATGGGCAGCGAGGGCACAGTGGGCGCGGTGGTGGGGGCGGTGCGGCGCGTACGGGCGGCGAACCCGGCGGCGCTGTACTGCTGCGACCCGGTGATGGGGGACGTGGGCCGCGGGGTGTTCGTCCGGCCGGAACTGCCGGAGCTGATCGGGGCGCAGGCCATCCCAGAGGCGGATATCGTCACGCCGAACCAGTTCGAACTGGAACTGCTGACCGGTCAGACGGTAGATACCCTGGAGCACGCGCTGGACGCCGCACGCGCGCTGCGTGAGCGCCTGCGTCCGGGTGGTCCGCGCATCGTGCTGGTCACGAGCCTGGTGCGCAGCGGCGCGCCGGAGCAGAGCATCGAGACCCTGGTCGTCACGGATGACGGCGCGTGGCAGTGCCGCACGCCGCTGCTGCCGCTGGACCCGCCGCGCAACGGAACTGGGGACGCCATTGCGGCGCTGTTCTTCGGGCACTACCTGAAGGCCGGTCAGGCGGCGCAGGCGCTGAGCTTGGCCATGAGCGCCCTGTACGCCCTGCTGCAACGCACGCACCTGACAGGCACGCGGGAGATTCAGCTGGTCGCCGCGCAGGATGAGCTTGTGAAGCCCGCGCGGCTGTTCGAGGCGCAGCAGGTCGGCTGACGCGGCTTTGTGAGGAGCGTCTCTGTGGGTGCTCAGGGACAGCGCAATGCCCGTTGCGCTCGCTCTCATGGTCGTCGCCGGTTGGCGGCGAACACTGGAAGCCATGAAACACATCCTCTTCCCGACCACCACCGCCGCTGACGCCTTCATCGCCGATCTGCAGGCCCAGGGGGTCGTTCAGCCCACGGTAGGCAGCAGCACCTTCAGGCGCCGCACGGAGTCGGCCAGCACCACGACCACTGCGGCCACCACAGATGCCGGCGGCCCCGGGCACCTGACCATGGACGCAGACGGTGTGGGCGGCACGCCTGAAGACGCCGGTGCGGGCGCCGTGAAGGGCACGGGTGTGGGCGCGGCAGTGGGCGCGGCAGCGGGCATCCTGGCCGCCGGCGCGACGATCGCCACGGGCGGCCTGGCGCTTCCTGTGATTCTTGGAATGACTGCGCTGGGTTCCGGCGTGGGCGCTGCAGTGGGCGCCACCGGCGGCGCAATGGGTGTGGATGAGACCGGCAAAACCTACGGTGATCACTACGATGTGGATGACGAGTACTACAACCGCATGGACAGCACGGTGAGCAGCGGCGGCCGGGTGGTGGCCGTGGATGAAAGTGTGCCGCAGGACGTGCTGATGGACGCGGTGAGCCGTCACGGCGGCGAGATCGTGGACAGCGGCGCGAGCCGTTCGGACTACGTCGCCTCGATGTAACCCCTGATGGGGAACGGGGACCCGCCTGCAGGCGGGTCCCCGTTCTGATGCCGGAACAGTGGCTTCAGCGGGGGTCGTGAGGTGGCGACGGCAGCGCCACCTTGTGGAACCAGAAGTTCCCCAGCGTCTGAATGACCTCCACGAATTCCGAGATGGACACCGGCTTGGGGATGTAGGCGTTGGCATGCAGGTTGTAGCTGCGCCAGATGTCACTTTCAGCGCGGCTGGTGGTCAGGACGATCACCGGAATGCTGCGCAGTTCCGGGTCCTCCTTGAGCAGGTCGAGGAGTTCGAGGCCACTCATGCGCGGCATGTTCAGGTCCATCAGGATCACGTCGGGGCGGGGGGCCGCGGCGTGTTCGCCTTCGCGGCGCAGGAAACGCAGCGCGTCGAGGCCGTCACGCGCGTGGTTCAGGCGGTGCGGGAAGTGCGCCTCCTCGAAGGCTTCCTGGGTGAGCATCACGTCCGCGGGGTTGTCCTCGACGAGCAGAATCTCGACGTGTTTATCAGTGGGTGTCATGTGGGGCCTCCCAGGGCTGGCGCCGGCGTGATGGGCAGGGCCAGGTGAAATGTACTGCCCAGCCCGGGGGTGCTGTCCACCCACAGGGTGCCGCCCATCTGCTCGGCGGCGCTGCGGGTCACGGCCAGCCCGATGCCGCTGCCAGTGTATTCGTCTATGCCGTGCAGGCGCTGGAACACGCCGAAAATCCGCTCGTGGTACTCCGGAGCGATCCCGATACCGTGGTCCTGCACGTGAAGCACCCAGCGGTGCCCGTCCTGCGTGGCGCTCACCTGAACGTGCGCGGGTTCGCCGGGCCGGGTGAACTTCAGGGCGTTGCCGATCAGGTTCTGCAGCGCGTGGCGGAGCAGTTCGGGGTTCGAGTTCACGGTGGGGAGCGGCCCGACCTGCACCTGCGCGCCGGTCACCTGGATCTGCGTGTGCAGGTCGTCCAGGAGTTGTTCCACGAGCCCCGTCAGGTTGACCGGCACCGTCACGCGGGCCGCCTGCCGCACGCGGGAGTACGCCAGGAGGTCCTGAATGAGGGACTTCATGCGGTGCGTAGCGGACGTGGTAAAGGCAATGTACTGGTCGGCGCGTTCATCGAGCTGGCCGCGGTAGCGCCGGGCGAGCAGTTCGGTGTAGCTGCCGATGGTGCGCAGCGGCTCCTGAAGGTCATGACTGGCGACGTACGCGAACTGTTCGAGTTCGCGGTTGCTGCGTTCCAGGTGCGCGTTGCTGGTCTGCAGGGCCTGGGCGGCGCGCGTGAGGTCCGATTCGCGGTCCTGCACGGCCTGCGCCATGCGGTCAAAGGTGGCGCCCAGACGCGTGAGTTCCTGCACCGGGGTGCGCGGCATGCGCCGCTCGTACTGGCCGGCGGCGATGTCCTGCGCCCCGGCATTCAGGGCGCCCAGGGTGCGTGAAACGGTACGGGTGACGCGGTACCCCGTGAGAATCAGCAGGGTGATGCTGAGGATCAGGCCCAGCACGGTTACCCAGCGCACGGATTCCAGCATGGAATGGCTGGCGCGCGTGGCGTCATTCAGGCGGATGGTCTCGTTGCGGGTCATGACCCGGAGCCCCTCACGGGCCTCGTCGAGGATGGCGCGGCCCTGGCCGGTGCCGACAAGCTGCGCGGCGCGGGTGGCGGAAACCCGGCGCGCCTGGATTTCCGGCTGGGCGGCCTGTTCCATCCAGCGTTTCACGGCCGCCTCCACGCGGCCGAGGTTCTCGCGCTGCAGCCCGGTCACGGTGAGGTCCTGCAGCGCGAACACGGTGGCCTGGAAGGTGGCCTGGGCGTCCAGGAAGGGCTCGAGGAACGCGTCCTGTCCGGTGATCACGAAGCCGCGCTCGGCGTTCTCCATGGCAGATACCTGCTGCGTGAGCATGTCGATCAGCTGCGCGCGTTCCTGGGACGCCAGCACGCGCTGCAGCGCCGCGTCGTTCTGGGTCACGCCGTACAGCACGGCGACGCCCACCCCGAGCAGCAGCGTGAACGGCAGCACGAACGGGCGCAGCAGAAACTGCCGCAGCGGTACGCCCCCCGGGTCCGGCCCGGGTGCGGACTCCGGATCGGCTGTGGGACGAACGGCACCCGGCATGGAGCCGCATTCTAGTGCAGGCGGGCGAGGCGCGCCGGGGCAGGCACTGCCGCCGACCCCCACGGGAGCTGGCCCCCAGGGAATTGAACTGAGTCCAGCGTTCCGGGGTACAGTAAACACATGACCTTTCAGAGCGTGAACCTCACCCACGCCGGTGAGATCGCCACCCTGACCCTGACTGGCAGGAAGAGCAGCATGGGCCCCACCTTCTGGCCGGAAGTTCCCCGGGCGCTGAGGGACCTGCGCGGCGCGCGCGTGCTGATCCTGCGCGGCGAGGAACTGTTCAGCGCCGGTCTGGACGTCCGCGCCAGCGCGCCCATCATCGCACCCACCCTCGGCGATCCCGAAGCGTTCAGCGCCGTGGTGCGTGAAATGCACGCCGCCATCGACGCGTTCGCGGCGCTTCCCATTCCCGTGATTGCCGCCGTGCACGGCTGGTGTATCGGCGCAGGCCTGGAACTGATCGCCGCCTGCGACCTGCGGCTGTGCAGCGCCGACGCACGGTTCAGCCTGCCGGAAGTGAAACTCGGCATCACCGCCGACCTGGGCGGCCTGCAGCGTCTCCCCCCCCTGATCGGCCTGGGCCGCGCCGCTCACCTCGCCCTGACCGCCCTGCCCATCGACGCACCCACCGCAGAACGCTGGGGTCTGGTCACCGAGGTGCTCCTCACCCCGGACGCCCTGTTCGAGCGTGCGCACGCCCTCGCCACTCACCTCGCCGCTCTACCGGCCCGCGCCCTCGAAGGCACGAAACGCACCCTGCACGACCGGCTGCCCCACGACCAGAGCCTGGCGAACGCCGTGACCTGGAACGCCCGGCACATGACGGCCGCAGGACTCGCCCAGGCCCTGAAGTAACTCCCGCCTCCACCACGTGCTCCAGCGCGCCCGCCACCCCTGACCCTCACGTCCCCTGTAAAGGAGTTCCCATGACCCAGTCCCGCACCTCCGGTTCCCTCCAGCCCGGCACGGCCGAGAGCACCTTCCGCCCCGACCTGCTGGCCGGCAGGCACGCGCTGATCACCGGCGGCGGCAGCGGCATCAACCTGGGCATCGCGCAGAGTTTCGCCGCGCACGGCTGCAAGGTCACTCTGCTGGGCCGCAACCTGGACAAGGCCCAGACCGCCGCGCAGGGCATCCGGGACGCCGGCGGGCAGGCACTTGGCGTGAGCGCCGACGTCCGTGACTTTGCGGCCCTGCAGGCGGCCGCCGCGCAGGCCGTCGAGACCTTCGGACCGTTTGACATCGTCCTGGCCGGCGCCGCCGGGAACTTCCCCGCCCCGGTGGACGGCATCAGCCCCAACGGCTTCAAGACGGTCGTGGACATCGACCTGCTCGGCACGTACAACACCATCAAGGCCGCCGCACCGCACCTGCGCACGCCAGGTGGGAACGTGCTGTCCATCAGCGCGTACGGCGTGCCGGTCCCCATGCAGGCGCACGTGGTGGCCGCCAAGGCCGGCGTGGACGCCCTGACCCGCACGCTTGCCGTCGAGTGGGGCCTGCGCGGCATCCGCGTGAACGCCATCATTCCCGGCCCGATCGACGGCACCGAGGGCATGGCCCGCCTCGCGCCGGATGAGCGGACGCGCGCGCAGTTCGTGAGTACCGTGCCCCTGGGCCGCTTCGGCCTGCCGCAGGACATCGCCAACGCCGCTCTGTTCCTCGTGAGTGACGCGGCAAGCTATGTCACGGGCGTGATCCTGCCTGTAGACGGCGGGCAGAACATGCTCGGCGGCGCGCCGCAGTACCAGATGTATCAGCACATGGGCCTCGCCCTGCCCAAGCAGGAGTAGGAAGCGGCGCCCGGCACCCGGGCAGAACGGAGCGTACCGGCAGGATGGCCCGCCGGTACGCTGCCGGTCTGACAGTGCCCGCCTGGACTGATCGGACGTGCGGTGCGTCAACTGGACTGCCTGAGACGTTCAGTTCCCCCGGGCAGCTGCCCGTCTCAGGCAGAGGCACACCCTGGCGCGGTACCCGGATCCGGATGGTTGGAGCCCCTCCGTGACCTGCAGACCCTGAACCTGCTCGCTGACCGTCTGATGGCCCTGAACTTTCAGGTCTCTGTCCCACCTTGCGTGCCTGCCCCTGAGTCACCACCGCCTCGCGGGACTTCCGGAGTCCCCGGGGCGCCTCTCGGCCCCGCGTGAAGCGCTGGGTCTTCAGGGCAACGCTCTGGCCTGCCGGGCGACGCTCGCTGAGTCTGCGGTTTAACGTCCAGCCGGCCCTGCCCGGTTCCGCCTGCACAGTGCGGACGCTGGATATTCTGGATCTGCAGGCCACCCCGTTCACGACGCTGCCTGAAAGGCTGGCGCACCTGCCCCGGCTGCGCAGACCAGCACCGGCTCGGGCGGCGGCTGGGTGCGTTCGGGGTGATGGTGGGCCGCGGGGCTCAGGGGCACCTGTCAAGCGTCAGGCCGGGCGCGGCGGGGAGGGCGTCCCCAGGTGCCCGGCCTGGTGGTCATGATCCTATTTGCAGAGGTCGGTGGTGCAGATGTCCAGCACGGCGGAGTCGCGGCCGGTCTGCACGACGAGTTTCAGGGTGAGCTGTCCGTCCGCGTAGGCGTAGCTGTCGCCGGTGGTGGCGGTCAGGTCGGCCGGCGCGACTTTCTTCAGGCGGTTGCGGTTGTCGATCCACCAGTCGCGGTACACGCTGGGTTCGGTGCTGACGGGCACGGTGAGGGTCAGGGTGTCGCCGGGCTGGCGGTTGCTGATGCCCAGGCGCAGGTGGCTGCTGGTGCCGGTTGGGGTGAGCGTGTACGGCGCGCCGAGGCGGGCGGTGGTGCTGAAGTTCGTGAAGCTGCTGGGCGTGCCGGTGAGGCTGACGCGGCCGTGCGGGCCAGTGACGCTGACTGGGGCGAGGGCGCCGCCGGTCGTGTCCTGCAGCCACAGGCGGGCGTACTGACCGGCGCAGACGCTGGCGTTCCAGTCGGCGCGGGCGGTGCAGTCGGGCGCGCCGCGCAGCAGGGGGCTGCCGGTGACGGTCAGGCCAGCGGTGCCGGTGACGCTGCCGTCCGTGTCGAGGAAGGTGGCGGCCTTGTCGCCGTCCTTGTCGGCGAGCGGGTCGGGCAGGTACACGTGGGTGCTGTTATCGGCCCAGTGGAGGTTCACGGCGTTGTTGGTGGGGGTCAGGGTGAAGGCGTTCTTCGTGAGGTACCCGAGGCCGCTGGCGGGTCGGCTGGCAGTGGGCGTGAACCCGGCGAGGGTGGCGCCGTCGATGGTGACGTGGCCGTCGTAGAACTGGAAGCCCCGGATGGGGAAGCTGGGGTCCCAGGGGCGCGGCAGGCTGCGGCCGCTGGTGCCGGTGGGTTCCCAGCTGTCCGGTTGTCCGGCGTTCGGGGTTTCGCCGATCAGCAGGCCGCCTTTGAGGGTGGTTCGGTCGTTGGCGAAGGTGGCGCCCACGCCGTTGTCCGCGAGGGTGGCGCCAAGCATGACGTGGTTGCGGCCGCGCAGCCACGCGCCGTGGTCACGCTGCTTGAAGGCGGTGAAGGTCTGGAAGGTGGCGGGGACCGGCGCGCTTTTCGGGTCGCTGGGGGTGGTGACCGGCGCGTAGGAGGTGACTTCGGTGGTGCCGTCGGCCTTGGGGCCCTGATCGACGTTCAGGCCGCGGTCGCCGCTGTGGGCGGTGTTGCCGCTGAATTCACCCAGGGGAACGCGGCGGTTCCAGATGTCGGTTTTGCCTGCGGCGAGGCCGGTGGGGTGTTCGGGCAGGGCGTACCAGAATCCGGTGCCGTCCACGCCGGCAGCCACGTTGCCGGTGACGGTGTTGTTGGGGTGGGTGAGCCAGTACGCGGCGGGGCGTTTGTCGCTGTCCAGCAGGGGCGTCTGGCCTTTCTTGCTGTCAGGGGCCCTGACGCGGGTGAGGAGGTTGCCGGTGAGGGTGTTGCCGGTCTCGTCGCCGTCTTCCAGGAAGAGGCAGTGGCCGAGGGTGTCGAAGGTGACGTTGTCCTGCACGCGGAGGTTGCTGGTGCCGTGCACGACGACGCAGCGGTTGTAGGAGGCGTGGACGCTGCTGCCGCGGAGGTACGAGGTGGTGGCGCTGCCCAGCTGATGAAAATGCACGGGGTAGCGGCGCAGGGTGTTCAGCTGTCCGACACGGGTGAATTCTGTGCCTTCGATTCGTGCGGCGCCTGTACCCATGATCATCACGTGAGCGCCGACGCTGGTCTGCGCGGCGTCGCTGGTGGCTGCGATGACGATGTTGCGGGTCAGGAGGCCCACTTCGGCGCGTTCGTTGACGTTCTGCCCGGCCACGGTGATGGGGTCGCCCCAGTGGGTGTACTTCAGGGGGGCGCTGAGGGTGACGGTGGTACCGGTAACGCGCTGCACGGTGACCTGTTCGGTCTGGCCGGGGTTGAAGTCGGTGCTGGTCAGGGTGAGGCGGTCTCCGGCCTGCCAGTTGGGGGCGCGGTCCAGGGTGAGGGTGCTGCTGCCGGCGCGGGCCGTGGTGTTCAGGCGGGTCCAGGGGAGCCGGGGCTGCCCGTGGAGTTCCAGGGTGCCGTCCATGACGCCCAGGACGCGGTCACCCATGCCCATGATGTTCTCGGCGGGGGTGGTGTTGGTCAGGAGGATCTCGGCGTGGTGCGTGAAGGGCTGGTGTTCACTGCCGATGCGCAGTTCGCCGTGCACCATGAGCCACTCGGTGCGCAGGGTGAGGTCCTGCTCGGCGAATTCCAGGGCGCTGCCGGCTGGAATGGTGAGCCCTGCGAGATCGGGCGGTGTGACGTCCAGGATCACGCGTTTGCCGCTGGGCAGGGTGACCGTCTGGCCGGCGGTGGGGACCGCCCCTCCCCAGGTGGCCGGGTCGCTCCAGCGCGTACCGGGCTGGGCGGCGGCCGTGCTGGTGGTGGGCGCTGGGGTGGCGGTGGCGACCGGTTGGGGGGTGCCAGAAGTGGGGGTGCCGGTACCGCAGCTGATGAGGAGGGTGACGAGCAGCAGGGCGGCGTGAAGAGGACGGGCTGCAGGCATGAAGAAAGCATAAATGCACGGCCGGTCAGAGCGTGTGACGAACTTCGCACCGGGGGTGCGCCGGTCACGGTTCGCAGGTCCGCCCTCTTCAGTCGCAGCACTTTCCCACTGTCTCATACTCTTCATAATCTTATTTTCAATTATGAGTCAAGGCAACCTGCCGCAGGAGGCACCCCATGAGCACCCCCCTGAGCGACCACAACCTCATCCTCGACACCGACTCCTACAAGGCCAGCCACTACCTGCAGTACCCCCCCGGCACCACGCGCCTGTTCTCCTACCTTGAAAGCCGCGGCGGCCGTTACCCCCAGACCCGCTTTTTCGGACTGCAGTACCTCCTCGACCGGTACCTCACACGGCGCGTCACGGCCGAGATGGTGGATGAAGCCCGCGCCCTGATTGAAGCCCACGGCGAGCCCTTTCCCTACGACGGCTGGATGCGCGTGGTCAACGTTCACGGCGGGCGCCTGCCGCTGGAAATCCGCGCCGTGCCCGAAGGCACCCTGGTGCCCATCCACAACGTCCTGATGAGCGTCACCAACACCGACCCGGAACTGCCGTGGCTGGTCGGCTGGTTCGAAACCATGCTCATGCGCGTCTGGTACCCCATCACGGTCGCCACGCAGAGCTACTTCATCCGCGAGATCATCCGCGCCGCACTGGAGAAAACCAGCGACCGCGCCGCCGAGGAACTGCCGTTCAAACTGCACGACTTCGGCTCCCGCGGCGTGAGCAGCCGCGAAAGTGCCGGGATTGGCGCTCTGGCGCACCTCGTGAACTTCCTGGGCAGCGACACCCTCGAAGCGCTGCGCGTGGCCCGCAACCACTACGACGCCGACATCGCCGCGTTCAGCATTCCCGCCGCCGAGCACAGCACCATCACCAGCTGGGGCAAGGAACACGAGGTGGACGCCTACCGCAACATGATCACGCACTTCGGCCGGCCCGGCAGCGTGTACGCGGTCGTGAGCGACTCCTACGACCTGAAAAATGCCATCAACACCCTCTGGGGCGAGACGCTCAAGGCGCAGGTCATCGCGTCGGGCGGCACGCTCGTGGTGCGCCCCGACAGTGGGGACCCCCCCGCCATGGTGCGCCTTGCCGTCAACGCCCTGGCCGCCAAGTACGGCACCACCACCAACAGCCGGGGCTACAAGGTGCTCAACCACGTCCGGGTCATCCAGGGCGACGGCATCAACGAGCAGACCATCCGCCAGATTCTCGACAACCTTGACGTGGACGGCTACAGCGCCGAGAACGTCTCATTCGGTATGGGCGGCGCCCTGCTGCAGCAGGTGGACCGCGACACGCAGCGCTTCGCCTACAAGGCCAGCGCCGGCGTGGTCAACGGCGAGTACCGCGGCATCTACAAAGACCCCGTCACCGATCCCGGCAAGCGCAGCAAGGACGGCGTGCTGGACCTCACCCTCGACGGCGACCGCATGGTGACCCGCGCCTACCGGACCTTCGACACGGACTTCCCCGGCAGCCTGATGCGCGCCGTGTACCGCAACGGCGAACTGCTCATGCGCGACAGCCTGGACGTCATCCGGACCCGCGGGTGACCCAGCCGCTCGAACGGCTGCGGCCCATCCTGACCCGGATTCCCGGGGCGGACCTCCCGGCGGGCGCGCTGCAGAGCGTGTTTATCGCGGCCAGTCAGCGCACCCTGATGCACCTGGAACGCGCCCTGAGCGACGAGATCCGCCTCCTGAACGACCGGGTCGCCGGGGGCACGGTGACGCTGGACCGCGAGTACCTTCAGTCCCAGGCGTTCACGGCGAACGTCATGCAGGCCCTGCGCGCCGCAGAAACCGCAGAATCCGAACGGAAGCTCCGCTTCATAGCGCGCGCCCTGGCTGGCTGCACGGTCCTCTTCCCCGCCCCACAGGTCGACCGGTTCCAGACCCTGCGCGTCATCGAGGGCCTGTCCGAACGGGAACTGCAGGCGTTCGCGGACCTCTACCAGCGGCTCGACCCCATCGACCCGTACGCGGACGCACTGCCCGCACACCGGACCGGCAGCGCGCCCGGCTTCTCGCACGCCGAGTTTGGAGCGGCGCTGCACGGCCTGCAGCAACTGGGCCTCCTGATCCGCGAGCACCGCACGCCGCAGGACCCCTGGAGCGGCCAGCCGGGCGAACCGGAATGGGCGTGGACCCTCACCCCCCTGGCGCGGAGCGTGGCCCGCCTGTGCCGCCTGGAAGGCGAGCCCGACTGAGCCTCCAGCGGAAAGAAGCCGGGCCGTTGACAGGACTGGTGCCCTTCCCGGCAGACGGAACCATGTCAGCAGGGGTGGTGAGGAAGCAGCCGTTCCCCCAGGGCCCATGCGCATACCAGGTGGCCTGGAGGTCCGGTGAGCGAACCGGTCCTGCAGAAGGCGGCCCTGCTGTGGGAGCCGGCGCCGCCCCCGCCCGGGCCATGGACGGGCGCGGCCCCCTTGCAGCTCGACACCACGGCCGCACACCAGGAGCGTGATGACCACGTTCGGGCTGAATCTTCTGCCGCTGCTGGATCTGCCCCGCGGCGCGGGCGTGCTCGAGGGCCTCTATGTCCTGGCGTTCCCGCACCCGCTGGTGTACACGCACCTTGTGAAACGCATGGTGCTCCTGGGCGCCGAAAGCACCGGTAGGGGTACCCTGCCGCGCGCGCCGGGTGAGGCGTCCCGCACGGCGCGGGTGAGGAAATACGGCCGGAACGTGAACAAGCGGGAGAAGGGCCAGCTCACACCGGAGCCCCCCATGGAGATCGCGCGGGGGCACCGGGCGCTGGAGGACAAGGCGGTGACCTCCCCCACCGGGCGGGAATGGGGGCTCAGCGACATTGACGCCGCTACCACCCTGATGTGGTCGTACCTTCTGACCGGCCCGGCCCAGCCGGAACGGCACGCTCCGGTCGCCGAGTGCCGCCTGCACCACGCCCACGTGTTCCCGTGCGGCACCGGCCTCCCGCACGAACAGGACGCATGGCGAACGAACACGGAGGTGCGGTCCGTGCAGCAGGCGTTCATCCAGCAGGACCTGGGTACGCGGGGCGTGCCGTTCACCCTGCTGCGCGGCCCGGTGGCGCAGCGGGTGGCGCAGGTTCACCCGGCCCTGAGCGCCGGGCTGGAGCGGTCCTCTCATCCCGACGGGCCCCGCGGATGACCGACGACCGGGGACGGATGAACGAACGCCTGTTCGACGCGGTCGCCGGCTCCTACGACCGGGTGGGGTTCCTGGCGCAGGCGGCGCGGTTCGTGGCGCGCGCCGCGGCCGTGCGGCCCGGTGAGCGGGTGCTGGACGTGATGACCGGCACGGGCGCGGTGGCGGCTGAGGTGGCGGGCGTGGCGGGGGGCGTGGTGGGCACGGACCGTTCGGCAGGCATGCTGGCCCGGGCGCGCGAGCGGCTGCCTGGCGTGACGTTCGTGCAGGCAGACGCGGCCACCCTGCCCTTCCCGGCCTGCTCCTTTGACGTGGCGGTGTGCGCCGCAGGCGTGTTTTTCATGCCGGACATGCCGGGCGCCGCGCGGGAGTGGGCGCGGGTGGTGCGTCCCGGCGGGCGGGTGGTCGTGTCGTCGTTCGGACCGGGACTGCTGGGCCCCCTGCCGGGGTTGTGGCGCGCGCAGCTGGCCCGGGTGGGCCTGAAGCCGGGGGCTCCCCCCCTGGGGCGCCTGCCCACGCCGGACGCCGTCGCGGAGGTCCTGCGCGCCGCCGGTCTGACGGACGTGCAGGCTCATCTGACCCCCCTGACGTACACCGTCGCGGACGTGCAGGCCCGCTGGGCGGACATCCGCGCCGGGCTGGAAGGCGAGGTGCTGCGCCAGCTGCCGCCTCCGGAGGCCGCCGCCCTGAGCGCAGCGCACCGGGCGGAGCTGGCGCCCCTGTTCCTGGCCGGCGCTCTGGGGGTACCGCTGCCGGTGATCGTGGCTGCCGGCCGCGTTCCGCCTTCTGGGGGATGAAACGAACGCCGTCACAATCGCGTAGTGTGAAGCATGACAAACCCCGACGAGAAAACGCCTCAGGACCCCGCCCCCAACGCGCCCTCCTGGGTGGATGAGGTGTTGGGCGGCCACTCCGCCACGCCGGCCGCGCCGGCGGACCTGCGCATCCCGGAGTCCACGCCGCGCGCCGCGGCGCCCTCCTGGGTGGATGAGGTGGCCGGCAGCGCCGCTCCTGTCACGTCGCCCACCGCGCCTGCCGGGCCAGCCGCGCCGTCCTGGGTGGACGATGTGACCTCACCGGTGGCCGCCGCGCCCCACGGACCGCAGCCGCAGCCTGTGCACCACGTGCCGCCCGCACCGGTGGCCGCGACCGTCGTGACGCCCCCCGCGCCGCCCCGCGATGACGACTGGGTGACCCGCGCCACAGGTGGCGCCCGTAACCCCACCGTGCCGCAGGGTCCGGCGACCACGCCTCAGACCAGCAGCACCGGCCTGGATGACATGGAGCGGCAGGCGCGTCAGGCCATCAGCCAGTTCAGCCAGGGTGTGCAGAACGGGGACGTGGCGCAGAAGAAACTTATTGCAGGGCTGCTGGCGATCTTCCTGGGCAGCCTGGGCGTGCACAAGTTCTACCTGGGCAACACCACGCCCGGCCTGATCATGCTGGGCGCCACCATCGGCGGGTGGATCCTGGGCGTTATCGGGTCATTCATCATTGTGGGCGCCGTGTTCTTCCTCGTGCCGATGCTCGTGAGCCTGCTGGGGCTCGTCGAGGGCATCATCTACCTCACCAAGAGCGACGCGGACTTCCAGCGGGAGTACGTCACCGGCAAGAAAGCCTGGCTGTAACAGCGCGCCCCGGACCCTACAGCGCCTGCTCGATATCGGCTTTCAGGTCCTCCAGCGCCTCGACGCCCACACTCATGCGGATGGTCGTGGGCGTCACGCCCGCCGCGTACCGCGCCGTTTCCGGCACGCGGCCGTGCGTGGTGGTCCACGGATGCACAACCAGCGTGCGCACGTCGCCCAGGTTCGGGGCGATGCGCAGCACCCGCACGCGCGCCAGGAAGGCCGACGGGTCAGGCACCTCGAAGGTCATGACGGCGCCCGCCCCGCGGCGCAGGTACCGCTGCGCGAGGTGATGGTGCGGGTGCCCCGCCAGCCCCGGGTAGCTGACCTTGCCCACCTTCGGGTGGCTGTCGAGCCAGCGCGCCAGCCCCAGCGCCGTCTCACTCTCGCGTGACAGGCGCAGCGCGAGCGTCTCAAGGCCCTGGGCAATCAGGAACGCGCTGTGCGGCGCGAGTGTCATGCCCAGCTGGTGCGCCCCGAACCACCGCTGCCGCCACGCCAGGGCCGCGTCGCCCCGCACGTTCAGGATGCTGCTGTCCCCCCCATCGGTGTACACGGGATTGCGGGTCAGGTTATGCCCGGCCCCGACGGTAACGGCGCCGCCCAGAACGCTGCCGTGCCCGCCGGCCCATTTCGTGAGGGACTGCGTGACGATGTCCGCGCCGTGCTCCAGCGGGCGGCACAGGAACCCCACGCCGCCACACGTGTTGTCAATGGCGAGCAGCGCGCCCCACTCATGGGCGATGTCCGCGAACACCCGGATGTCCGCAACGTCTCCCGCCGGGTTGCTGATCATTTCTGCCCACACCAGCCGCGTGTTCTCCTGCATGGCGGCCTGCACGGCGTCCGCGGTGTTCTCCACGAGGGTCGCCGTGATACCCATCAGCGGCAGGATGTTGTTCAGCATGCCGGTCGTGCCGCCGAACAGGCTCGACGCGGAGACCACGTGATCCCCCGCGCGGCACACGCTGAGAATGGTGGTGAGGGTCGCCGCCTGCCCACTGGCGACCGCGACGGTAGCGGACCCGCCCTCCAGCGCCGTAATGCGGTCTTCCAGCGCCCGCACCGTGGGGTTCTGCAGCCGGGCGTAACTCAGGCCCGAGTTCAGCTGAAATTCACTCTGCGCTTCTTCCAGTGTGTCGAACTGAAACGCGGCCGCCGCGTGAATGGGAAACCCGATGGTCTGCCCCAGGCCGCGCGGAATGCTGCTCTGCACAGCAGTCGTGTCGTAACTCCACCCCTCGGGGTGCGTGGTTTCAGGGTGGGCGTCGCTCATGCCTTCACGCTACGCCGCGCCGCCCGCGGGTGTGCCGTCCATGTCCGACCCGGCCGGTCCTTCCGGTCGACTTTGCGGGACACGGCGCGTCCACGTCCACAGCCTCACCGGCGGGAGCAACCCTGAAGCCTGGCGGGCTGTCCTCTGTCCTGTACGTTCGGAGCGGCCGACGGATGCCCTCCAGGCAACCCGCGGCCCTCGCCGGGGGTATCTCCCTGCGTCACATGCGCAAGACAGAAAGATGAGGGCGTTCTAGGGTGGAGATGTGAAACGCACTGTTGCCCTGCTTGTCCTCAGCTCCCTCATTCTTGCTTCCTGCCGTCCGACCCCCACCCCGAAGCCCTCTGATCCGGGCGGCGTCGCCCCCGCAGCCCCGGTGGTCGGGCAGAGCGTGGAACTGCAGGCCATTCCGGGTACTGCTGAAAGTGCCGCGAAGCAGCTGATTGCCCTGACGGACCCGAACAACCCCGACATGGACCCTGACCTGAAGGCGCTCCTGGGTGTGTTCAGCGGCACCTCTCCCACGGCCCTGAACCTGCGGTCCCTGGGGTCCTTCGGGCAGGGACTCGCGCAGGGCTTCGGCGGGAAAGGCAAAATGACCGTGCAGGCACTGACCACCATCCAGTACGCCCTGCCCACCGGAACGTTCACGTACCCCCGCACCGGCGGGCGCACGTATTCCGCTCAGCCCGCGGACGGGTACGTGATCATCAGCGAGGCCGACAATGCCCGCGTGGAGTTCAACTGGAAGGTTGGCGGCGCGGCAACCGTCTGGGTGAACAACGGCTACCAGTACAACTACGCCACCAACCAGTATCAGCAGGTGCAGCGCGAGGTCCCGACGAACGCCCGGGGCAGCCTGACCGCCGCCGGGAAGACGGTCGCGGGCCTGACCTTCACCATGACGCCCGGCGACTGCCTGAACAGCGCCGGCCCCACCGCCCTGGCCCTGAGCGCCTGGGCTGGCCGCGCGAACAACGCCCCCGCCAAAGTGGACCTGAACTACGCCTGGACGGAGCGGGACATCAGCCTCAGCGGCTCGGCGCTCTACAGCACCAAGAGTCAGAAGGCCAGCGCCGACCTGAAACTGAACGTGACGGGCACCACCAGCGACCGCTGCGGCACAGCCTTGTCCTTTACGCCCACCCGCGCCGACCTGACCGGCACGCTGGACGTCCCCAGCCACAGGACCGAACTGGCCGTGTACCTGCGTGATCTCGGCAACCTGGAGTTCAGCGAGAAGGCCATGACCGTGGCCGACCCCTTTGCGAAGGTCTCCGGCACCGTGAACGGCAGCCTGAAATTCAACGGGGCGTCCGTCATCACCGCGTCCGGCCCGCTTGCAGACGGCACCGACATGGACCTGATCCCTGGCGACCAGGTGAAGGTGCAGTACGTGAAGAGCGGCGCCCTCATCAAGACGGACGTCGCAGGCGCCATGCATGATCTGGGCATCCTGTTTGGTGCTGGCGTGAACTGATTCAGCGCCGTCGAGAAGGCCGGGTGCATGCACCCGGCCTTCGTCGCTTTGCGCTAGCGTGGTTCATGCGGATTCAGGACATGAACTGGGGCATGGTCGAGGAGCTGCTGCGCGGTGAGGACCGCTGCATGCTGCCGCTGGGCTGCACCGAACAGCACGCGACCCTGAGTCTGGCGACCGATACGCTGCTGGCCGAGCGGGTGGCGCGCGAAGCGGCGCAGGACCTGGGCGTGCCGGTGTTCCCGGCGTTGCCGTACGGAATCACGCCGCAGTTCACGGCGTACCCGGGCACCGTGAGCGTGCGCCTGAGCACCTACCTGTCCCTGCTGGACGATCTCCTGTCGGGCCTGCATGCGCAGGGGTTCCGGCGCATTCTGATCGTGAACGGGCACGGCGGGAACGCGCCGGGCCAGGCGTGGCTGGGCGAGTGGCTCGCGCGGCACCCGGACGCGCGGGTGCAGTGGCACAACTGGTGGAATGCGCCGCGCACCTGGGCAGCTGTGCAGGCCGTGGATGATCTCGCCAGTCATGCCAGCTGGATGGAAAACTTTCCGTGGACGCGCCTTGAGGGCGTTTCGGCGCCCGAGGAGCGCAAGCCGATGGTGGACGTCGCTGCGCTGCGGCAGCTTCCGCCCGCGCAGGTGCGCGAGCGCCTGGGAGACGGAAATTACGGGGGGCTGCACCGCCGCCCGGACCGGGAGATGCAGCGGATCTGGCAGGAGGCGGTCAAGGAGACGCGCGCGCTGCTGCAGAGCGGCTGGGCGTAACCCGTCAGGGCTGGCCGAGTTCTTCCGCGATGGCCTGGAGGGCGCCAGGGGACCCGATGCGGCGCCGGCCGTCCTGCTGGGCCTGGGCCAACCGGCCGGGGTCGGTCAGCAGGGCGCGCGCGGCGGCAGCGGTGGCAGCCGGGTCGGCGGGCGTGAGGGTCAGTGCGCGGCCCAGCAGCCGCGCCTGGCGCCGCGCGAAGCCCGCCACGTACTGCGGACCGGGCGTGGGAAACCCGATGACCGGGACGCCCAGGCCAGCGGCCTGTTCGGAGGCGGTGCCGGCGGTGCCGAGCGCCAGGACCGCCCGGTGCAGCACGGCGGAGAATGCGCCGCGCAGCACCAGCACCCGCGCCGCGCCCCGCCGCAGCCACAGGGTGTGCTCGTCGGCGGGCGTGGCCTGCCAGCCGGGCAGGGGCGGCAGGGTGGTCCAGGCGTTCGGGTACGCGGCAACGGCCTGCATCTCGTCAAGGTCAGCGGCGGCACTCAGCATGAGCGGCAGGGAGAACGCCGCGTCGCCCCGCTGGCCCGGCAGGAGGGCCAGGACCGGGCGGCCGTCAAGCAGGGGGGTCAGGTCGCGTTCCGGGGCGGGCAGGACGTCCATGGCGAAACTGCCCCGGTACGCTGCATTCACGCCGCGCCGCGCGAGATGCGTGGCGGACGCGGCGTCCCGGGTGTAGACGCGCCGGGCCCGGCGGGCCAGCGCGACCTCCCACGGCATGAACAGGTTCGCGCCCAGGGCGTTCAGTTCCTGAAGGTGGGCCAGCGGGGTCATGCCCTGCGCGTAGTGGGTGGACACAAGCGGCTGCAGGTGCGTGAGGGGCAGCCGCGGCCCGGGCGCACCGGGCACCCGGCGGGCGGCGAGCGTACCCACGAACAGGGCGTAGGTGTCGCCCACCACCACCACGCGCGTCACGTGTGCACCCAGGCGCCGGGCCGCCCGCCACTGCCGCAGGGAGGTCGTGAGCAGGCCGGCGCGGAGGTCCGCGCGGAGGTTCCCGGCGCTGCCGAACGGAAACCCGCCGGAGGGCAGTTCCAGCAGCGGTCCCTGAACGGCAGCCACGCCCTCGTACGCACGGCCGCGCGCCACCAGCGGCAACGCCAGGGCGGGGCCGTGCCCGGCCCGCTGGAGTTCGCGGGCCAGGGCCGCGCCGATCAGATCCTCGGCGTGGCCGTTGGACACGATCAGGGTCGCTGGCGGGAAGGGAGGCGTCACGCCCCGCAGGGTAGCGTAGGGTGAACCGCATGGACCTGATGGCCGTACGGGCGGTGTGGGGCAGCGGCCCCCTGATGGGCGCGGCGGTGGGCGTCCTGCTGCAGGATGAGCAGGAGCGCGTGCTGCTGCAGCGGCGCGGCGATGACGGACTGTGGAGTGAACCGGGCGGCGCCCTGAACCCCGGGGAGGACTTCCTGACCGGCGCGCGGCGTGAACTGATGGAGGAAACCGGCCTGGGCTGCCCGGACCTGCGTCTGCTGCCCGTCACGGAGGGCCTGCAGGACGGCCCGGCCCTGTTTCACCGCTACCCGAATGGGCATGAGATCTACATCGTGGGCATGCGGGCGTACGGCACCCTGCCGGCCTCGGCGCTGGAGTACGCACAGCCGGACGACAGCGGGGAAACGCTGGACCTGCGGTGGTTCGCCCTGGATGACCTGCCCCGCCTGAGCAACAACGCCAACCGCGCCAGCATGAACGTCCTGCGGGCCCGCGCGGGGCTGCCCCCCCTGCCGCTGGCCCCCACCCCGCCCCCACCGCCCGCCGGGAATTACCTGCGGGAGTTGCGGCGGTTCATCGGTCATCATCCCTGGTTCGCGCCGGGCGCGAACGTTCTCGTGACGGATGATCGCGGGCACCTGCTGCTGCTGCGGGACGCGCACACGCGCCTGTGGACGCTGCCCGGCGGGAGCCTGGAGCCCGGCGAGACGTTCGCGCAGACGGCCGCGCGGGAACTGTTCGAGGAGACGGCGCTGAGCGCCGCGCACCTGGACCCGCTGGAAGTGTTTGACGGACCCGCGTACCGCTTCACGTACCCGAATGGTGACGTGGTGGATTTCATCAGCGTGCTGTACCGGGCCCGCGGCGTGACGGGAATCCTCAGGCCGCAGCAGACCGAGGTGCTGGAAGCCCGGTGGTTCGCCCCGGACGACCTGCCGGCCGACCCGGACCTCAGCGGCCCGCTGATCCGCGCCAACCTGAGATGGTGGCGCGGCCGGGGCTCCCCCTGAGGCCGCCCTGTCCCGCTGACGCTGGAGTCAGGCGGTCGGCAGGTCGCGGGACGGGCAACGCTCGGATGACGCGTGACGCGCGGCGCGTGAGGTGAGCACCACGCTGGCGCCCCACAGGGTCACCCGGCGGCCCGGCCAGAAATCGCGCTGACCGTTCGCCACAGGCCGCCCGCAAGGAGTGGGCGGAAGCAACGGAGCGTCCTTTGCCCCAACAGGCGGGAGGGACGGGCGCACGTGGCCTCGTCCCTCCTCATGTGGCGTGCAGGCGCCCTACTTCTCGCGGATGTTCCAGCCGCGGCCGCGTACAGCGCCCATCAGGCGGTCCATCACGGGGTCCACCTCGGCGTCCGTCAGGGTCCGCTCTCCGCGGAACACCAGGCGGACCGCCACGGAGCGGTTCCCCGCGCCGATCTGCTCGCCGGTGAACACGTCGAAGGGCTCCACGCTTTCCAGCATCGCGCCGCCCTCAGCGCGCAGCAGACCGGCAATCTCCCCGTACGTGACGCCCTGGGGCGCGATCACCGCGAGGTCCCGCCACGCGGCGGGCGCGCGGCTAGGGTCACGGAAGGTCCATTCGCGGCCCGGAAGGGGCAGCGCCACTTCCATCAGGAACGTGTCGCCTTTCAGGTCAAAGGCCTGCGCGATCTCCGGGTGCAGGGCGCCCAGCCACCCGGCGCTCTGCCCGTTCCACAGGACTTCACCGGCAATGCCGGGGTGCAGGGCGGCGGGCACCGCTTCGCCGCGCTGCTGGCGCAGCTCGAAGCTGGCGCCAAGGGTCCTGGCGAGACTCTCAACGAGGCCCCGGAACGCGCGGAAATCCCCGGCGACGCCCGCCTGGTCGGTGCGGGGGGCGAGCGGCCCGCGCATCAGCAGCCCCAGGCGTTCGGTTTCACCCGCGGCCGGGAAGACGCGGCCCATCTCGAAGATGAGCACCCGGTCGCCTTTGGCGTGGGCCTGCGCGGCCTTCACGAGGCTGGGGTACAGCGCGGTGCGCATGCCGGTCCGGTCGGCGCTCAGCGGGTTGCGCAGCCGCACGCCGGGCTGCTCGGCACGGGCCCGGTGGGCTTCCTCGTCGCTGGTGAAGGTGTAGGTCACGACCTCCTGGAAGCCCAGGCCCGCGAGGGTGCGGCGCAGCGTGGCGCGCGCGACACCTTCTTTCTCTGCGCCGATGTTGCTCTCGTGCACGCGCAGGGTCGGCAGCCGCTCGGGCAGGTGTTCGTACCCGTGCAGGCGCGCCACCTCCTCGGCGAGGTCCTGCCAGATGGCCATGTCGACCCTCCAGGAGGGCGGCGTGACGCTGAGGGTGTCCGCCTCGCCCTGCACGGCGCAGCCCAGGCGCGTGAGGATCTCCCGCATTTCGGCGGTCTCGACGTGCATGCCGAGCAGCGCGCGGATCTGCTCGCCGGTCGCCTCGATCCGGCCCGGCACGTCCGGCGTGCCCACCACGGTCGCGCCGGGATGCACCTGCCCGCCCGCGTCGCCGAGCAGGCCCACCAGCCGGGCCGCGGCCCGTTCGGGCAGCAGGGGGTCCACACCGCGCTCGTAGCGGTACGCGGCGTCGGTCTTCAGGCCCAGCCGGGTGCTGGTGCGGCGCAGCAGCACGGGGTCGAAATGCGCGACCTCAACCACGACGTCTGTCGTGTCGGCCCGCACGTGCCCGTGGTCGCCGCCCATAATCCCCGCGATGCCCAGCACGCTGTCGCCCGCTTTGGTCTGCCCGGCGGTTTCGAAGGCGGCCTGCACGCTGGACACCTCCGGCTGCGCGCCGTCGAGGATCAGCAGGTCCTCGGGTCCCACCTGATGCTCAGCGCCCATCAGGTCCCGCACGGTCTCGCCGTGGCGCAGTCCGAACGCCACGATGATCTGGTCGCCGCGCACGTCCCGCCGGTCGTACAGCGCGGTCGGCTGGCCGAGTTCCAGCATCACGTAGTTGCTGGTGTCCACGATCAGGTCAATGGCGCGCATGCCGGCCAGGGTCACGCGGCGCTGCATCCACAGGGGCGCCGGACCGTTCCGCAGGCCCGCCACGGTGCGCGCCACGAACCGGTCGCAGCCGAAACGCAGTTTCTGGGCCGGGTCCCGCTCGATCCGGATGCCTCTGTCCGGCAGGGAGACGCGGATCTCCCCTTCCCCTGTCGCCGGCGGCCCGGCGGGCGGCTCGTTCAGGTCGAGTTTCAGGAACGCGGCGAGGTCCCGCGCGAGGCCCAGGGCGCTCAGCACGTCCGCACGGTTGGGGGTGACCTCCACGTCCAGCACCTGATCCGCCGCCCACAGGTCCCGCATGGGCGTGCCGGGGGCCGCCGTGCCAGCGGGGAACAGCATGAGCCCGGCGCTGCTTTCACCCACGCCCAGCTCCTTGGCGCTGGCCGCCATGCCCCAGGATTCCACGCCCTGCAGGGCCCGCACGCCGTACGTCAGGTCGCCCAGCGTCGTGCCGGGCGTCACGAGGGCCAGCATCGTGCCGGCCGGCAGGCCCACGGCGTTCGGCGCGCCGCTGGCGATGACCCGTTCGCCGTGCCCGCCGGCGTCCAGGGTGAGTTTCGTCAGCAGCGTGCCGGGCATCGCCTCGGCGGCCTTCACGGCGACCAGCAGCACGCCTGCGGGGGGTGCAGGCACGTCCTCCACGCCCTCGAGCGGCAGGCCCAGCTGCGCGAGCACCGGTTCCAGCGCCGGGGCGTCCGGCAGGGCCGGTACCAGTTCCTTCAACCACGAATACGGAATTTTCATTGTCAGTACCTCTTGTTGGTGGGGTGGGGGCAGGATTCACCTGTGGGTCCGTCTGCCTGGGCGGCGCGGCGGGCGCCTACCCTGCGCGGGACCGGACCAGGGTCCGCGCCTGCTCGGGCATCAGGTTCACAGCGTCCAGTTCGGCGACCGGCACCCAGCGCGGCTCGTAGTAGTTCTCCGCGCTCTGGCGGATGGTGCCTTCCGGGCCGTCGCCCAGGCGCATCTCGCCGGACACGAGCGTCACGTGAAAGTAATGCTCCAGGTTGCCCAGGTTGTCCAGGACCAGCAGTTCCTCACCGACGTTCACGACGAGGTTCACTTCCTCGAGCAGTTCGCGGGCGCAGGCCTCGGCGGGCGTCTCGCCGGCCTCGATGCCGCCGCCCGGCAGCGTGGCGTACGCGCGGCCCTGCTTGCGGCGCAGCATGAGCAGCACCTCCAGGCGGTCGTTCAGGAGCAGACCCACGGCGCGGGCACGCGGGCTCATGCCTGGCCTCCGGTCAGCCCGTTCGCGGCGGCTCCGGCGCGCCGCCGGGTGGGGTTCAGCAGCCGGTGGTCCCCGGGAGTGCGGGTCCAGCTCATGCCGCCCGGCGCCCCTGGCAGGGCCGGGCCGTTCACTCCAGTTCCCCCCGGAACTGCCCGATGATGCGCGGGTCGTTCGCGTAGAAGTACCGGATGTCGGGAATGCCGTACTTCAGCATGGCGATGCGCTCCGGGCCGAGGCCGAAGGCGAAGCCGGTTTTGCCTTCGTACACGCGCGCCTTGCCCTGCGCCTCGCGCAGATCATCCACGGCCCGGAACACGTTGGGGTGCACCATGCCGCACCCGCCGAGTTCCAGCCATTTGCTTTCCCCGCGGGGGTTGTCCCACCACACGGCGAAGTCCGCGCCGGGTTCCACGAACGGGTAGTAGCTGGGCTGGAAGCGGACCCGGGCGCCCTTGCCGTACAGGCCGCGGGCCATTTCGGCAATGGTGCCTTTCAGGTCGGCCATGCTGATGCCGTCGCCCACCACGAGCCCCTCGAGCTGGTGGAACATGCTTTCGTGGGTGGCGTCGGTCGCTTCGTAGCGGTAGACCTTGCCGCGCACGACGATTTTCAGGTCCGGCTCGTGGTCGACCATGTAGCGGATCTGCATGGGGCTGGTGTGGGTGCGCAGCAGGCGCCCGTCCTCCAGCCAGAAGGTGTCCTGCAGGTCCCGGGCGGGGTGATACCACGGCACGTTCAGCGCCTCGAAGTTGTGGTGTTCGTCCTCGACCTCAGGCCCCTCCACGACGGTGTACCCGAGGCGTTCATAGATGCCGGTCAGGTCGTCGTACACGCGGTTGATGGGGTGCAGGCCACCGGCCGGAAGCGGCAGGCCAGGCAGGGTCACGTCGATCGCCTCGCTCTGCAGGCGGGCGTCGAGCGCCTGACGTTTCAGGGCCGCCTCGCGTTCGTCGAGAGCGGCCTGAATGGCCTGGCGCACAGCGTTGATTTCCGCGCCGCGCGCCTTGCGTTCCTCGGGCGGCAGTTTGCCCAGCGCGCCGAGTTCGCGCGTGACGAGGCCGCTCTTGCCGACGTACTTGGTTTTTACGGCCTGAAGGGCGTCGAGGGTGGGGGCCGCCTGGATTTCCGGGATGGCTTCGTGGTGCATGGGTGCTCCTGTGACATGAGAAAACCCCGCCGCGCGTGGTGCGGGCGGGGTGACGCGCGTCGCCTGAAGGTCAGGCGGGCGTGACCCCGGACCGGGTAAACGGCGAAGGTGTACCGGTCCGGGGCGTCATGCGGCCAGGGTAGCAGGTTTGTGAGCGGACCGTGGAGTCCCGCTCCGGTTGACGCGCCCCTGACACGGGCCGGCAGAATAGAGGTCCGATGTGCAATTCAACCTTCCGGCGCGGCTCCGTGCTGCTGGCCTCCGTTTTCCTTACGCTGTCCTCCTGTGGTCGCACGCCCGCCTCGGCGGACCCGCACCTGTCGCCGCTGGCCGCAGCCGGTGAGCCGGTCATCAATGAGCTGTACTACGACAGTCCCAGCACCGACGCCGGGACGTTCATTGAACTGCGCGGTCCGGCGGGCCTGAACCTGAGCGGGTACACTCTGGCGGCCTTCGATACGGCCGGCACGCAGTACCGCACGGTCACGCTGTCCGGCACCGTTCCGGCCGGCGGGTACTTCGTGGTGGCGCAGGATTCCACCGTGCCGAACCGCTCACTGGTGAACAGCGGCGCGGACCTGAACAACGGCTCGGGCAGCGTGCGCCTGCTGAAGTCCGGCACAGTCATTGACGCCGTGGCGTACGGCACGCCCAGCAGCAGCAAGGGCGAAGGCACGCCGGCGGCCACAACCGGCGCCGGAAGTGCGCTGGCCCGCGTGCCGGACGGCTCGGACACGAACGCGAACAGCGTGGATTTCCGGGTGCAGGGCGGCACGCCCGGCGCGGGCAATGGCGGCGCCACGGGTGGCGGCACGACTGGCAAGAAGGTCCTGTTCGACCTGACCAAAGCCGAGGACGCCGGGAACGCCGACTGGCGCATCGACGGGGCGTACAGCGATTACGCCTCAGCGCTGCGCGGCCTGGGGTACACGGTCAGCAGTGTGACCGGCACGAGCGTCACGTCCACAGCGCTGGCCGGGGCGTCGGTGCTCGTGATTCCCGAGCCGCAGAATCCGTTCAGTGACGCGGAACGCGCCGCCATTCAGTCGTTCGTTCAGAACGGCGGGGGGCTGTTCATGATTGCGGATCACCGCGTGAGCGACCGGAACAACAGCGGCTGGGACAGCCCCGAAGTTTTCGACGGTTGGGACGGCAGTACGCCCGGCAGCGTGAGCAGCGCCTATCAGGCGAGCCTGAACAGCGACGTGCTGTTCGGCCTGGGCGCGTCGTTCAACTCCAGTTTCAGTGACCCGGTGTACACCGCCACGCCGCTCACCACGCACCCGGTCCTGAACGGCGTGAGCAGCGCGGGCGTGTACGTGGGCACCAGCGTGGACGTGCTGGCCGGCACGGCCCTGATGGGCACGGGCGGGAAGACGTACCTCGCGGTGAACAGCGTCGGGTCAGGCCGGGTGGTCATGTGGGGCGACAGCAGCACCTTCGAGGACAACACCCTGTCCGACGGCAGCACGGGCGCCTACAACAACTGGCCGAACCTCAGCAACGCCACGCTGGGCAAGAACGTGGTGCGCTGGCTGGCCAAGGACCTGTAAACCTCCGCCGGCAGCCGCGCCCGCACGGCCGGAACGGCCGACGCGTGCGACGATAGCGGCATGAGGTTCAGGGGTCAGGATGGGTGAGGCACACACCGAGCTGGTTCTGCTGGCGGCCGGGGTGCTGCTGCTGGTGAGTCTGGTCATGAGCCGCCTGGGCGGCCGGCTGGGCATTCCGGGCCTGCTGCTGTTCCTGGGGGTGGGCATGCTGGCCGGCAGTGACGGACTGGGCATCCAGTTCAGTGACTACCGGCTGGCGCAGGCGATCGGAACGGTGGCGCTGTGCTTCATCCTGTTTCAGGGCGGTCTGGACACGAACTGGGCGCTCACGCGCCCGGTGGTGCGCCGCGGGCTGAGTCTCGCAACGCTGGGGGTGCTCGGCACGGCGGGGGTGATGGCGGCCTTCACGCACTACGCGTTCGGGTTCCCGTGGCTGACAGCGTGGCTGCTGGGCGCCATCGTGAGCAGCACCGACGCGAGCGCGGTGTTCAGCGTGCTGCGTGAACGGCAACTGGGCCTGAAAGGGGACGTGGCGCCGCTGCTGGAGTTCGAGTCCGGCGGAAACGACCCGATGGCGGTCTTCCTGACCGTGGGACTGCTGGACCTGATGGCGCACCCGGACCTGGGCGTGCTGGGAATCGTTCCACTGTTCTTGAAGCAGATGCTGATCGGCGGCCTGCTGGGCGTGCTGCTGGGCCGCGCGGCGCTGTGGATCCTGAACCGCCTGCAGCTGCAGTTCGAGGGGCTGTACTCGGTGCTGTCCCTGGCGCTGGCGCTCACGATCTTCGCGGGCACGGCCGTCGCGGGCGGCAGCGGGTTCCTGGCGATCTACATTGCCGGCGTGATTCTGGGCAACGCGGAGTTCATCCACAAGCGGTCCCTGATCGGGTTTCATGACGGGCTGTCGTGGTTGATGCAGGTGGCGATGTTCCTGACGCTGGGGCTGGTCGTGAACCCGCACGACCTGCTGCCCACGGCGGGCCTGGCCCTGGCGTGCGCGCTGGTGCTGGTGTTCCTGGCGCGGCCGCTGAGTGTGTACCTGGCGCTGGCCCGCGCCCGCATGCCGCTGAACGAGAAGAGCATGGTGGCGTGGGTGGGCCTGCGGGGCGCGGTGCCGATCGTGCTGGCCACCTTTCCGCTGCTGGCGAACGTGCCGCAGGCGCAGACGCTGTTCAACATCGTGTTCTTTATCGTGCTGACCAGCGTGCTGCTGCAGGGCACCACCCTGACGCTGGTGGCGCGCTTCCTGCACGTGCGCGAGGCGCTGCCGACCGTCACGGTCTCGCCGCTCACGTACACGCCCACCGGGCACGACCGCAACGCGATGGTGGAGGTGGAGGTGGGGGCAGGCAGCGCCGCAGACGGCCGGCGCATCGTGGATCTGCGGCTGCCGCCCGAGGCGCTGGTACTGCTGGTGAACCGCGCAGGAAAACTGCTGATCCCCAAGGGCGCCACGCAGTTGCAGGCGGGCGACAGCGTGATGGTTCTGGCCGGCGATGAGGAACTGCGGGAGGTCCGGCGGTGCCTTGGAGGCTGACCCACCCCCCCGAACGGGCGGCGCTTCACAGCCGGGCAGGTAAGAGTTCCGGCAGGAAGGTGCATCCATCATGAGATTCATGGTGTTCACTGCCGCGCCTCTGTCTCACCGGTGGGCCAGCGGACTCTACCTGGGGCTGGTGGCGCTGTACGGGCTTCATCTGCTGAACCTGCTCCACCTGATCACGCCGAGCGCGCTGGTGACGCTGGCGCAGCACGCGTACGTCCTGGTGTTCGTGGGGAGCGGCGCGCTCACCTGGGCCCTCTCGGGGCGGGCGCCGCTGCCGGGCGCGTGGCGGCTGATGGCGGCCGGCACGGCCCTGTGGGGCGTGGGGCAGCTGGTGTACGCGGCGCTGAACATGACCGACGTGCAGCTCACGCTGGCCGACCCGTTCTTCCTGGCGTACCCGGTGTGTTTCCTGTGGGCGTTCCGGCTGTTTGAGCGGCGCTGGCCGGCGCTGCCCGACGCCGCGTCGCGCCTGGACGTGGCCGCGGTGGTGGCGGCACTGGGCGCGTACATGTGGTTCTACGTGCTGTTCGAGCAGGCCACGCGCGCAGACACGGGCCTGCTGGACAACGTGATGACCATGCTTTATCCCCTGTCGGACCTGCTGCTGCTGGCGCTGCTGGTCGCGCAGGCGTGGCGGGGCCTGTCCGGAGCGCTGGGCGGCTGGTGGCTGCTGACCGGCGGCATGCTGGGCTTCGTGGTGGCGGACGTGGGCTTCACTGTGCTGACCCTGAAAGGCACGTACACCGGGGCCGACTGGCCGGACGCCCTGTGGCCCGTGGCGGCGCTGCTGCTGCCCCTGGCAGCGCAGAGGGCGCAGGAACCCCGGCGCGTTCGAGCCACCACAGGCGAGCTCCGGGGCGCGCGTCATCTCACGCCGTACGTGGCGCTGGCCGCAGTGTTCCTGCTGCTGGCGGCGCTGCCTCAGTCGGTGCAGGGCCGCGGGGTGCTGAGTGTGACGTTCCTGGTGGCGCTGCTGGTCGCGGCGCGCCAGACGCTGGCCCTGCGGGCCCTGCAGGGCAGCCAGGACCAGCTGCAGCATCAGGCGGCGCACGACCCCCTGACAGGGCTGGGCAACCGCGTGCAGCTGGACTGCGCGCTGACGAGCGCGCTGGCGGCCGGGGGCCAGGTGGGGCTGGTGGTGCTGGATGTCGATTACTTCCGGCGGGTGAACGACGCGTTGGGCCACCGCGCCGGAGATGACTTCCTGCGCGAGATGGCGCGGCGCGTGCAGGTGGTGACGCGCTCCCTGCCGGGCGGCGCAAGCTGCAGCCGCCTGGGTGCCGACGAGTTCGTGGTGCTGCTGCCCGACACGACCGGGTCGGCGCTGCAGCGCCTGGGGGAGACGCTGCGCTCGTACCTGCACGAGCCGGTGGCGCTGGACGCCCAGCCGCTGCGGCTCACGGTGTCGCTCGGCCTGGCCCTCGGGTCGCCCGGCATGACCTCGGCACAGGTGCTGCGCCACGCAGACCTGGCGCTGGCCGAGGTGAAACGCGCCGGGCGCAACGCCGCGCAGCTGTTTGACCCGGCGCGGGATACAGCATGCGCCGCGCGGCGCATGCTGGTCGAGACGCGCCTGCGCCGCGCGCTGGAGTGCGGCGCGCTCACCCTGCATTACCAGCCGCAGCAGGAACGTGACGGACGGGTGCGGCACTTCGAAGCGCTGCTGCGCTGGACGGACGATGAACTGGGTGTGGTCTCCCCGGCGGAGTTCGTGCCGGTGGCCGAGAGCGCCGGACTGATGCCGGAACTGGACCTGTGGGTGATCGGTCAGGCGTGCGAGCAGCTGGCCCGCTGGGCGCGCCCCTACCCGGAACGGCAGGTGGCGGTGAACATCACGCCGCCGCTGCTGTTGCGCCCGGATTTCCTGCCGCGCCTGCGGACCCTGACCGGGCGGTGCGCGCTGCGGCCGGGCGCGCTGGAGCTGGAAATCACCGAGCGGGTCCTGATCGAGTACGGGGACCGGGTCCGGGGCACGCTGCGTGCGCTGCTGAACCTGGGCGTGGGTGTGGCCCTGGATGACTTCGGGGTGGGGCAGTCGTCGCTGTCGTCGCTGCTGCACCTGCCCATCACGACCCTGAAGATCGACCAGGCGTTCGTGCGGCCCCTGGACGCGCCCCAGGCGCAGGAAGCGCAGGCGGCGTTCAAGATCGTGCAGGCGATCGTGGCGCTGGGTCAGGCGCTGCAGCTGCGGGTGGTGGCTGAGGGCGTGGAGACGCCCTCGCAGGCCGCCGGGGCGTGGCAGGCCGGCGTGAACGCCCTGCAGGGCTACTGGACCGGACCGCCGGTGCCGCCGGACGCCCTGGAGACTACGCACGTCTGACCTGCAAAGACACGGGGGGCCGGGGGCAGGTGGGGGGGTGTTACCGTGGGAGCATGACGACCACCGCCGAGACCTCAGTGGCCCGTGACACGGCCCTCTTCGACCTGATCACCCAGGAGGCTGAACGTCAGCGGCTGGGGCTGGAACTGATCGCTTCCGAGAACTTCACCTCGGCGGCGGTCCGCGAGGCTCAGGGCAGCATCGTGACGAACAAGTACGCCGAGGGGTACCCCGGCAAGCGCTGGTACGGCGGCTGTGAGGTCGTCGACCGCATCGAGCAGCTTGCCATCGACCGGCTGAAAGAACTGTTCGGTGCGGCGTGGGCGAACGTGCAGCCCCACAGCGGCAGCAGCGCGAACCTCGCGGTGTACAACGCCCTGATCGAACCCGGCGACACGGTGCTGGGCATGGACCTGTCGCACGGCGGCCACCTGACGCACGGGAACCCCGTGAACTTCTCCGGGCTGCGCTACAAGATCGTGGGGTACCAGGTGAACCCCGAGACCGAACTGATCGACATGGCCGAAGTGCGCCGTCTGGCGCATGAGCACCAGCCGAAGATGATCATTGCGGGGGCCAGCGCGTACTCGCGCACCATTGATTTCGCGGCGTTCCGCGAGATTGCCGATGAGGTCGGCGCGATCCTGTTTGCGGACATCGCCCACATCGCGGGCCTGATCGCGGCGGGCGTGCACCCGAACGCACTGCCACACGCGCACGTGGTGGCCAGCACCACCCACAAGACCCTGCGCGGGCCGCGCGGCGGGATCATCCTGAGCAATGACCCTGAACTCGGCGCGAAGATTGACCGCGCGGTGTTCCCCGGGTACCAGGGCGGCCCGCTGGAGCACGTGATCGCCGCGAAGGCCGTGGCGTTCGGGGAGGCGCTGCAGCCGGAATTCAGGACGTACGCCGCGCAGATCATCCGGAACGCGCAGGCGCTGGCCCAGGCCTTCCAGGAGCGCGGGTACCGCGTGGTGTCGGGCGGCACGGACAACCACCTGCTGGTGCTGGACCTCCGGCCGCAGGGTCTGAACGGCACGAAGGCCACGAAACGCCTGGACGCCAGTCACATCACGATCTCCAAGAGCACCCTGCCGTACGACACGGAGAAGATCCTGCACGGCGGCGGCATCCGCATCGGCACGCCAGCCGTCACCACGCGCGGGATGGTGGAGAGCGACATGCAGACCGTCGCCGACCTGATTGACCGGGCCCTGAAGGGTGAAGACGTGAAAGCCGAGGTGCACGCGTTCGCCGGGCGTTTCCCGCTGCCCTGAAGGCCGCCGGGCGGGGTAGCGTGTCTGGGGACCTCAGACACGCCACCCCTCTTCTTTGTGAATTTTTACATCAAGGCGTGACAGACTTGCTCCACGCATGACCGCCCCGAACGTCACCGACGCGCATTTCGCCCATCTCACGCTGCAGCTCACGCAGCTTGGCCTGACGGCACCCGACCTGAGCAGCGCCATGCACCCGGCCCTCCACGCCATCACCCTGCACACGGCCGCGCGGGCCGCAACCTGCTACGCGTGTCATGGCAACGGCGCGACCATTCAGGCCCACAGCGGCGCCGCGCCCGGCGCTCTCCCCCTGGCTCCTGAGCTGCTGGGCGCGCTGAGCGGCACGCCGGATCTGCTGGTGGTTCCGGACGCGCGCGGGACCGCCGGGCAGCCCGGCGGCACGCTGCTGGCCTCCCCCATCCGGGACCGCGCCGGGCAGCTGACAGGCGCGCTGGTGGCCCGCACGTTCACCCCGCACCGCTGGACGGCCTCGGAACAGGCGCTGGTGCGCACCTCAAGTGGCATGCTGGCGCTGCTCGGCGCCCGCCTGAGCGCCGAGCAGCGCGAACGCGACGCGCACGAGTCGGCGCTGCGCGCTCTGGGCCTGTGCATGGAGACCCGCAGCGATGATCTGCAGGGGCACGCCGACCGCGTGACGGACCTGGCCCTGCACCTGGGCCGCGCCATGAACCTGAGCCCGGCCGAGCTGGACGCCCTGCGCTGGGGCGCGTCCCTGCACGACATCGGGAAACTGGCCCTACCCGACGAGATTCTGCATCACCCGGGGCCGCTCACGCCGGCCATGCGTCAGCGCATGCATCAGCACGTGGAAGAAGGCCTGCGTCTGGCCCGGCAGCTGCCGTTCGTGCCCCGCGCGGCGCTGGACGTGATCGCGTCCCACCATGAACGCTGGGACGGCACCGGCTACCCCTGCGGGCAGCGCGGCACAGCCATTCCGCTCACGGCGCGCATCTTCGCGGCCTGTGACGTGTTCGACGCCCTGACCAGTGCCCGCTGCTACAAACCCGCCTGGACGGACGAGGAGGCGCTGAATCTGGTGCAGCGCGGCAGCGGCGCGCACTTCGATCCGTGGGTCGTGCAGGTGCTTACGCAGGTGCTGCGCCGCCACAGTGCGTAACGGCCGGTTGCCGTGCCGCCGTACACCAGGGGACGGTGCCGCATGGACCCCACGGACCTGCTGGACGCCTACGCCGCCGCCGTGTACGCGCCACGGACGCGCCGCTCGCCCTCTCCCACCCGCAGGTCACTGTGTACGACCTGTGGGAGCAGTGGCTGTACGGCGGCGCGCCCGCATGGCGCGGAATGGTCAAGGGCTGGTTTGCCCGTCTGGGTGACGGGCTCGCGAGTCACCTTCGAGGACGTGCGCAGTACGGTGACGCCCGACCTGGCCCTGGTGCACGCGTTCGTGACGTACGCCGGTCTCGGCCCGGCCGGGGAGCAGCGGCGCGCCATGAACAACCGCCTGAGCCTCACGCTCCTCCCGAGCGCCGACCGCTGGGTGATGCTGCGTCAGCACAGCAGCGCCCCGGCCAGCCCCGGCCCGGCCCAGGTGACCCAGTAACGGCAGGCAGGCCGCTCACCGGGAGCGGCCTGCCACCTGTGGTGCTCCCGGACTCAGCGGGGCAGAACGGACGTGCCCATCAGGTGCTGGTCGACGGCGCGCGCCGCCTGACGGCCCTCGCGGATCGCCCACACGACCAGACTCTGCCCGCGGCGCATGTCGCCGGCGGCGAACACACCGGGCACGCTGGTGGCGTAACCGCCCTCGTCGGTGCTGGCGTGGGCGTTGCCGCGGGCGTCCTTGGTCACGCCGAACGCGTCGATGACGCTGCCGACCGGGCTGACAAAGCCCATTGCGAGCAGCACGAGGTCCGCCTTGTGGATCTCCTCACTGCCTTCAATCTCGGTCAGGTGCCCGCCTTTCAGTTCCATGCGGACGGTTTTCACGCCCGTGACCTTGCCGCCCTTCCCGATGAATTCCTTGGTGGCAATCGCGAACTCCCGCACGGCGCCTTCCTCGTGGCTGGTGCTGGTGCGCAGCTTCAGCGGCCAGTACGGCCAGACCAGGGGTTTGTTCTCCTGTTCGGGCGGCTGGGGCATCACCTCGAACTGCGTGACGCTGACCGCCCCGTGGCGGTTGCTGGTACCGACGCAGTCGCTGCCGGTGTCGCCCCCGCCGATCACGATGACGTGCTTCCCGTCGGCGCGCAGCTGCTTTTTCAGTTTGTCCCCGGCGTTGACGCGGTTCTGCTGCGGCAGGAACTCCATGGCGAAGTGCACGCCGTCCAGTTCGCGGCCTGGGACGGGCAGGTCGCGGGGCTGCTCGGCGCCGCCCGCCAGGAGCACCGCGTCGAACTGCGCGCGCAGCTCGTCAGGCGTGATGGTCTGCCGGCTGAGGTTCGTCACGCGGCTCCCTTCGGGCCACGCGCCGACGAGCACGCCGGTGCGGAAGGTCACGCCCTCAGCTTCCATCTGCGCCACACGCCGGTCGATGTGATGCTTGTCGAGCTTGAAGTCCGGAATGCCGTAGCGCATCAGGCCGCCCACGCGGTCGTTCTTCTCAAAGACGGTCACGTCATGTCCGGCGCGGGCGAGCTGCTGGGCGGCCGCGAGGCCGGCCGGGCCGGAGCCGATCACGGCCACCTTCTTCCCGGTCTTCACGGCGGGCGGCTGCGGCGCCACCCAGCCTTCCTGCCAGCCGCGCTCGATGATGGCCAGCTCGATGCTCTTGATTCCCACCGCGTCCCCGTTGATGGTCAGCGTGCAGGCGGCCTCGCACGGCGCGGGGCAGATGCGGCCGGTGAACTCGGGGAAATTGTTCGTGGCGTGCAGGGTGTCCAGTGCTGAGCGCCAGTCGTCCTGGTACACGAGGTTGTTGAAGTCGGGAATGATGTTGTTGACGGGACAGCCGTTGTTGCAGAACGGAATGCCGCAGTCCATGCACCGCGTGGCCTGCAGGCGCGCGGCGCCGCTGTCCAGGGGCAGCAGGAACTCGTGGTAATGCTTGAGGCGCGCGTCGACCGGGGCGTACTGGTCCTTGATGCGCGGCTGGTCGAGGAAGCCGGTGACTTTGCTCATCGTTGCTCCGGTTGGGGGCAGCGCCCGGCCGGGTGAGGACCGGGCCGCGGGGGGGATTACTTGGTGAGGGTGCCCTGGGCGGCCACGGCGGTCTGCGGCTGCCCGGTCTGGAGGCTCAGGGTGTCGGCGGCGTGCACGGTGCCGGCCTCCTGGCGTTCGCGCAGGGCACGCTGATACTCGCGGGGGAAGACCTTGACGAATTTCTTCAGGGCGGCGTCCCAGTCGTCGAGCAGTTCAGAGGCGCGCTGTGAGCCGGTCCACTTGTGGTGACTTTCCAGCAGGCGGCGCAGGTGCGCTTCGTCGCTCTGACCGCCGTGCAGGGCGCCGCCCAGCGTCTGGGCGAGCTGCTGGGCTTCGGGCAGCAGGGGCAGCAGGTCCACCATGCTGGTGTTGCAGCGCCGCGCGAAGGTGCCGTCGGCGTCGTACACGTACGCAACGCCGCCGCTCATGCCGGCCGCGAAGTTCCGGCCGGTCTGGCCGAGCACCACGACGGTTCCGCCGGTCATGTATTCGCAGCCGTGGTCACCGGTGCCTTCCACCACCGCTTCGGCGCCGCTGAGGCGCACGGCGAAGCGTTCGCCGGCCACGCCGCGGAAGAACGCCTCACCGCTGGTCGCGCCGTACAGCACGGTGTTGCCCACGATGATGTTCTCCTCGGCCCGGCCGCGGAACTCGATGCTGGGCCGCACGACCACGCGCCCGCCGCTCAGGCCCTTGCCGGTGTAATCGTTGGCGTCCCCGATCAGGTACAGGGTCAGGCCCGGAGCGAGGAACGCGCCGAACGACTGCCCGCCAGTGCCTTCCATCTGCACGAACACGGTGTTGTCCGGCAGGCCCTGCGGACGGACGCGCACCAGTTCCCCGGACAGCATGGCGCCCACGGTGCGGTTCACGTTGCGCACGTCCTGCAGGAAGTGCACCTTCTCGCCCTTCTCGAACGCGGGGCGGCACTTCTCGATCAGCTGCAGGTCCAGCGCGCCGCTCAGGCCGTGGTCCTGGGTGTGCAGGTGCCGCACGCCCACGCCGGCGGGCACCTCGGGGCGGTAGAAGACGCGGCTGAAGTCCAGGCCCTGCGCCTTCCAGTGCTCCACGCCTTTTTTCGTGTCGAGCAGGTCGGCGCGGCCGATCAGGTCATCGAAGTGGCGGATGCCGAGCTGCGCCATCAGGCCGCGGACCTCCTCGGCAATGAAGAAGAAGAAGTTGATGACGTGCTCAGGTTTGCCCTGGAACCGGGCGCGCAGCACCGGGTCCTGCGTGGCCACACCCACCGGGCAGGTGTTCAGGTGACACTTGCGCATCATGATGCAACCCTGCGCCACCAGCGGCGCGGTGGCGAAGCCGAACTCGTCCGCGCCGAGCAGCGCGGCAATCACCACGTCACGGCCGGTCTTGAGCTGCCCGTCGGTCTGCACGCGCACCCGGTCACGCAGGCGGTTCAGAACCAGCGTCTGCTGCGTTTCCGCAAGGCCCAGTTCCCACGGGGACCCGGCGTGCTTGATGGAACTCCAGGGGCTCGCACCCGTGCCGCCGTCATGCCCGGCAATCACGATGTGGTCGGCCTTGGCCTTGGCGACGCCGGCGGCGACGGTGCCCACACCAACTTCCGAGACGAGCTTCACGCTGATGTCCGCGCGGGGGTTGACGTTCTTCAGGTCGTGAATAAGCTGCGCGAGATCCTCGATGGAGTAGATGTCGTGATGCGGGGGCGGGCTGATCAGGCCCACTCCGGGCACCGAGTGCCGCAGGAACCCGATGTACTCACTGACCTTGCCGCCGGGCAGCTGACCGCCCTCGCCGGGCTTGGCGCCCTGCGCCATCTTGATCTGGATCTGGTCGGCGCTGGTCAGGTACCCCGTGGTCACGCCGAACCGGCCGGACGCCACCTGCTTGATCTTGCTGCGCAGGCTGTCACCCGCCAGCAAGGGGTAGTCCACCTCCACGCGCTTCTCACCGAGGATGCTGGCCAGGGTGTGCCCGTCGCCGAGCGTCTCGCCCCGCATCTCACGTTCGTAGCGGGCGGGATCTTCGCCGCCCTCGCCGGTGTTGCTCTTCCCGCCGATGCGGTTCATGGCAACGGCCAGGGTGGTGTGCGCCTCTGTGCTGATCGAGCCGAGGCTCATGGCGCCGGTCGCGAAGCGCTTGACGATTTCGCTGGCACTTTCCACTTCCTCCAGCGGCACGGGCGTGAGGCCCTCGGTGCGGAAGTCAAACAGGCCGCGCAGGGTCATGTGGCGTTTGCTCTGGTCGTTGATGATGCGGGCGTACTCCTCGTACGTGGCGTACGAGCCGCTGCGCACCGAGTGCTGCAGTTTGGCGATGGAGTCCGGCGTCCACATGTGCTCCTCGCCGCGCGCGCGCCAGGCGTACTCGCCGCCCGCGTCGAGGTTCTGCGCGAGCACCGGGTCCTCGCTGAACGCCGCGCGGTGGTTGCGCAGCGCCTCTTCGGCCACCTCGAAAATACCGATGCCGCCGACCTGGCTGGGCGTGCCGTAAAAGTACTTGTGCACGAAGTCGGCCTTCAGGCCCACCGCCTCGAACAGCTGGGCGCCGCAGTAACTCATGTAGGTGCTGACACCCATCTTCGACATGATCTTGCTCAGGCCCTTGCCGATCGCCTTGATGTAGTTGTAGATCGCCTGGTGCGCGTCGATGCCGGACAGGGCAGGCATTCCGGGCACGTCGGTGTGCAGGTTGATCAGGGTTTCGAGTGCCAGGTAGGGGTGGATCGCCTCGGCGCCGTAGCCGGCGAGCGCGGCGAAGTGATGCACCTCGCGGGCGTCGCCGGTCTCGACGACCAGGCCCACCTTCATGCGCAGGCCCGCCTTCACGAGGTGGTGGTGGATGCTGCTCAGGGCGAGCAGGCTGGGGATGGCAACCCGGTCGCGGTCCAGGCGGCGGTCGGTGATGATGATGATGTTGTGGCCGCTCTCGATGGCGTCCACCGCCCAGGCGTTGATGGTGGCGAGTTTCGCCTCGATGCCGCGCGCACTCCACTCGGCGGGGTAGGTGATGTCCAGCTCGTAGGCCTTGAACTTGCCGCGGGTGTGCTCGGCGATGTTGCGGACGCGGGCCATGTCGTCGAAGTCCAGGATGGGCTGCTCGACTTCCAGGCGCAGCTGGGGGTTGACGGTGTTGATGTCGAGCAGGTTCGGGCGGGGGCCCACGAACGACACAAGGCTCATGACGACCGATTCGCGGATCGGGTCGATGGGCGGGTTGGTGACCTGCGCGAACAGCTGCCGGAAGTAGTTGAACAGCGGTTTGTTCTTTCCGGACAGCACGGCGAGCGGGCTGTCGTTGCCCATGCTGCCGATGCCTTCCTCGCCGGTCAGGGCCATGGGGCCCATCAGGAACTTCAGGTCCTCCTGGGTGTACCCGAAGGCCTGCTGGCGGTCGAGCAGGGACTCGCGGAACTGCCCGACGGTGCCGGTCTCCTCGCTGTCGTCCAGGCGGAAGCGGGTGTTCTCCACCCACTGCGCGTAGGGTTTGGCAGAGGCGAACTGCATCTTCAGTTCGTCATCCTCGATGATGCGGCCCTGCTCGAAATCGATCAGGAACATGCGGCCCGGCTGCAGGCGCCATTTCTTCACGATCTTGCTTTCCGGCACGGGCAGCACGCCGGACTCGCTGGCGAGAATCACCAGGTCGTCGCGGGTCTGCACGTAGCGGGCGGGGCGCAGTCCGTTGCGGTCGAGGGTGGCGCCCACCTGGCGGCCGTCGGTGAACACCATGGCGGCCGGGCCGTCCCAGGGTTCCATCATGCTGGCGTGGTACTCGTAGAACGCGCGGCGGCGCGGGTCCAGGTTGGCGTTCTGCTCCCACGCCTCCGGGATCATCATCATGGCGGCGTGCGCCATGGGGTACCCGGCGAGCGTCAGGAGTTCCAGGGCGTTGTCGAAGGTGGCGGTGTCACTCTCGCCCTCGAAGGAGATGGGGTAGAGCTTTTTCAGGTCGTCGCCCAGCACGGGGCTGTGCATGATGCCCTCGCGGGCGCGCATCCAGTTGAAGTTGCCCTTGACGGTGTTGATCTCGCCGTTGTGCGCCACCATGCGGTAGGGGTGCGCCAGGGGCCACTCCGGGAAGGTGTTCGTGCTGAAGCGCTGGTGCACCAGCGCCAGCGCGGAGGTGACGCGGCTGTCCTGCAGGTCCAGGTAGTACTCGCCGACCTGGGTGGCCAGCAGCAGGCCTTTGTAGATCACGGTGCGGCAGGACATGCTGGGCACGTAGTACTCGGCGCCGTGCGTGAAGTTCAGCGCGCGGATGGCGTTGCTGGCCCGGCGGCGGATCACGTACAGTTTGCGTTCCAGGGCGTCGGGAACCAGGGTGTCAGGCCCGGCGCCGATGAACACCTGCCGGATGACGGGCTCCTTTTCGCGCACGGTGGGGCTCATGGGCATCTCGGCGTTTACGGGCACGTCGCGCCAGCCGAGCACCACCTGCCCTTCGGCCGTGACGGCGCGTTCGAGTTCCTGCTCGCAGGCGCGCCGGGAGGCGATTTCCTTGGGCAGGAAGATCATGCCGACCCCGTAGTCGCCCTGGGGGGGCAGCGTGACGCCCTGGGCGCTCATCTCGGCGCGGTAGAACTCGTCAGGAATCTGGATGAGGATGCCGGCCCCGTCGCCCATCAGGGCGTCGGCGCCGACTGCGCCGCGGTGGTCGAGGTTCTCCAGGATCTTGAGGCCCTGCTCGATGATGGCGTGGTTCTTGTGCCCCTTGATGTGGGCCACGAAGCCGACGCCGCAGGCGTCGTGTTCCTGCGCGGTGTACAGGCCCTGCTGGCGGGCGAGGTGCAGTTCCGCGCCGCTGGCGGACGGTGCAGGGGTGTGCGGCGCTGCAGCCGGAGTCACCCGGTTGTCTGTTCTGTTCATGTTGACGCTCCCATCTCGCTGTGACTCGCTGGCCCGCAGGGTGCAGGCTGCTAGAATTACGATACAGAGCGATGCATGTCTATGCAGGGCCGTTGTTTATAACGGGTCCAAAGGTAACTCGCACCATTGTTTCTCCGACTTGCCCACTTTCGACCAGATGCAGCAATCTTCGTGAAGTTAAAAGGTCTGTTACGCAACCTCAAGTGCGCCTCCCGGGGCAGCAAACGCAAGAGTCACCTACCGGCCAGCCGGGCCAGCGGGGCTTTGGAACCGCTGCCATGCACATTCCGCGCAGGGAGTGCAAGCCCCCGACGGACCGCTCACCTCCCCGCGCTTCAGGCCGGCTGAAGATCGAACAGCGCGATTTCCGGCTCGCACAGATTCCGCACCGGCGCCCCACTGAGGCCCAGCCCACGGCTCACGTACGCCGGCGTGCCGAACGCCCCCTGCACCCACCCCATCGCGTACCGGTCCCCGTAGGCACTCGGCACCCTCAGGGCCCCGACGACCGGCAGCCGCACCTGCCCCCCGTGCGTGTGGCCGCACAGCACCAGACCCACCGGACGCGGCAGGTCCGGCAGCAGGTCCGGGTTGTGCGTCACCAGCAGTGTGGCGCGCCCTGCAGCGCCTGCCAGCGCTGCCGGCACGTCCGGCCGGCCGAACCATAGGTCATCCGTGCCGCCCAGCCGCAGATCCTCCCGCACGTTCCGGCCTGCGTCCCGCAGGATCGTCACCCCCGCCTGCGCGAAGGCCGCTTCCAGGTGGGCGCGCCGCACCTCCCAGTCCGCGCGGGGCTCGCCGTAGTAGGCGCTGCCGTACCGGCCGAAACTGCCGTAGTCATGGTTGCCCCACACGCCATACACCCCCAGCGGCGCCTGCAGGCGCCGCAGTTCCGCCAGCAGCGCCTGCGGCGCGGCGTCGGAGTCCAGGCGGACGTCGAGCTGATCGCCGCCCAGCAGCACCAGGTCAGGCCGCTGACGGTTCACCGTGTCCACCCACGCGCGGACGCTGCCCGCACCGATGAACAGCCCGAAGTGCAGGTCGGTCAGGAACGCCACCCGCAGCGGGGACCGCAGGCCCGGCAGGCTGCGGGTGTGGCGCGTCACGCCGAACCGGTACGCCTGCGCCACGGCCGCACCGCCGCCCAGCGCGGCGACGCCACCGCCGCTCAGAAGCGCGCGCAGCAGGGTCCGGCGGGTCAGGTGCATGCCCCGCACCCTACACCCTCCCCCACCAGGGTCGTCATCCGCCGGAAGAAGCAGGCGCTAGACTTCCACCCATGCCAGTGCCCGACACCCTGCTCGTGATTGACGTTCTCGACGAGGACACCGGGCTCGCCGACGTGGAGGACCTTCAGGGCCGCACCTTCCAGGTGCCCGCCGCGTGGCTGCCCGGCGCGGCCGACGGCGCCGGGTACCGGGTGACCGTGCGCGGCGAGCAGGTCACCTTCACGCCCGAACCCGACGCCGCGCGCCTGCTGCGCGAACGCAGCAAGCAGACGCTGCTGGACTTCAGTGACGAACCCGGGACGGACGCGTGACCCGGCAGGTGCTGGTCATTCCCGACCTGCACGGCCGGCCCGACCTGCTGCGCGCCGCCCTGGAACAGTACCCGGACGCCCACTACGTGTCCCTGGGCGACGCCATTGACCGCGGGCCGCGCAGCCTGCCGGTCGTGGAACTCCTGATGGAGCTGCACCGCGCCGGGCGCGCCACGCTGCTGATGGGCAACCACGAACGCATGATGCAAGAAGGCGTGAAATGGTACCGGCAGTACCAGGGCACCCACGACCTGGGCGACTACCGCAAGGCCATGGAAGGCTATCAGTGGTGGATGCGCGCCGGCGGAGAAACCGTCCGTGAGGAACTCGGCGGCGTCACGCTGGAGAAGTTCCCCCCGCTGCTCGAAGCGTACCTGGGGGTCCTGAAGCGCGTGGTGTACGTCACGGCCGACGGTCAGGTGCACGACGAGGTGCCCCCCTCCCCCAGCGTGCTGGTCGCCCACGCCGCGCCGCCCGTCAGACACCCGCAGCACCCGAACCCGCTCTCCGCAGCGCTGTGGCTGCGGCCCTTTGAAGGGCCGTTCCCTCTGCCCGAGGGGGTCACGTACTCCGTTCACGGCCATACCCCCGTCCCGGTTCCGTCCCGCCTGGGCCGCCACCTGTACCTGGACCTGGGGGCCTACGAAACCGGGCGCCTGGCGGTCGCGGAACTGAACGTGCACGGCCTGCCGCGCGTCACCGTACTGTGCGGCCGGGGTCGGCCCGCGTCGGGCCGGAAGTACACCCGGTTCGGCGAGCCGGTGCCGGTCACGCCGGTGGACCTGCCGGGCGCCCCGCCCCGCTGACCTCAGCCGCCCAGGGCCCGGACCTCACCCTGACGGTCCGAGAGCCAGTCGGGCCCACTTTCACGGACCACCACGTCCTCTTCCAGGCCGACAAAGCCGTGTCCCTCGACGAACACCCCGAGTTCCAGGGTGTACACCTCCCCGGACCACACCAGGCCTTCCACGGTGCGGCCGTAGCGCGGCCCCAGCAGGGTGCCGCCGTCGTGCGTGGCACGTCCCAGGCCGTGCCCCAGCGCATGCTGGTATTCCGGGTACCCAGCCTGCACCAGTGCTGCGCGGGCCGCGGCGTCCACCGCGTGGCCGGGCACCCCGGGCCGCAGGGCGTCCGCGCCGGCCTGAATGGCTGACCAGCACGCCTGGAACGCCGCCTGCACCGCGCCGGGCAGCGGCCCGCCGTCAGGCGGGCGGTACACCCGCTGCAGGTCCGAACAGTCCCCGTGCGCGAGGCGCACGCCGTAATCAATGTGCAGCAGCGCGCCCGGACTCAGGGCGTGATCGCCGGGTGGAGCGTGCGAGGGCCGGCTGTGGGGGCCGATGTGCACGTTCAGGCACGCCGCCCAGCCCCAGGAGGGTTCCGCGCCGTCACGAGTGCCTGCGCCTGCCGCCGCTTCTCGTCCTGAATGGTCATGAGCTATTCGCCCAGCCGCGCCTGCGCCTGCGCGAAGGCCTCCGGGGTGTCCACATCCAGCAGCAGCTCCGCCGGGAACGACAGCGTGAGGGCCTGCGCCGCGTACGCGCGAATGACGTGCCGGGGCCCATGATCGGCGTCCGGCGCGTCCCGCACGGCGCCCAGCAGGTCCGCGCGGAACAGGTGCGGCGGAGCGCGCACCGGGTCCGGCGCGCCCGGCTCACCGTACTCGGTCAGCACGACCGGCGCGCCCGACGCCTCGAAGGCCCGGCGCAGCGCCGCGTGGTGCGCCCCGGTCAGCAGCGGCATGTCGGCCAGCGCGAAATGTGCGCCCGCCAGCACAGCGGCCCGGCCTTCGGTCAGGGCCTCCACGGCGGCCCGCAGGGAACTGCCCAGGCCGCGCGCCGGGTCGGCGTTCAGCACGAACCTGTACGGCAGGCCCGTCAGCGCGGCCTGCACAGCCTCTCCCACCTCCCCCGGCGGAATCACGCACAGCAGCTCATCAAAGCCGCCCTGCGCCAGTGCGTGTGCAGCGCGGCGCACCAGCGGCTGCCCGGCCAGCGGCAGCAGCTGCTTGGGCCGGCCCATGCGGGCGCTGCGTCCCGCGGCCAGCAGCACGCCGGCCACGCCACTCACGGTTCTCTCCCCGGCTGGCCGCGGGGAGGAGCTGAAGGGCGTGGCGCGCGTAGTGAAGGCATGGGCGCATGCTAGGCCAATCTTTCTTCAACCCGCCCGGACCTACAATGGACGGCGTCAGTGCAACTCAACCCCCGGCCCGCCGCGGGCCCCGACCCGGAGGTTCACCCTATGAAACTCAGCTACAAAGGCCAGGAGAAAGTGCAGGCGCCGCCCGCCGCCGTGTGGGCATTCGTGCAGGACCCGGAGCGCGTGGCGCGCTGCCTGCCGGACGTGCAGGAGGTCGTGGTGCACGACCAGACGCACATGGACGCCACCGTGCAGGTGGGGGTCGGGATGGTGCGCGGCAAGTTCAAGTTCAAGATCGAGGTGCAGCCCGCGCCGGACCTGAACCGCGTGAACGTGAAGGTGCAGGGCGGCGGGCTGGGCAGCGTCGTGGACCTGACGGCCGGCGCGGACGTGCTGGACAACGGGGACGGCACCACCACCCTCGACTGGACCGGGGACGCCACCATGCGCGGCCCGGTCGCCACAGTCGGCGGGCGCCTGCTCGACGCACAGGCGCAGAAACTGATCTCGAAGACCTTCGAGAACATGAGCGCGCACGTGGGTGCGTCTGCCGGCACGATCGCCTGAGTGCGCCTCCCGCCGATCACGCCGGGGGTTGTCTGCCTCCTGAATTCTCAGCCGGACGCCGGACCGGGGAGGCGCAGGCGGCGCCCCCCTCTATGCGCCGGGCAGGGCCAGCGGCGTGCGGGGTGGCGTGGCGCTGATCACGCCGTGAGGCGACACGGCCAGCACCTCTGCTTCCGCGAGGGACCAGATGGCGCGGTGCACGGCCATCTCGCCCGCGGCGTCCCCGGCGGGCGCCAGCCGGTCGAGCAGTTCGGTGTACCGCACCTGCCCCGCCTGCCCGCCCGCCCAGGCCGTCACCGCCAGCACGGCGCGCAGCACCTGCCGCTGCGCGGGTGTCTGCGCGCGGTTCAGCAGCGCCTGGCGCGCCTGTTCCTGGCGCAGCCGCGCTTCACGCTGCGCCCGGCGGGCCGCGAGCGCGGCAGTGACGGCCGGGTCGCCCGGCGCGCCGCCGCGCCGCTCAGTGATCAGGCGTTCCAGCCGCTGATCGGCGCGGTCCTCGACCCGGGCACGCCACTCCAGCGCGCCGGACTTCAGGCGACTGGCGGCGTCCTGCACGGGGTCGCGCAGGCGCCCGGCAGCACGCCGCGCGGCGTCCACGGGGTCCGGCGCGGCGGGGTCAGGGTCGGTCAGGGCGCGGCCCAGGCGGATCAGGGTGTTCAGGGTGCTGCGGGAAGGTCGGCGCTCGCTCATGGGGACTCCAGGACCCGGGCGTCGGGACGGCCCGGTCAGCCCAGCTTAGGGCGTCCCGGGCCGCGGATGCGTCCACCAAATGTTGAGGGGCAGAGCGCCGGCGGTTCAGGTGGCGCTGCGGGCCGGGTCCGGGGCGGGCAGTGGGCCGTCCGTGGGAACCGGCTCGGGGTGACGGGCGGCCCACAGCGCGCCGATGGCCAGGCCAGTCACGCTGGTCACGGTCACGGCCACCCACACGACCCGGACGGAGCTGGCGTCAAGCAGCATGGCCAGGATAATCAGTGCGCCGGACACCACACCGTGCGCGGCAACCGGGAGCAGCGGCATCCGGCCGGCGCGGCGGGTTTCCGTGAACCGGTGCCCGAAGTGCAGGCCCGAGGTGAGGGCGATCAATGCGCACAGCAGCAGCGGAACTTCCATGGCTTTACCGTACGCCGCACCCTCTCACGCCGCTATCACCCGGCGGGCGCCCCGATCAGATGAAGGATTGGCCAGCCACCTTCCGTTTCACCGCGCACAGGCGCCCGTCCGGCCCTGCCCGCACCACTGTCAGACGCAGGAGAGGAGACCCATGATTCCGTCCGTGAATGAACTGCAACTCGCCTTCCAGGCCCGCGGGTACGTGGCCGGGGACGCCCTGGCCACCTCACTGCGGCTGGTGGTGGGTCTGGGCCGGCCCCTGCTGCTGGAGGGACCGGCCGGCGTCGGCAAGACCGAAGCGGCCAAGACGCTGGCGGCCGCGCTGGGCACCCGGCTGATCCGCCTGCAATGCTACGAGGGACTGGACGCGCAGGCGGCGCTGTACGAGTGGAACTACGCGCGGCAGTTGCTGCACCTGCGCGCCGCCGAGCTGCGCGGTGAAGGCCTGAGCGACGAGGACCTGTACGGCGAGCAGTTCCTGATGCCGCGGCCCCTGCTGCAGGCGATTCAGGAACCCCAGTCGGCCGTGCTGCTGATCGACGAGATCGACCGGGCCGATGACGCGTTCGAGGCGTTCCTGCTGGAACTGCTGGCCGAATGGCAGATCACCGTGCCGGAACTCGGCACGCTGAGCGCCGTGAGCCGCCCGCACGTGATCCTCACCAGCAACCGGTCGCGGGAGCTGAGTGACGCGCTGCGCCGCCGCTGCCTGTACCACTGGACGGAATACCCCACCCGCGCGCAGGAACTGCAGATCGTGCACTCGCGCCTGCCGGGCATCAACGAGACGCTGGCGCGGCAGGTGACGGACGCCGTGCACGCCCTGCGCGCCCTGCCGCTGGGCAAGACCCCTGGCGTGGCCGAGACGCTCGACTGGGCGGCGGCCCTGATGACCCTGCACGCCGATCATCTGGACGCCGCGGCCCTGCAGGCCACCCTGGGCGCGGTGCTGAAACTCCGTGAGGATCAGCTGCTGGCCGCCCCGACCCTGCAGGCGGTGGCGGCGCAGGCGCAGTCCCGTGGCTGAGCTGGGGCCCGCCGCTCCGGCGGCGCTGAGCGCACAGGTCACGGCCTTCGCCGCGCGCCTGCGAGACCGGCACGTGTTCCTGATCGGGCCGGGCGAGGTGCAGACCGCGCTGGAGGCGCTGGGCATGGTGGATGTCCTGTCCCGGCGTGAGGTGCGCGCCGCGCTGCGCTCGGTGCTGGCCGCCAGTCCCGAGCAGGTCCGGGTGTTCGACCTGGAATTCAACGCATTTTTCCGCACCGACGGGCACAGCGCGCCGCGGCTGCCGCCCCTGCTGCCCGAAACCCCGGCGCCTGCTGCCCCCGGGCCGGGCGGCGAGGCCGGTGAGCCGGGGGAGGCGGCCGGGCCGCCCGAGCCGGGCGCGCCCGCCCCGCAGGCGACGCCCGGAGAACAGCCGGGCGAACCGGGCGGCCCACCGCAGGGCCAGGAGACCGGCGACCCGGACAGCAACGACCACGATGCAGACGCCCCGGTGATCCGCACGCAGCTCAGCCCGAACGCCGCGCCGGGCGCGGCTGTGCACGCGGGCGAGGGGGACCTGGCGCAGCTGCTGCGCGCGGCGTCCGACCTGATCCGGGCGCTGGAGCTGGGCCGAGCGCGGCGGCTGCGGCCGATGCCGCGCGGCTCGAAGCTGGACGCGCGGCGCACGCTGCACGCCGCGGCCCGCACCGCCGGGGACGCCGTGACGCTGCGCTGGCTGGGCCGGCCGCGCCGCGCGCCGCGCTTCCTGCTCGTGCTGGACGGCAGCCGGTCCATGGGCCGGGACGCGACGCTGCTGCTGCGCTTCGCGCAGGCGCTGCACCTGCGGTCCCGTCGGGTGGAGGTCTTCGCCTTCAGCACCGGCCTGTTGCGCCTGACGCCGCTGCTGCGCCGCGCCGCACCGGGGCAGCCGCTGGACCTGCCGGACCTGGGGGTAGCGTGGGGGGGCGGCACGCGCATCGGCGAGAACCTGCTGCGCCTCGCACGAGACGAGCGGGGCCGCGTGGACCGGCACACCGTCATTCTGATTCTCAGTGACGGGCTGGATACCGGAGATCCGGCGCTTGTGGCGCGCGCCCTGCGGGACCTGCGGCGGCGCGCTGCGGGCGTGGTGTGGCTCTCGCCGCTGGCCGCCACGCCTGGGTACCGCCCGGTGCAGCGGGCCATCGCCGCGGCCCTGCCGTTCCTGGACGCGCTGCTGCCGGCAGGCGGCGCGGACGACCTGCACCGCCTGGGCCGGCGGCTGCGTGCGGCGCGCCGTGCGGGCCCTACAGGTCGCGGCGGCTGAAGCGCCACATGGCGCCCGCCACGGCCAGCGCACTCAGCGCCGCGGCCCAGCCGACAAGCAGCGGGTCGATTGGCGCCGTGCTGAAAAACGGGTTGGCGCCGCGGCTGATCTCGCCCACCTGCCGCAGAATCTCGGGCTGCAGGTGGTAACTGGCGCCAAGCCACAGGGCGTTGGTGGGCATCAGGGTGTTGGCCGTGCGGCCCAGCGTGGTGAGGGTGGGCGTATCGGCGAAGGTGCCGATGGCGCTGAGGATGCCGCCGGTGAAGCCCACGCCGTACAGCACGAACACCCCGATGCCGTTGGCGAGCGTGGTGAACAGGGTGCTGCCCAGCACGGTCAGGGCCGTGAGCAGCGTGACCGCCAGCAGCAGCAGCCCTGTGGCGGGCAGCGCGGCGGGCGGCAGGTACCCGGTCAGGGCGTACACGCCGCCCAGCAGACCGGCGCTCAGCAGGGCGACGTACGCGACGTTCACGGCCGTGAAACCCAGCCAGCGGCCCAGGACAAGCTGCGCGCGCGTGATGGGCCGCGCAATGACGCTCTGCATCACGCCGTTCTCGATGTCGCCGCTGACTGCACCGACAGTGGAGAGCACCGCCATGAGGGAGCCCAGGAAGTACACGAGGTACATGCCGAACATCGCCGAGTACATCACCGGCAGGTTGGACGCCCCGCTGGCGCTGCGGCCGTCCAGACCGGCTTCCCGGGCGCGCTGGTCCAGCTGAAGGTCCAGGCGGTACACCCCGTACAGAAAAAAGCCCAGGAAGGCCGCGGTGAGCAGCAGCAGCACCGTCACGAGGCGCTTGCGGGTGGCTTCCCGCAGGGAGAGGTCGGCGATCAGCAGGGCGTTACGCACGGCGGGCCTCCGTGGGGCGGGCCGCGCGGCTTTCGGGCGTGTCCTCAATCAGGTCCAGGAACATGGTCTCCAGGTCCGGGCGGCGCGGGGTCAGGGCGTACAGGCGCGCGCCGGCGGCGTGCACGGCGTCCGCCACGGCCGGCACGGCGTCCTCACGCTGCAACCACAGTTCCACGTCGGCGCGCCCGGGGGTGTTCGTGTCCGTGTGCCTCACCTCACCGATGGTGGCCAGGGCCGCGAGCAGGTCCGGCGTGAGGTGACTGACGCGCACGTCGAGCGGAAGCACGCCGCCCATCAGTTCACGCATGCTGCCCTGCATCAGCACCCGGCCCTGCTTCACGAACGCCACGCGGTCACACACCTGCTCCACCTCGGACAGCAGGTGGGAATTCAGGAACACCGCCGCGCCCTGTGCCCGCAGCCGCTCAATAATTTCCCGCACCTCCACCCGACCGATCGGGTCGAGCGCGCTGGTGGGTTCATCCAGGAACACCAGCTGCGGCCGGGCCAGAATGGCGCCGGCCAGACCGGCACGCTGCAGCATGCCCTTGCTGTAGCCGCCCAGCGCCTCGTTTCCGCGCCCGCCCAGGCCGACCTCCTCCAGCACCTGCGGCACGCGCGTGCGCAGCTCCGCGGCCTTCAGGCCCGACAGCCGCCCGTGAAAGCGCAGGAATTCATGCGCGGTCATCCAGGTCTGAAAGCGGAACTGCTCGGGCAGGAATCCCAGCCGGGCACGGACACCCGGGTCGTGCGGCCGGCCGCCCAGCACCCGCAGTTCACCGGCCGTAGGATGCACCAGGCCCAGCAGCATTTTCACGGTGGTGCTCTTACCCGCGCCGTTGGGCCCCAGGAACCCGAACACCTCACCGGCGGGGACGGTCAGGGTCAGGCCGTCCACGACCGCCCGGCCCCGGTACGCCTTGCGCAGTTCGCGCGTCTCGATGGCATTCACCCGGTCAGCATAGGCGCCCGGGGGGTCGCGGCACGTCAGCCTTTCGGCGGGCGGCGCCCCCCCAGTTCCCCCCGAGCATGTGTGACGTTCCGGCTGCACTGCCGGGCAGAATTCGTGAAGAATAAGGAGCAGATGCCTTTCTCCCCGGCCAGGGACCCCCTGGACGTGCCGCTGCCCGCGGACACGCCCCCTGATCTGCTGGCGCGCCTGCGGGCCGCGCCCGGCGGGGAGGCGCGCGCACTGGCGCTGGTGGCCGTGGCGCGGCACATGCGTGAAACGTCCCTGAGCGGCGCGCAGGCCATGGGCGAAGCGGCGCTGAGTGAGGCGCTGCGCGCCGACTCGCCGGCCGCGGCGGTGCAGGCCCTGATCGGCCTGTCGTTCGTGTCGGCCAGCCTGGGCCAGCAGGACCGGGCGCTGGACGCCGTGTCGCGCGCGCAGGCACTGATCGACGAGCGCCGCCTGACTGACCTGCTGTCCGCCGTGCTGAACGTCCGCGCCGTGACACGCATCATCACCGGGGACCTCACCGGCGCCCGTCAGGACCTGCAGGACGCCCTGGATCTCGCGCGGCACAGCGGCAACCCCCACGACTACGGCAACGCCCTGGTGAACCTGGCGTGGCTGGCGTGCAGCGCTGGCGAGGCCAAAGACGCCCTGCACCACCTGAACGTTCTGGAGGAGCACATTCACGCCGTGCCCTGCGAAGCCACGCGCGGCGAGCTGAACACCTCCCTGCACGAGAACCGCGCGCACGCCTATGTCGTCCTGGCCCGCGAGGCCCGTGACCTGGGCCGCCACGACGCGCGGCAGCAGGCGGTGCAGCAGGGACTGATGGTGCTGCGCGCCGCGCGGGCCGCGCTGCAGCTGACCCCCAGCCTCACCAACGAACTGCTGTGCGCCGCGCACGAATCCACCCTGCTGCTGCTCGACGGCGACCTGCGCGGCGCGGAACGCGCGGCGCGCCGGGCGACGCAGCTGAACACCCTGATGCGCCAGCAGCTGTACATCGAGCCGCAGCTGTGCCTCGCGGAACTGCTGCAGGCCCGCGGGGAGGACGACGCGGCCCTGGCGCAGTACCACGCGGCCCTGGAGATCGCCCGGCGCCAGCAGCGGCACCTGGACACGCAGCGGCTCCTGACCGCCATGGGGGCGCTGTACGAACGTCAGGGCCGGCTGCGCGAGGCGCTGGACGTGACCCGCGAGGCGCTGCGCGACGCGCAGCTCACGCTGGAGCGCGTGAACACCGCCGCCGCACACCACCTGACCCTCGACCGCGAACTGCGCCAGGCGCGGGCCGACGCGAGTTCCTGGCAGGACCGGCTGCGCCACGCGGAGGTTCAGGCCCGTCAGGATGCCCTGACCGGCCTGCTGAACCGCCGCGGTCTGGAAGAAGGCCTGCAGGCCCTGCAGTTCCCGCCCGACGGTACCCCGCACCCGGCCTGGGCGCTGCTCGCCGTGGTGTTCGTGGACGTCGATCACTTCAAGAGCGTGAACGACCGGCACTCGCACGCCGTGGGTGACCAGGTGCTGCGCGTGGTGGGCGGACTGCTCGCGGCGCAGGTGCGCCCCGGGGACCTGCTGGGCCGTTACGGCGGAGAGGAATTCGTGCTGGTCACGCCCATCCGCGCGCGCGGACGGGCCCACAGTCTCGCCGAGGCGTGCCGGCACGCCATCGGCGCGCACGACTGGTCGGCGGTGCTGCCGGACATGCGCCTGACCGCCAGTGTGGGCTACGCGGTGGAACACCCGGACCGGCTGCCCCTGGCCCTGAAAATCGCCGACGACCACCTGTACCGCGCAAAAAATGCGGGCCGCAACCGCGTCTACCCCGCGGCGCCCTAGGCGCGCGGACGCTACACTCGCCGGGTATGCCGCTGGATTCAGGCTCGCAACTGGCGGGACGCTACGACCTGCTGGCCCTGCTGGGGGAGGGCGGCAGCGCCCGCGTGTTCCGCGCGCGCGACACGCTGCTGGGCCGCGAGGTGGCCCTGAAGGTGCAGCACGCGCACGTGCCGGACTCCGACCGCGAGCGGTTCCTGCGGGAGGTGCGGATCCTGGCGCGCCTCACGCACCCGGGCGTCATTCCGGTGCTGGACCTCGGCACCGAAGCCCAGAGCGGACGCCCGTTCTTTACCATGCCGCTCATGACGGGCGGGCCGGTAACGGCGCTCGGGCCGCTGGAGGACGCCCCGCTGCCTCTGGCGCGCTTCCTGACGGCGGCGGCCGCGGCGGCGCGCGCCCTGCATTTCATTCATGTGCGCGGCATTACGCACCGCGACCTGACGCCCGGCAACGTGCTGCTCGACGACGCGCTGATGCCGCGCATCATGGATTTCGGGCTGGTCGCCCTGACCGAACAGACCCGGCACCTGACGCGCAGCGGCGTGACGCTGGGCACCCCGGCCTACATGGCGCCCGAGCAGGCGCGCGGCGTGGGAGTGGGCCCCCTGAGCGACCTGTACGCGCTGGGCGCGGTGCTGTACCGCGTGGCCTGCGGCAGCCCGCCGTTCGTGGGCGACAGTGACCAGAGCGTGCTGTACCAGCACGTGTACGAACCCCCCACCGACCCGCGGGAACTGAACCCGGCCGTGCCGGACGCCGTGGCGCGCGTGCTGCTCTCGCTGCTTGCCAAGAACCCCGAGGAACGCCCGGACAGCGGCGACGCCCTGGCGCACCTGTGGGCCCTGGCGAGGCGGGACGTGTGGACGGCGCACGCGCGCGGACAGTACCGCGGCGGCCGGACCCGCAGCGGCGAGCACCCGGACGGCCCCGCACAGGTGGCTTCCCTGCGCGAGGCGTGGAGTGTGCCGCTGCCCGGTGAGGTCACCTGGCCGGCCGCAGTGATGGGTGAGGGGGACCTCGTGGCGGTCGGCACGCGCGGCGGACAGCTGGTCCTGACGCACACCTCGGGGCGGCCCTTTGCCACCTACGCCGCGCGGGACGAGGTCACGGCGCCCGCCACCTTCCACGGCGGGCACGTGCTGTTCGGCGCGTGGGACGGCACGCTCAGGCGCGTGGACCTGATGAGCGGCGCGCAGGTGTGGCAGCACAAAGCCCGCGCGGAACTCACCGGCGCGCCCACGCTGTGGCATACGCAGGTGCTTGCCAGCAGCCGCGACGGGCACCTGTACGCGCTCGACGCCGGCACCGGCGAACTGAAGTGGGCGTACCGCACCGGCGGCCCGGTCGCGGCCAGCCCGCTCATCTGGGCCGGCGCGGCGCTCGTGTGCGACGAGAACGGCTGGCTGCACGCCCTGGACGCCCGCAGCGGCCACGGCCTGTGGAAGGTGGAGGTCGGCACGGTCCACGGCACGCCCGCCCTGATTCCCACGGCGCCCGGCGAGGCGACCCTCGTCGTGGCCACCTGGGAAGGCGAGGTGCACGCGCTGCGCCTCCACGCGCGCGCCGGCCGCGTGGCCCTGGACCCCGACCCCACCCTGTGGACGTACGACCTGGAAGACGAGGTGTGGGCCTCCCCGGCCCTGACCCTGTCCGGCTCGGAAGGCGGCGCGGCGATCCTGGCCGGGTGGGGGGGCGTGGTGCGCGCGCTGCGCCTCTCCGACGGGGAGGACCTGTGGACGCACCGCATGCAGGGCCGCGTGACCGCCAGCCCGGTCATCAGCGCCGGCCTGGTGTTCCTGGCCTCCGAGGACGGCGAACTGTGCGCACTGGACGTGCGCAGCGGCGCCGTCCGCTGGGCCCGGCGGGAGGCCACGGGCGTGCAGGCCACGCCGCTCGCCGCGGACGGCACGCTGTACGTGGCGTTCATGAACGGCACGCTGCGCGCCTACCGCAGCGCCCGGTAGTTTGCAGTCTGCTCTGACATTTGCTGTAACAGACCGGCCTACACTGAGGGCCGTGACGGTGCGCCGCGCTCCGGCCGCGCCCCTGAGGAGGTACGAAACATGCCCAACATCGGTGTTCCTGAACTGCTGGTGATTCTGCTCGTCGCCCTGGTGGTGTTCGGCCCCCGCAAACTGCCGGAGCTCGGCAAGAGCCTCGGCGCGGGCCTGCGAGAGTTCCGCAAGAGCACGCAGGGCCTGAAAGAGGAATTCGAAGGCACCCTGCGTGACCCGGCAACTCCCCCTGGCCCGGCGCCCGTGCAGACCATTCACGTGGCCGCGGCGCCCGGTACGGTCACGCCGGCCACCCCTCCCGCCGAGCCTGCGCCGGTGAATGCTGAGCCCGCGCCGGTCAGTGCCGCGGCCATGACTGCCACCCCGGCGCCCACCCGCACCGACCCCAGCTGACCCGCCCCTCACCGCGCCTCCGGCCGGCGCCCGCTCAAGTGCGGCGCGGCCGGGGGCGCGCCGTTGTTACTCTGCCGGGCGTATGACCGTTGTTGCGAGGGGAACCTAGGATGCTGGCGCGGGCGCGCAGCGTGGCGCTGATCGGCGTGGACGCCGTTCCGGTCGAGGTGGAAGTCGACGTCTCCCCGGGCCTGCCGGCCTTCACCGTCGTGGGCCTGCCCGATCAGGCGGTCAGTGAAGCGCGCGAACGGGTCCGGGCCGCCGTGAGGAACGCCGGACTGCCGTTCCCGGCGGCCCGCATCACCGTGAACCTTGCCCCAGCCGATCTGCGCAAGGAAGGCCCGCTGTACGACCTGCCTATCGCGCTGGGCCTGCTTGCCGCGCAGGACCACCTGCCGGCCGCAGCGCTGTCCGGCACGGTTGTCGCCGGGGAACTCGCCCTGGACGGCAGCCTGCGGCCCATCGCAGGCGCCGTGAACCTGGCGCTGCTGGCCAGCGAACTGCGCGCCGACGTGCTGCTGCCTGCCGGAAACGCCGCGGAAGCCGCCCTGATTGACGGCACGCGCGCGTTTGGCGCCGCGACCCTGCTGGACGCCGTGCGCCACCTCAGCGGGCAGCTGCTCCTCTCCCCCACTCCGCCTCCCACCCCGGACGAGCTGGATGAGGAAACGCTGCTGGACCTCGCCGACCTGAAAGGCCAGAGCGGCGCCCGGCGCGCCCTGGAGGTGGCGCTGGCGGGCGGGCACAATCTGCTGCTTGTCGGCTCGCCCGGCAGTGGGAAAACCATGCTTGCCCGCCGCGCCCCGGGCCTGCTGCCGCCCCTGACGCGCGCTGAGGCGCTGGAGGTCACGCGCATTCATTCCGCGGCGGGCCTGCTCGCCACGCGCGGCCGCCTGAACCTGAACGCACCGTACCGCGCGCCGCACCACACGGTGTCCGACGCTGGCCTGATCGGTGGCGGGGGCGTGCCCCGCCCAGGAGAGGTGAGCCTGGCGCACCGCGGGATTCTGTTCATGGATGAGTTTCCCGAATTCAGCCGCAAAGCCCTGGAGACGCTGCGCCAGCCGCTGGAAGACGGGCACGTGACCATCAGCCGGGCGCGGGCGACGGTGCAGTACCCGGCGCGCTTTCAGCTGATCGCGGCCATGAATCCATGCCCGTGCGGGCACCATGGGGATCCCGAAAAGGCGTGCGCCTGCACGCCCGCCGAGCGGACGCGGTACGCGGCGCGCCTGAGCGGCCCGCTGCTCGACCGCGTGGACCTGCTGGTGCGCGTACCGCGCCTGACGGTGGATGAACTGACCCGCGCGCCGGAACCTGAGGGGTCCGCGCCGGTCCGCGCGCGCATTCAGAGCGCTCGGGCACGCATGCTGGCGCGCCAGGGCGCGCGCAACGCGGACCTGACCGGGCAGGCGTTGCGGCGGGCCGCGCCCCTCGCGCCGGGGCCGGAGGCGTTCGTGCGGGCCGCGGCGCGGCAGCTGGGTCTCACCGGGCGCGGCTTTGACCGGGTGCTGCGCGTGGCGCGGACCGTGGCGGACCTTGCAGGCAGCGACGAACTGCGCGAGGCGCATCTGGCGGAGGCCGTCACGTACCGCCCGCGTGACCTGGGCGCCGGGTAGGTCGCAGGCGCGCATTGCGCCTGGGGGGCGTTACGCTGAGGGGCGTGAGTGCCGCGTCTGCCCCGGACTACGAGTGGTTGTTCACCCGCACCCGTGCGGGCCGTGAGCGTGGGCCCGGCGCGGCGTGGGGGCTGCTGAGCGCACTGGGCCGCCCGGACGGGGCGTTCCGGAGCGTGCGGGTGGTGGGCACCAACGGAAAGGGCAGCACCTGCGCGATGCTGGAAGCCGGACTGATCGGCGCGGGCGTGCGGACCGGGCGCTTCACCAGCCCGCACCTGAACGACTTTGAGGAACGGATCCGGGTGGACGGCGTGAACCTGAACCCGGCGCGCACCGCGGCGTTTATTGACTGGGCACGGGCGCATGCGGGGAACGCGGCGTTTTTCGACCTGAGTCTGGCCCTGGCCGCGCAGGTGTTCGCACAGGACGGGGTGCAGGTGGCGGTCATGGAGGCCGGGGTGGGCGGCGCGAGTGACGCCACGCACGCACTCCGGCGCGTCGCGGCGGTGGCTCTGACGAACGTGGCGCTGGATCACGTGGGCGTCCTGGGGGCCAGCGTGGCGCAGATCGCGCGGGATAAGGCAGGGGCCGCGCAGCCCGGCGTGCCCCTGCTGACCACCGCCACCGGTGAGGCCCGGACCGTGATCGCGGAGGTGGCCCGGGCCGTGGGCGCGCCGCTGCTCACGCCACAGACGCACCCCGCGCTGTTCAGGGTGCCGCGCGCGCCGCGGCTGGAGGGCCCACATCAGGAGCAGAACGCGGCGCTGGCCGCGGCGACCCTGCGGACGCTGGGGTTCGGGACGGGCGTGGAGGCGGCACTGAATGCCTCACACCCGGGCCGGCTGGAGCGGTTCGAGGCGCAGGGGCGCACGGTGCTGGTGGACGGCGCGCACAATCCGCACGCGGCGCTGGCGCTGGCGCTGGCCGTGCCGCGAGCGGACGTGCTGCTGTTCGGGAACCTGATGCGCAAGGACACCGCCGCGACCCTTATCCCGCTGCTGGCGGTGGCCTCCGCCCGGGTGTTCACGGCGCCCGGGGACCTCGCGACGCCGCCGGCGGAACTGGCCGCGCAGCACGGCGGTGAGGCGCACCCGGACCCGGAGGTGGCGCTGGCGCGCGCCCTGGCCCTCACGCCGCCCGGGGGGACGCTGCTGGTTGCGGGCAGTCTGTATCTGGCCGGGCAGGTACGCGCTCTGCTGCGGCGCTCTTGACTCGTGGTGGCGGGGCGCCTATACTTCCTTCCGCTCTGGGTCGTTAGCTCAATTGGCAGAGCAGCTGACTCTTAATCAGCGGGTTGTAGGTTCGATTCCTACACGACCCACCAGACACGGAAAGCCCCCGCCCGCGCGGGGGTTTTTGCTGTGCCGACGGGAGGCGCCGGGGGCGGGGTACACTGCCCTCTATGTTGCTGTACGGGCGGAATCCGGTGCTGGAAGCGTTGCAGGACGGGCGTGTGTCTGAGGTGCTGGTGGCGCGGGGGGTGGAGGAGGCGTTCGTGGCGCAGCTGAAGGCCACGGGCGTGCGGCTGCGTTTCGCGCCGCGCATCGAGCTGGATCAGCTGGCCGGCACCACGCAGCACCAGGGCGTGCTGGCCGAGGTGGAGGACCTGGCCTGGGCGTCGCTGGATGACATTCTGGACCTCGCGGACAAGCGGGAAGAGCCGCTGCTGATCGTGCTGCTCGACGGCGTGACGGACCCCCGGAATTTCGGGGCGATCATCCGCAGTGCGGAGGTGCTGGGCGCCCACGGCGTCGTGGTCGAGGAGCGCCGCAGCGCCCCGCTGTCGCCGGTCGTGGCGAAAACGGCGGCGGGCGCGACGAGTTACCTGCCGGTCGCGCAGACGAAGAACCTGCCGCGCCTGATGGACGCCCTGAAAAAGGACGGCGTGTGGGTGTACGGCGCGGCAGGAGAGGCGGCGCAGGACGTGCGGCGCGTGGATTTCAGCGGGAAGGTGGCGCTGGTCATTGGCGCGGAGGGTGAAGGCATGCGGCGGCTGGTGCGGGAGAAATGCGACGCTCTGGTGAGCATCCCGGTGCGGGGGCGCGTGCAGAGCCTGAACGCCTCGGTGGCGGCGGGCATCCTGCTGTTCGAGGCGACGCGTGGGCGGGACAAGGCGTGACGCTGGGCGTCGAGCGCATCTCGAACGGGGTACTGACGCTGGAGGTCGTGCCGGACCTGGGGGCGAGCGTGCTGAACCTGCGCGCGGCGTCCGGGCGGCCGGTCCTGCGCCCTGTGGCGCTGGCGGACGTGCAGACGAGCAGCCAGTGCGCGAGTTTCACGCTGCTGCCGTTCAGTAACCGGATCCGGGACGCGCGGTTCGTGTTCGGGGGCCGGGAGGTCCTCCTGCGGCCGAACACGAAGGGCGGGCTGGCGCAGCATGGGGACGTGCGCAATCGCCCGTGGCAGGTTGAGCGGGTTTCGGGGGAGCACCTGCGCTGCTCCTTCAACAGCCGGGATTTCGCGGACATGAACTGGCCGTGGGCGTTCACGGCCCAGGTGGAGTACCGCCTGCACGGACCGCACCTGGACACGACCGTGACCCTCGTGAACACGGACGTCACGCCCATGCCGGCCGGGCTGGGCCTGCACCCGTACTTCGCGCGGGTGCACGATGGCGTGGACCCGGCCCTGCACCTGGGGGCGGAACTCACGTACGACACGGATGACCAGCACCTCACGCTGGGAGAGGCGCGGCCTGTGGGGCCGGGCGAGGATTACGGCGTGCCTGCCCCGCTGGGGGACCGGCAGCTGGACCGCACGTACACCGCCTGGGACGGCACGGCCCGCCTGGACTGGGGGGACCGGGCTGTGATCCTGACGGCCGACAACGTGTATTCGCACGTGGTGGTGTTCACCGCACCGGACGGCAGTCTCGCGCTGGAGCCGGTGTCGCACGCCACAGACGCCTTCAACCTGGCGGCGCGTGGGGTGGGGGGCGTCGACCTGCGCGTGCTGGTGCCTGGTCAGGTGCTGGCGGGCACGGCGCGCCTCACGCTGGACGGCGCCTGGTAGGCGCGCAGCTGTCGCCCAGGGCAGGGTCAGCCGGTGGCGAGCAGCGCGCCGTGCGCGTCTCGCAGCTCAAATTCACGGCGGTTGCGGGTGGTCATCCAGCGCAGCGCCTCAAGCAGGTCGTCCGTTTCCTTCAGGACCTCGGTGGCGTCCGGGTCGCCGGTCCAGATCACGCGGTACGTGCCCGGTCGGGTGGGGGGTGTCCAGCGTTCCCCCTCGTCCTCTTTCACGAACGCTCTTGACATGAGCCCATGCTGCGCCGCGGGTCTGAAGCCCCGATGGGCGGCGCATGGAGGGCCGTTCAGGGGCGCGCTTCGTTCCTCCCGGGGGCGTGGGTTTATTCCTGAAGGTCCGGGACGCTCGCGCGCGGCACCAGGGTGATCTTCGCCTGCCGTTCCTGCCCGCCGCGCAGGTAGGTGAGGGTGACGCTGTCCCCGATTTTCGCGCGGCGGATGGCCGTGATGACCTCGTCGGCGTTGCGGGTCCGCTCGCCGTTCACCCGCAGGATCACGTCGCCCAGCCCGCTGAGGGCGCCGGTCTCGTCGAAGGTGCTGCCGCGCAGCCCGGCACGTTCGGCGGGGCTGCGGCGCGCGACCTCACTGACGATCGCGCCGGGCGGGTTGGTCTGGTCGCTGTGAATCGCGTCGAAGATCAGGCCCACGACCGGCACGTCACGTTTCTGGCCGCTGCGCAGGGCGGCGAGCAGGTCGTTGCCTTCCACGACCGGCACGGCGTAGCTGCGGCGCTTCTGGCCGCTGCCGTCCAGGCTGATGTAACTGATCACGCCGATGGCCTGCCCGTTTCCGTCAATGATGGGGCCGCCGCTGTCACCGGGGGCGAGGGGGGCGTTCATCTCCAGCGTGCCCTGCGGGAAATCTGCGCGGCCCGCCTCGGCGTTCAGGCGCAGCAGCTGGCCCCGGCGGGGCTGCAGGAAGTCGCCGCCGCTGTTGCCAATGGCCAGCACTGTCTCCCCCACGCGGGGAGCGCGGGAGGTGAGGTTCAGGTGCGGGAAGCTGGACCGGGCGCGGACCTGCAGCAGGGCCACGTCGGCGGACGCGTCGAAGGCCACGACCTGCGCGGGGTAGGTGCGGCCGGACAGCGTGCTGACCTGAAACAGCTGTCCGCCACTGACCACGTGGTAAGCAGTGAGCACCTGCCCGCCGGCACTGATGAAGAACCCGGTGCCGATGCCGCCGGTGTTGCGCTCGGTGTTCACGGTTTCGACGCGGACGGTGGCGGGGCGCGCCTTCTCGAACAGGGTGCGGGTGGCGGCGGGCAGGTCGTTGGGCAGGGCGGGGCGCTGCACCTGGGGTTGAGGCTCGGGCGTCACGGTGACGCGGGGCTGGGGCAGGCGCAGATCCGGCAGCAGGTAGGCGGCCAGCGCGAGCAGCAGCAGGACGGGAAGCCAGGGCGAGGCGCGCACGCTTCAGTGTAGGGCGGCCGGGCGTGGGGGACGGTGGCCGAAGCGACCGAAGCTTCTGGAGGAGCGAGCCACCACCCGCAACATTCTTGCTTGACAAGGTAATCGAGGCCTACTACCTTACTGAGCAAGACACAGCCCCACCGAGGCCCCCATGAATCCACTGAAATCCGGCACCCTTGACCTCGCCCTGCTCGCCGCCCTCCAGGAGCAGCCCCGCTACGGCCTGGATATTCTCAAGCACGTCAATGACCGCAGCGGCGGACTGTTCGACCTGCGCGAAGGCAGCCTCTACCCGGCCCTGCACCGCCTCGTGAAAGCCGGCTGGATCGAAAGCGACTGGCAGCCCAGCGACCGTGGCGGCGCCCCCCGCAAGGTCTACCGCCTCACCGACGACGGCCGCGCCGCCCTGCACACCAAACGCCAGGAATGGCGCACCCTGCGCGGCGCGCTTGACGCCCTGCTCCTGCGGCGGACCGCGTGACCCGCCGCCTCCCCCACCCCCGGCGGCCCCTCACCGCCGACGCGTACATTCACCGCGCCACCCGCGGCCTTCCCCACGCCGAACGCCTTGACGCCGCCGCCGAACTCCGCGCCCACCTTGCCGAACGCATGCAGGAGCACCGGGCGCAGGGGTTCTCCCCTGAGGAAGCCGAGTACCTCGCTGTGCAAGGCATGGGCGACCCTCACCCCGTCAACCGCGGCCTGCTGGGCCACGCCTTCACGCACCGCGCCGGGTGGCTCACGCTCGGCGTGCTGCTGACCGGCGGGCTGGGCTGGACCGCTTACCGCGAGTGGCTGCCCCCGCGTGAGGGCGCGCAGTTCGGCCCGGTCAACCAGCGCGACATGAACGCCCTGTTCAGCGATACGAGTGCCCCGCGCGGGACGTACCAGGCCGTGACCCTGACCTACCCCCGAGGCACGAAGGCCGTTGTGTACGTCGCGGTGGCCAGCACGGAGGACCAGAACAGCCCGGAGGCCGTCAGTCTGTTCACCAAGAGTCTCGTGGATGAGGAACAACAGAACTTCAAAGGCCGCCGCCCGGGCAGTTACCGCTACCAGGAACGCGCCCTGCTGCTCGCGCAGGACCTGACCTGCGACGGGCAGAAGCGCAGCCGGATCTTCATGACGGGCTTCGGCCTGCCTTCCCCGTTCTGGAACACGGGCAGTGCAGTCTCGTCAGGCCCTGGCGGCAGCTTCAGCGAGGACTGTCAGAATCCCAGCGTGCGGCTTCATCAGGTGAAGGAGCGGCTGAACACCACGCCGCCCACCACCGTCACCCGGACCGTCCCACCCGGTGGAGAGAACGTCGTTCTGCGCGCCCACTTTCCGCTGCGTCTGAATGAGTGGCGCGTGCTGTATCGCCTGCGCGTGGACCCTGAAGCTGACCCCCAGGTCTTCTCGCCGTCACCGACCGGCCCGGCCAGTACAAAGGCGCGCGGTGCGTACCTGGCGGTCCTGCCCCTGGACCACGTCGTCAACGATAGCGGTGGGTACAGCTGGGGTGGCATGCACGTGGGGTTCAAAGGTGAGACGCCCATTGCGCTGCCGCCGCTGGTCGCGGACACGCCGGGAGAGTGATGGCCCAGGCTGGACGGCAACCTTTGAAGCCCCGCTGAGGGACGCGGCCCCTGGGGCGGAGGTGTGAAGGCCCGACCATGTTGTGTCTGTCCCAGAGACGCTCCTCAGAACCGCGGGCTGTCCGCGGCGAGCCCTGGAGGAAGCCCCCACACGCGAACCCTGATCAGCTCCTCCTTGTCCACCTGCGTGACTTCCACCGGACTGGCCCGGTCCGCCGGAGCCAGCGTGCTGCGGCATCCGGTTGGGCTCCCGCAGGCCCGCCCAGAACACGCGCGGCCTTGGCCACCAGACCTCTCATCACCTCGTGCGCCTGCTTCCAGCGCCGCCCGATGACCGCGCCGGGAGCAGCCAGTTCCTCCCCCATTCCGTACGTCACCTCCTCCATGTACCCGGACCCATGAAGCGGCACCGTCAGCTGGTTTGCCTTCGCAGTCGGGCGCGCTGCTGTGTCCAAGGTGAAGGCCCTCACGCCCACCCCGGGCACTGCGTCCCGGCACGCGGGCAGGGCAGACAGAAGGCTACGCGCTCGGTGGAAGCGACAACCACACCCATCATCACCTCGCCGTGTGCCGCACGGGCGCTCGACTGGCCCAACGCCTGGCCTGCACGCCGTAGGCTGGGCGGCATGCGTTTCTGGCTGTTGAAATCGGAACCGGACGTGTTCGGCTTCGCGGATCTGGTGCGGGTGGGGCGGGAGCCGTGGAATGGCGTGCGCAACTATCAGGCACGGAATTTCCTGCGGGCGATGCGTGAGGGGGATCTGTGTCTGTTCTATCACTCGAATGCCCGGCCTGCGGGCGTGGCGGGCGTGGCGCGGGTGTGCCGCGGGGCCTACCCGGACAACCTGCAGTTTGATGGGGGCAGTGCGTACTTCGATCCGAAGTCCTCAAGGGACGCGCCACGCTGGAGCATGGTGGATGTCGAGCCGCTCGTGGCCTTTCCGCAGGTGGTGACGCTGGAGCAGTTGAGGCGCCTGCCGGAGTGGGAGGGGTCGGCGCTGACACGCCGGGGGTCGCGGTTGAGTGTGATGCCGGTGGAGGCGGAGGCCTTCTGGGCGGCGCTGGACGCGGCCGGACTCAGCCTGGAGGAGTTGAGCGGCGTTTAGCTTCGGGCAGGGAATGCGAACTTTTTCATGGTGGGGGGCCGCTCCGTAACCTTAACGTCAGATAAAGACAAGGAGAATACAGGTATGGAACTGCTTCTGGCGGGTGTGGTCATTGTGGTGTCCCTGGTGCTCGCGGCCTGCCAGGAGCGGCCGGCAGCCCGGCACCGCAGCAAACGTTGAACGTAGGGGCTTGCACCTCGTCCCAGCCGGGGTAGGCACGTGCGCCTGAAGCCTACACTGCACAGTGATGCCTGCTCTCTGGCCCGGTCAGCGCCCCACCGTGTTCTCCCGTCTCGCGACCCTGGCGCTGCGCGTGGCCGGGTGGGAAGCCGTGCTGGCACCTCCACCCGGGCGGAAATTTGTGGGGGCAGCCGCGCCTCATACGCACAACGCGGACTTCTGGCCCGGCATCTTCTGGAAATGGGCGACCCGGGCACCAGCGCACTTCGTGGCGAAACGCGAACTGTTCACGTTCCCGGTGGGGATCTTCATGCGGGGCGTGGGCGGCATGCCGGTCGACCGCCGGCGGTCAGGCGGGAACTTCGTGGACGCCGTGGTGTCCATCATTGAGCGTGAGCCGGAGATCGTGATGGTCGTGGCGCCTGAAGGCACCCGCGGCCGGGCGGAGTACTGGAAGACCGGGTTCTACTACATGGCGCTGGAAGCCAACGTGCCGATCGCGGTTATTGCCCTGGACTGGGGGCGCAGGCGTGTGGGCACCCTCGGGTACGTGACGCCCACCGGAGACATTGAGGCGGATTTCGCGCAGATCCGGACGCTGCTGGCCGACGTGCGGGGCCACACACCGGGAAACGAAACGCCGGCTGTGCCCCGCCCCGCGGTGGCCGGCGGACCCAGCAAAACCTGACGCTGCACCCGGAACCCCGGCCCTTCCCTTACGGAAAGGGCCGGGGTTCGCCTGGGCCGGCTGGTGTAACGCCGCTGTGACACCTCTCCCCTAGCGTTTGCAGCAGACCACAACACGTAAGGGAGGACGATGCAAGACCTTGCATTCGGCTGCCGCGCATGACGGCGGGCACACACACTCAGGGCACTTCCGGCCTCACGCCCGCTCCGGTCGTGGCGCTGCAGGCCCGGGGGCTCGTCAAGGACTTCCGGGGATTCCGGGCCACAAATGACGTGGACCTGGACATTCACGAGGGAGAAATTCACGCGATCATCGGTCCGAACGGGGCCGGGAAGACCACACTTTTCAACCTGCTGTCCGGGTTCCTGAAACCCACCTCCGGTGAGGTGCGGCTGTTCGGGGAGCGGGTGGATCACCTGCGGCCCTTTGAGATCGTGCGCCGCGGCCTGTCCCGGTCGTTTCAGATCAGTTCCGTGTTTCCGACCATGAGCGTCCGGGAGAACGTGCTGGTGGCGTTGCAGTCGCCCACGCCGCTGCCGCACCGCTTCTGGACGCCACTGTCGCGCCTGGAGACGCTGGGCGCGCGGGCGGACGGCATCCTGTCGGACGTGGGGTTGGGCGGCATGCCGGACCGGCTGGCGGCGGATCTCAGCCACGGGGAGAAACGGCAGCTGGAAATCGGGATTTCCATGACGCAGGAGCCGCGGGTGCTGCTGCTGGATGAACCGACGTCCGGCATGGGCTCAGAAGGCGTCGCGCGGGTCATTGCGCTGGTGCGGCAGGTGGCGCGCGGGCGCACGGTGGTGCTGGTGGAACACAACATGAGTGTGGTGTCGGAACTGGCCGACCGGATCACGGTCCTGCAGTACGGGTCGGTGCTCGCCAGTGGCCGCTACGAGGACGTGCGGCGCGATCCACGTGTCATCGAGGCGTACCTGGGTGAGGAAGGAGGGCACGCATGACGCCGCTGCTGGAGGTCCGGAACCTGAATGCCTTCTACGGGCAGAGTCACGTGCTGCGCAGCGTGAACCTGCACGTGCAGCCGGGCGAGGTGGTCAGCCTGATCGGCCGCAACGGCGCCGGGAAGACCACCACCCTGAAAAGCGTGATGGGCGTGCTGCGCAGCCGCACCGGGCAGGTCCTGTTCGGCGGGCAGGACATCTCGCGCCTGCCGAGCAACCGCGTGGCCGCGCAGGGTCTGGCGTGGGTGCCGGAGGAACGCGCCATTCTCAGCACCCTGACCGTCCGGGAGAACCTGGAGCTCCCGCCGTCCAGACCAGGCGGGTGGAGCACCGAGCGCATCTACGACGCGTTTCCGGTGCTGCGCGAGCGCGGGCATCACCCGGGCAGCAAACTGTCCGGTGGGGAGCAGCAGATGCTGGCAATGGTGCGCGTGCTGCGCGCCGGCCCGAAGCTGCTGCTGCTGGATGAACCCAGTGAGGGCCTGGCGCCCGTGATCGTGCAGCGCATCGGGGAGATCATCGAAACGCTGCGTCAGAGCGGCATGGCCGTGCTGCTCGTGGAGCAGAACCTGAAGTTCGCCTCGCGCCTCGCAGACCGGCACTACGTGTTCGTGGACGGTCAGGTGGTGGACGAGGTGCCGCGCGCGGAGGTGGACGCCCGCCGCGAGGACCTGCTGCGCTACCTCAGCGTGTAGGGACGCTGGCCCTCCCACCTGCCCTGTCTGGCCCCGACCTGGATGCTCCTCACCTGAATCCCACCGCCTCTCTCTTCCCTGGAGGAACTGTCATGCTCAAGATCCGCACCCCCCTGATGGCCCTGACCGCCCTGCTGCTCGCCCCCGCCGCCTCCGCGCAGTCCCTGTCGGACGGCGGAATCAAGGTGGGCGTCCTGACCGACCTGTCGGGCGTGTACTCCGAGCTGGCCGGGCAGGGCAGCGTGAAAGCCGCGCAACTGGCCGCCGAGGATTTCATGAAGGCGAACCGGGCGTACGCCGGGAAGGTCACCGTGATCGGCGTGGACCACCAGAACAAGGCGGACGTCGCAGGGAACAAGGCCGCCGAGATGATCGACCGGCAGAACGTGGACATGCTCGTGGACATGCCCACGAGCAGCGCCGCGCTGGCCGCCGTGGAAGTTGCCCGGCAGAAGAAGACCGTCGCGATGGTCGTCACCGGCGGCACCACCGCGCTCACCAACGAGAAGTGCAACAAGTACACCTTCCACTACGCGTACGACAACTACATGCTGGCCAACGGCACCGGCACGGCCGTCACGAAACGCGGCGGGAACAGCTGGTACATCATCTACCCCAACTACGCGTTCGGTCAGGACCTGAACCGGCAGATGGTGGCGGCCGTGCAGGAGAACGGCGGGAAACTCGCGGCGCCCAGTGACGCCACGCCGTTCCCGAACACGGACTTCAGCTCGTACCTCCTCAAGGCGCAGAGCGTGCGGCCCAAGATCTTCGGGACCATGCAGGCGGGCAACGACCTTGTGAACGTCGTCAAGCAGTACAACGAGTTCGGGCTGAAGAAGCAGGGCATCGGGCTGGGTATCGGGCTGCTGTTCGAAACGGACGTCGCCGCACTGGGCCAGGACGCCTTCATGGGCGCCATCGCGACCGTGCCGTGGTTCTGGAACTTCGACGCCCGGTCCCGGCAGTGGGCCGCGAAGTTCGAGAAGGCGTTCGGGAAGAAACCCACCTGGGCGCAGGCGGGCGTGTACTCCGCCACGCTGCAGTACCTGAACGCCGTGGCACGTGCCAAAACCGACAACGGTGACGCGGTCGTCAAGGCCCTCGAGGGGTTCACCTTCGATGATTTCTTCGCGCGGCACGCCATGATCCGCCCGCAGGACCACCGCGTGATGCTCGACGTGCATGTGGTGCAGGTCAAGGGCAAGAGCGAAGCGACTGAACCCGGCGACCTGTACCGGCGCCTGAACACCATTCCGGCTGGCAAGGCGTTCATGCCGCTGAGCGAGAACAAGTGCAAGATGTGATCCTGACCGGGCTGCGCCGCGCCCCGGCGGCGGCGGGCCCGGGCCTCTCCCCGGACGGACCTTCATGAACACGCAACTGCTCCTGATTCAGGTGTTCAACGGCCTCGTGAACGGCGCATTCTACGCGCTGCTGTCACTGGGACTCGCGGTGATTTTCGGCATGCTTCGCATCGTGAACTTCATGCACGGCGCGCTGTACATGCTGGGCGCGTTCACGGCGTTCGCGCTCGGGCAGCTGTTCGGGCTGGGGTTCTGGCCGTCGCTGCTGCTGGCGCCGCTGCTCGTGGGGGGAGTCGGCATGCTGCTGGAACGCGGGCTGCTGTCCCGGCTGTACGGCCTGGAGCCCAGTTACAACCTGCTGCTCACCTTCGGCCTGACGCTGCTCACGCAGGACCTCGTCAAGCAGGTGATGCTGGGCCGGTTCGCGGTGTCCAGCGCGCCGTACTCCCCGCCCGAAGCCCTCTCCGGCGTGGTGAACCTCGGGTTCGTGGTGTTCCCGAAATACCGGCTGTTCGTGATTGCGCTGTCGCTGGTGGTGTGCCTCGTGACATGGTTCGTGATCGAGAAGACCCGCGTGGGGTCCATCATCCGCGCCAGCACGGAGAACCCGGTCGTGACGCGCGCGTTCGGCATTGACGTGAGCCGCTGGGTGACCGGGGTGTTCGGCGTGGGCGTGGCCCTGGCCGGACTGGCCGGCGTGCTGGCCGCGCCGATCTACTCCGTGGAACCGTACATGGGCGCCGAGCTGATCATCACGACCTTCGCGGTCGTCGTGATCGGCGGCATGGGCAGCATTCTGGGCTCCGTCATCACCGGGTTCGCGGTCGGCGTGCTGGCCGCAGTGGGCGCGGCCGTGTACCCGCCCATCGCGAACACGCTGGTGTTCATCCTGATGGCCCTGGTGCTGCTGGTGCGCCCCAGCGGGCTGTTCGGGCTGCCTGAGGGGGCGCGGTGAGCGCCGCAGTCACCCCCACCGCGCGGCGTGACCCGCAGCGGACCGTCCGCGCCGCGTGGCTGATCGGCCTGGGTGTGCTGCTGCTCGTCCTGCCACACCTGATCTACCCGGTGCTGGCCCTGGACATTCTGGCGTGGGGTCTGTTCGCCGTGGCGTTCGACCTGCTGTTCGGCTTCAGCGGCCTGCTGTCATTCGGTCACGCGGCCTTCTGGGGCACAAGCGCGTACCTCACGGCGTTCCTGCTGGGGCACGGGCAGAGTGTCCCGGTCGCCCTGGCCGGCGGCACGCTGGGTGCACTGGCGCTGGCGGTGCCGGTCGCGTTCCTCAGCGTGCGCTCCAGCGGCATCTACTTCAGCATGATCACGCTGGCCTTCGCGCAGATGGTGTCGTTCCTGGCCCTGCAATGGACGGACCTCACCGGCGGCGAGAACGGCCTGCAGGGCTTCGCGCGTCCCAGCGTGTTGGGGCTGGACTTCAGCAACGCGCAGGTGCGGTACTACGTGTGCCTCGCGCTGTTCGCACTGGGGTTCGCCGTGGCGTACCGCACGGTGCGCAGTCCCTTCGGCCAGGCGCAACAGGCCGTGCGCGACAGCGAGAACCGCGCGCAGAGCGTCGGGTACAACCCCTTCCGTTTCAAGTTCACAGCGTTCCTGATCAGCGCCACGCTGGCCGGCCTGGCGGGCAGCATGTACACCTTCGGGCACGGCGTCGTGAGCCTGGAGGTCGTGAACTGGCGCACGTCGGGTGAGGTGGTCATGATGACGCTCCTGGGCGGCACCACAACGCTGTTCGGCCCCGTGATCGGCGCGGGCCTGGTGCTGCTGCTGCGCGACGTGCTGACCACCGCGAACTTCCCCGTGGGCATCATGACGGGGCTGGTGTTCGTGCTGGTGGTGCTGTTCTTCCGCCGGGGCGTGGTGGGCACCGTTCAGCACTGGTTACGCCGCCGGTAATCCACCGCAATCTCTCCCGCTGCCCCCGCCCTGCGCGGGGGCGTTCGCTGTGCCCAGCGTGTGCTCCACTGACCAGACTCACAGCCAGTGGCCCAGGACTGACCTGCAACATCGAGACGCACCCGGACGAGGCGGCCAGTAATCCCATGAGTTCCGCTCTGGCCGCGTTCAGCCAGCGTGAACGTGGGCCAGATCGGTTGGGCACCTCGTGTCCGACGCGGTGAGGCTAGACAGCTCCCTGCCAGGCGAAACTGAGCCGCTGGGACTTCCAGGCGACCGGGTGCGCGCGGCACGGCTACGCGAGGTACACCCCGCAGGGAACATGCCCTCCTGGGGCATGTGCATCCGCTACTGCTCGTCTTTCAGGCCGCGGATCTCCTCGATGAACCGCTCGAGGCTGTCGAAATCACGGTACACGCTCGCAAACCGGATGTATGCCACGTCATCCAGTGGGCGCAGGAAGGTCATGGCGCGCCGCCCGATCTCCTCACTGGGAATCTCGCTGGTCTGCACCTCGTCCTCGAAGCCGTACGCGAAGGCGCGCAGCAGGTCCTGGTCCACGGGGCGTTTCTCGGTGGCCAGGACCAGTCCGCGCAGCAGTTTGTCCGGATTGAACGCCTCGCGCGGCCCGCTGCGCTTGACGACCATCAGCGGCTCCAGCTGGGCGCGCTCATAGGTCGTGAAGCGCCGCGCGCAGTTCAGGCACTCCCGGCGCCGCCGGATGCTGGCTCCATCGTCGCTGGGCCGGGAGTTCACGACCTTGCTGTCCGGCGCCGAGCAGTAGGGGCATCTCACAGGAACGGTACCTCATGCACGCGCAGTTTCGGAATGGGCGGCAGGGGCACCTCGATCACGTTGCCGCGCAGGGAAGCCATGCCGGGGGATGCGAGTGACAGCACGGCATTCGTGACTGGCCGGTCCAGCGCCTCGTCGCCGCTGCTGGCGCGGGTGGGCAGCAGCAGGTTCAGCCGCAGTTCCTCCCGGTGGGCGTGCTCCACGAGGCCCTGAATGGCGCCGCGTTGCGGATGCACGTGCAGGCCCCGTTCGTCGGTATGCGGGCCGATGATCGTGAGCCACGTGCCCGGCAGGCGCCGGCGGATGATCTGCGCAATGGCCACGCTGCTTTTCACGTTGCAGTTGAAGAGTTCCATCCACTCGTTCTCGCTGAGCATGGTGAACTCGGTGTGCGCGCGTTTGTCAGCGAGGTGTACGATGCCGTGCAGTGAACCGAAGATGTCAAGGATGCGCGTCTGGGCGCTCAGCCAGTCCAGGGGCACGCCCACGTCCGCCTTGATGGGAATGGTGTTCCCGCCGGCCTGCTCCATCTGGCTGGCGGCGGCGGCTAGGGTTTCACTGTTGTTGCCGATCAGGACGACGCTGGCGCCGGCGCGGGCCAGAGCGGCGCTGATGGTCCGGCCGTACCCCTGGTCCGCGCCGGTCACGGCGATCACCTGCCCCACCAGCACCTCACGGGTTGTGGGGTGCGAGGAGGCCGCGGTGAGGGGCGGGTGCTGGGTCATAGGGTCCAGCATACCGAAGCGGGCGCGGGATTATCCGGCGTTCGGCAGGGGTTTCAGGGCTTCGGCCGGTGGATCACCGGCGCGGTGACCGTGCCCGCACGGATGGCACCAGTAGGCCTGATCGCCGTCGCGCAGGTCGTGCAGGGTCATGGGCTGGCGGCAGTGCGGGCAGACGTGCTGGTAACCGCGCCCGCTGGCGGGCAGTGGATCGGCCTCCTGGCGGAACAGTCGCTTCATATTACGACTATAGCAGATCAACTTAGGACAAATATGCCCAAAGGCAATTCCGTCAGGCCAAGGCGAAAGAGACTGAACACCCGCCCCTCTCGCCCGGTTCCTCCCGCGAGACCAGCGCCGACCGGCCTCAACCCTCCTACCGCGCCCTTACCTCACGCCAAGTCCTATAAATCCGGTTCGTCCGTGAACTCCGGCTCGGCCCCGCGCACCGCTGCCGCTGGCTCCCCCACCCGGCGCCGCTTGCGCAACATCGCCGGCTCCTTATCCAGGTTGAACACGAAGTGCCGGGGCCGGCGCTCCCGCAACCACGTTTCCAGCGCCACAAGCCTCGGCCGGAACCGGATGAACTCCCGCAACTGCCGGATCGGCACGAACCGCGCCTCCTGAACATCCCGGTCCGGGTCCCGCGGCTCGAGCTTCCCGCCCACCTCACGGCCCGTGTAGAAGAACTGCAGGTGATGCCCCCACGTCACCGCCTGAAACTCCACGATGAACGCCAGGTCCCGCAACTCCACGACCAGCCCCGTCTCCTCGAACGTCTCACGCCGCGCGCCGTCCTGCACGAGCTCCCCGGCCTCCAGACCACCTTTCGGCAGCGACCAGCGGCCCCGCTCACGCACCAGCAGAATCTCGTCCCCACGCAGCACGATGCAGCCCACGCCAATCCGCGGGTCGGCCAGCGGCCGCTTCTGCCCGCGCTTGCTGGGCGCCGCCGGAATCGGCGTGGCCGTCGTGCTCGTCACCTGACCCGGCCGGGCCTGCGCCGTACCGCCCCCCCGGCGCCGGCGCCGCCGCCGCTGCCCGCCCGCCTGACCTGCCGCCTTCGCCTGATCTTCCGCCATTACACGCCCTCCGGCGCAAGATCGTTAAACCGCACGTGCGCACTGTGAAACTGCAACTTCACCGTACCAACCGGCCCGTTGCGCTGCTTGCCGACAATGATCTCCGCAATGCCCTGCTGGTCCGTTTCCTTGTTGTAGTACTCGTCGCGGTAAATAAACATCACGATGTCCGCGTCCTGCTCGATCGCGCCGGACTCACGAAGGTCCGACAGCATCGGCCGGTGATTCGGCCGCTGCTCCACCGCGCGCGACAGCTGCGACAGCACAATTATCGGCACCTCCATCTCACGCGCCAGGCCCTTCAGGCCACGCGAGATCGTGCTGATCTCCTGCTGCCGGTTGTCACTGCCGCCCGTGCTCTTCCCGCCAGACATCAGCTGAAGGTAATCAATCACCACCAGCCCCAGCTGCCCGTTCTGCGCCGCAATGCGCCGCAACTTGCTGCGCAGGTTGTTCAGCGTCAGGTCCGCCTCGTCATCAATGATCATCGGCGCGTCCGCCAGGCGACCCGCCGCGTGCGCCAGCCGCTCGAAATCCCGTTCGTTCAGCTGACCACTGCGAATTCGGTTCATGTCCACGCGCGCCTCACTGCACAGCATGCGCAGCGCCAGCTGCACCGCCGGCATCTCCAGGCTGAACACCGCCACGGCCTTCTCGCCTCGTAACGCCACGTTCTGCGCAATCGACAGCGCGAACGCCGTCTTCCCCATGGACGGACGCGCCGCCAGCACGTTCAGGCTGCCCTTCTGCAATCCTGAAATCTGCTCGTCCAGGTCACGGAACCCGGTACTCACCCCATCCGGAATGCCCTTGTTCTGGTGCAGCAGCGTGATGTACTCGAAGGTCTCTGTGACCACCTCATTCATCGCCTGGAACGCCTCACCTTTCTTCTTCTGCTCCGCCACCTCGAAGATCATTTTCTCCGCGCGGTCCAGCAGGTCCTCCAGCGGCAGCTGCGCCTCGTACGCCAGCTGCATCGCCTTTCCGGACGCACTGATCAGGGCCCGCAGGGTCGCCTTCTCCTGCACGATCCGCGCGTAATGCTCCGCGTACGCCGCCGTGGGCACCTGATCGGACAGGCCAATCAGGTAGGTCAGGCCACCCACCTCATCTAGCTGCCCCTTCACACGCAGGTCCTCGCTGAGCGTCACGAGGTCCACTGGCTCACCCCGCTCCTGCAGGGTGCGCATCGCCGTGAAGATCTTCCGGTGACCCTCCCGGTAGAACATCTCGGGCGTCACGGAATCTCCCAGCTGCCCGAGCGTGTCGTTGTCAAGCAGAATGCTGCCCAGGACGCTGATCTCGGCGTCATTACTGTGCGGCGGAACACGCGGCGTGAGTTCCAAAATCGAGCCTCTCTTCCGCCACGGCGCGTCACGCTAAGCCCTCAGGTGGCCGCGGAACTGCACATGACGACAAAAATGAAATGGGGACGCCCCGCAGGTCATCCCATTCGCCGGACCCGCAAGGCTCCGGCTGAACTGCCCAGCAGCATACCACCGCCCAGCCTGCACAGACCCAGGAATGCAACTCTTACAAACCCGAGCACAGGACCTGCGTGAAAGCATCTGCAGTCCTAGACGGGTTTTTCCGCCCCAGCACACGCAAAAACAAATGTTCCACAATGACCGATTCCGTAAAGGTCCTGTGAGGAATGCGGGCTTACCATGTCCATAAGCCAGGGGGGCAAGAGCCAACTAGGCCCTGCACTTCCCAGATTCACCGGTCCCATCTATTCTTTAACCGGCGAGTCGACCCAGTAGAACACCAGGAAGAACAGCCCCTAAGGCTTCACTCTCATCGAGCTGCTCATCGTTATCGCCATCATCGGGATCCTCGCCGCCATACTGATCTCCAACAACCGTGCGAACGACACGGCCACCCAGTCCTACATCCGCAGCATGGTCAGCGGCGTGGAAACCCTCCATGACAGCGTCACCGGTAAGCTCCCCCTACGGCCCCCACTTGCGCCGCTACTACTGGCAAAACTGCTGATCCTGCCTCTGTGAAGGCAACGACCTGCGCCGTCATCCCGGGCACCACCAACACCGACGTTTTCGTTGTGAACACCATATATGTCAACGGCACGGCCTTCACCTACGACAGCAAGGAAATCAAAGCCGGCACCAGCACCGCGCCCTGATCATAGCTCAGAGGAAGAGCCGCCCCTTAGGGGCGGCTTTCTTTATAGGAGGTCACATGAAGCGGCATGGGTTTATTGATAGCCGCATAGATTCGCATGCATGAGCTGATGAGGCATGTCGATGTACCGAACCCGCTGCCAGGCAACGACAAGCTTCGCTTTCAGCACCGAGACCGAGCGGGCACAGAAGTTCCCCAACACAGTGCGCTTCACATACGCCCACACCAGTTCGATGGGATTCAATTCAGGGGCGTAGGGCGGTCTGGGCCTGCCCCGTTTTTGCGTAGCTGAGGTTAAGCGGCTGTCGCTTGGTGTTCGAACTCCAGTGGCGTCAAGTCCCCGAGGGTGGAGTGACGGCGCTGACGGTTGGAGAAGATTTCAATGTACTCGAAGATGGCTTGACAGGCAACGGTGCGGTTATCAACGATGACTTCCTCGAACAGCTCCCTGAAAAGGGAGCTGAAAAAGCTCTCTACCACAGCATTATCCCAGCACTCGCCTTTCCGGCTCATACTGCCTTTAGCTCCTCGGCGAGCGAGTTCAGCTTGAAAAAGCTTACTGGCGTACTGGCTCCCTTGATCGCGGTGATGCAGGAGGTCCGTAGGGGGACGACGGCGCTGGGCTGCCATGTGTAGGGCGGCCAGCGGGAGGATGGCGGGCATCTGAGCGTCCATGGCGTAACCCACCACCGCGCGGAAGTGCAGGTCCAGGGTGACCGCCAGGGACAGCCAGCCTTTTCTGGTCGGTACATCGGTGATGTCGGAAGCCCAGACCTGGTTCGGCTGCTGAACGTCGAACTGACGGTCGAGCAGGTTCGGACAGACCGGGAAGGCATGACCGCTCTCGGTGGTTCGGATCCAGCGGCGTTTTCCCTTGGCCCGCAGACCTCCGGCACGCATCAGACGCGCGACGCGCTTCCAGGAGACCTGGACCCCTTCGGCGCGCAGCTCTGCGTGAATGCGTGGGGCACCGTATCGCCCCTTGCGCCGCTGATGAGAGTTCTGGATGTGCTGCTGGAGCAGCACATCCTGCTGTCGATGCTGGGAGATGGGCCTTCTTCGCCAACTGTGGTACCCACGGACCGCCACCTCCAGCACCCGGCACATCACGTCCAGGCGGTACTGCTCCCGGTGATCGTGGATGAACTGGTACCTCAGCGTGTGGTCTCTCTGGCAAAGAAGGCCGCCGCTTTTTTTAGGATTTCTCTCTCCTGGCGCACAATCTCGTTCGCTTTGCGGAGTCATTGAATCTCCTGCTGCTCTGGGGTCAAGCTCTGCTTTCCCTGACCGGGGAAGGCCCTCTCGCCCTTGTCCTGCTCAGCATTGATCCATTTGCGCAGCAGTGAGACGTTGCTGCCTAAGTCGCGGGCCGTGCCCGTCAAGTTGCCGCTGGTTCGGGCGAGTTGGACAGCGTCTCGCTTAAACTCGGCGCTGTGCGTTCTGCGGTTCGTCATGATGGTGCCCCCTATTTTCGAGGCTTATCTCCATCTGCGCAAAACTGGGTCACCCTCAGAATTTCTCTGCGTGAGAACTGAAGGCGACCGTAAGAGTGCCTTACCATCTGAGGCATGAGCCTGAGTGCCCTGAAAGAATGGGATGTACAGTCCCGCCTGCTTACATCTGGAGAGCTGTCGCTGTTGGTCCGCAAGGGTGGAATCATGGAGACCCATGAGGGCTTCGAGGTCGAACACCGGTCGTTTCTCCTGTACCCGACGTTCCTTCACCAGAACCCTGATGAATTGCAGGCAAACTACCGCGAGCTTCTCCGCGATGATCCTGAGCCAGGTGTAATTCAGTTCTCCGCATTGGCAGAAGTCGTGGCAGTCCACCGAGTGGAATCTCTGGAGACAGCGTTGCAGCTCGAGCCATTGCAGGCGTTGACAGCTCCGGCGATTGAGCGGCGCTTCAAATACCGAAATCGTCCGTGGGTACACGCTCTGTTGTTGAGAGTACGGCCGCTGCTGGAGCCGTTGGTCTTGCCGGAAACGCCGGGCATGCTGGGCTGCGTCAGTTGGGTTCCCTTAAGTGACGTACTGATGAAGCCAGGGGAGCCAGTGGTGCCGGAAGACGAACTGCTCAAGAGGCAAATGCAACTGGAAAGCCTGATGTACAGCTAAGAGGGCGCCTTATGAAGCTCCCTCTCTTTTTGCCCCAGTCTTACTGCGCGGTGAGGTCGTAGTTGTTCAGCAGGGTGGTCTGGACGGTTCCGTCGGGGTTCACGAGGTTCCAGCCGGCCTTGGTGCCGCTCACGAACTGGTTGTCCCGCTGGGCGTAGATGAGGCGTTTGCCGTTGTCCCGGCTGAGGACGGTGTCGCCGGTGTCGTAGCGGTTGTTGTTGTTCGCGTCGCGGAACACGATGACGCGGTACGTGCCGTACGGGACGTTGCGGGGCAGGTCAAGGGAGAAGCCGTTGGTGAGGTACTTGTCGATCACCTGGCTCTGGGTGCCGTCGGCGGTGTACTGGCCGTTGTTGAAACCGACAATGGCGAGACCGAGGTTCTGGTTGGCGTTGAAGCCGCTGAGCTGCCCGGTGACGTCTTTCTGGATGGGGTTGCCGGCGAGGGTGCAGGCGCTGAGGGTCAGGGTGCCAAGGATGGTGGCGGCAAGGATGGTTTTCATGGTGGTCCTCCTGGTTGGGGTGGCGCGCGGGGCGGTTGTGTTCACCGTACCGGGCGCAGGAGGGGTGGGGCCAGAGGGGTTGCGTTGCTCCTTGCCTCACCGGCTGTTCACACGTGGGGTTGTGGAGCGGAGTTTTCACGTGAGGGCACGGACCGGTGACTGACAGGGGCGGGGTTATACTTCCGTTCATGCAGAGGCAGCCGTTTACAGCGCTGGCCGCCGTGTACGACGCGATCATGGCGGACGTGGAGTACGACCACTGGGCGGATTTCGTACTGACTTACGCGCGTGACGGCGGGCTGAATGAGCCTGGGCGGGCGCTGGACCTGGCGTGCGGAACGGGCGGCTTTACCCGTGAACTGGTGGGTGGGGGCTGGGCGGTAACCGGCCTGGATTTCAGTGAGGCGATGCTGGTGGAGGCCCGGGGTCGGCTGCCGGGGGTGCCGTTCGTGCAGGGGGACCTGCGGACCTTCGACCTGGGCGAGCGGTTTGAGCTTGTGACCTGCGTGTTTGACAGCCTGAACAATCTGTTGGGGGCGGAGGATCTCGGGGCGGCGCTCCGGCGGGCGCGGGCGCATCTGGTCGCGGGGGGCCTGCTGGCGTTCGACGTGAACACGCGCGTGGGGGTGCGGGAGTTGTGGGAGGGAGACGCCATTGAGGGGCTGGCGCCGCTGCCGGATGGCGAGGAGGTGCATTACCACTGGTCGCATCACTACGACGCGGAGGCGGATGTGGGGGTGGTGCAGGCGTTCTGCCGGGTGGGGGAGCTGGAGTTTGTGGAGACGCACCGGGAACGTGGGTACGATCCGTCGGACCTGGAGCCGCTGCTGGCGGCAGCCGGGTTTGCGCGGTGGGAGATCGTGGAGTACCCGGATTACGCGCCGCCCACGCCGGATGCGCCGCGCGTGTGGGTTTTTGCGTGGGCTGGAGCATCAGCGTGAGACCGCTGCCGGTGCTGGGGGCGGGCGGCTGGGGGACGGCGCTGGCGGTGAATGCGGCGCGCAACGGTCCGGTGCGGTTGTGGGCGCGGCGGGGAGCGTTTGCACGGGTGTTGCAGGAGGACCGGGTGAACGTGGAGTACCTGCCGGGGGTGACGCTACCGGCGGGGTTGGAGGTGACAGCGCATTTGGGGGAGGCGATCACGGACGCGCCCTTTGCGCTGGTGGTGGTGCCGAGTGTCGGGGTGCCGGATCTGCTGGCGGCGTTGCCGCGGGAGCTGGGTGTGGTGCTGTGTGCCAAGGGGCTCGCGCCGGATGGGGGGCAGCTGTCGGTGCTGGCACGTGAGCTGGGATTTACGCGCGTGGCGGTGCTGAGCGGTCCGAATCACGCTGAGGAGGTCGGGCGGGGGCTGCCGGCCGCGACGGTGGTGGCGAGCCGGGACGCGGGTTTCGCGCGGGTGGTGCAGGGGGCGCTGATGACGCCGGCGTTGCGGGTGTACACGAGTGACGATGAGACGGGCGTGGAGCTGGGCGGCGTGTTGAAGAACGTGATGGCGGTCGCGGCGGGTCTGGTGGATGGTCTGAATCTGGGGGATAACGCGAAGGCGGCGCTGATCACGCGGGGGTTGCGGGAGATGAACCGGTACCTGGGGGCGTTGGGCGCGCGGGAGGAGACGGTGTACGGGCTGAGTGGGCTGGGGGATCTGGTGGCGACGGCCACGAGCCGGCACAGCCGGAACCGTGCGGCGGGTGAGGCGATGGGGCGGGGGGAGCACCCGGGGCAGGGGGGGAAGGTGGTTGAGGGCCTGCGTACGGCGGGGCTGCTGGATGCGTGGGCGGCGGCACACGGGCATGATCTGCCGATTGTGCGGGCGGTGGCGCAGGTGACGCGGGGGGAGTGGAGTCCGCGCGATGGGGTGGCGCGCCTGATGGAGCGGGAGGCGAAACCCGAGCAGCACTGAGGGGTGTGTGCTTCTCCCCTGCTGGGGCGCTGGAGAGAAATCCGGCGTACCACACGCCTTTCAGCGAATCTTCATGTTTGCCAATTTCACTCTATCTTGTACACGACTGGGCAGGGACGTACAAGTGCTTGTACCTCCTGCGGGCGGGTGGTACAGTCAGCCATCTCAGGAACGGCCCACTTCACCGGCCACCCACTGCAAGCGCCACCTCACGGTCCCACCCGGGGCGGTGCGGGTTCTTGCTGTGGTCTCCTGCCCCCAACCCCTGTAAGGAGATCCCTCTGTGACCACCCTCAGTGCGCAACCCCTGACCAACTTCGACGAGAACGCCCACCACATCGCCCGGCGGCAGTACCTGCAAAGCAGCGACGGTGACCTGAGCGGCATGTTCCGCCGCATTGCCACCTGGGTGGCGGGGGCCGAGGCGCCCGAGGTGCGCGAACACTGGGCGCAGCAGTACTACGACCTGATGGCCCAGAAGAAATTCTGCCCGGGCGGGCGCGTCCTGGCCGGCGCCGGGACGCAGCACGGCAACGTCCTGAACTGCTTCGTGCAGGGCGCCACCGAGCACAGTCCCGACACGTTTGAGGGCGTCATGGAAGTCGCGCGGAAACTTGCGCTGGTCACCAAGGTCGGCGGCGGGAACGGCGTGAACCTCGACGTCTACACGCCCCGCGCCGACAGCAGCCGCCCCGACACCGGGGTGCGCGGCTGGGTGTATATGAGCGCCGCACACCCCGACGTGCAGGACTTCATTGAGGGGCTCATGCGCCCCCCCACCCAGCCGGACGGGGACAAGCAGCCCATCGCGGTGCGCAACTGGACCCGTGTGGTGTACGGCCCGGTCATCAACCCGGAGCTGGTGGCCCTGGCCCGCTCGAATGGGGTCTCCGTCGTCAAGAGTCTGCCTGAAGGCGTGCAGGCCGTTCCGGACGATATGGGCGGCATCATTGACGCGGCCCGCAAGGTTGCCGATGACGCCAAGATGGGCCTCGAACCCCGCATCGACCTGAGCGTCATGCGGCCCGAGGGCGCACCCATCAAGGGTTCGGGCGGCACCAGCAGCGGGCCCGTGAGCTTCCTGCTTGAAATCTTCGATAATTTCCTTGAGTGGGCCAACCGCGGCGCGGAGCAGAGCGGCCCGATCAACACCCTGCGCTTCGTGTACGCCCCGGTGCTGCGCGTGGTGCGGCAGGGCGGCACGCGCCGGGGCGCGGGCATGGCCACCATCAGTATCGAGCACCCCGACGTGCTGGACTTCCTGACCGCCAAGGACCTCGACCGCGAGGCCGCCGAAGGGGACATCAGCACCTTCAACATCAGCATCCTGGTCAGCAGCACGTTCTGGGACACCCTTCAGGCGGGCGGACTGTGGCCCGTCAAGGCCCAGGAGGTCCCCGGCAAGTACTTCCTGGCGCCGCAGCCCGGAGCGTACGTCGGCACCCTCCCTGAGCTGCCCCCCCGGGCGGACGACAACGCCCAGGGTGTTCCCGTGTACACCACCAAGGACGGCGCGCCCGCCATTCCCGCGCAGTGGCTGTGGGACCAGATCGCGCAGCACGCCTGGAGCACCGGCGAACCGGGCCTGATCTTCGTGGACCGCATCAATGAGTACTCCGCCCTGAAGAACCTTGGCGCGCGCTACGAGATCCGCAGCACCAACCCCTGCGGCGAGATTCCCCTCACGGTGGGCGAACCCTGCGACCTGGGCGCCATCAACCTGGCTGCGTACGTCAGGGACAGCCGCTTCGACGAGGCCACCTTCCGCGCGGATGTCCGGACCGCCGTGCGCTTCCTCGACGACGTGCTCGACGTGAATGTCTTCGCGCTTGAGGACAACCGCGTGGCCAGCCAGGACCTGCGCCGCCTGGGCCTGGGCGTCATGGGCCTCGCCGACGCCCTCATCAAACTCGGCCTGCGCTACGACAGTGACGCTGGCCGCCGCACCATCTACGACATCATGAGCGCCCTGCGTGAGGAAGCCATTCTCGAAAGCGAGCGGCTGGGCGAGGAACGCGGCGTGTACGCCGTGTACACCCGCAACCCCGGCAAGGTCCCCCACGCCCCCCGCCGGAACGTGGCCGTCCTGACTGTCGCGCCCACCGGCACCACCAGCATGCTCATGGGCGTCTCCTCCGGCATTGAACCCATCTTCAGTCCGTTTATCTGGCGCAAGATCGGCAGCGAGTACCGCGCCCTCCTCGCTCCGCTGTTCGTGGAACTCCTCGAAACGTACCCCGCTCCGCAGGGCATGACCAGGGACGGCGGCTGGGACTGGGATAAGGTCACTGAAGCCGTCAGCGAGAACCACGGCAGCGTCGTCGGCCTGCCCTTCATCCCCGACGCCCTCCAGCAGGTGTTCGTGTGCGCGCACGACATCAAGCCCGTCGATCACGTCCGCATGCAGGGCGTCGTGCAGTGCGCCTTTGACGCGCAGGGGTACGCCGCCAACAGCCTCAGCAAAACCATCAACCTGCCGAACGACGCCACCGTCCAGGATGTTCAGGACGCCTACAGCGAAGCGTACATGACCGGCTGCAAGGGCATCACCGTGTACCGCGACGGCTCCCGGCAGTTCCAGGTGCTGAGTACCAGCAAGAAGAAAACCAGGAAGGAGGACGAGCCTGCCGCGGAAGCCAGCGCCGCCGCGGACGTTATGGGCGAACAGCGTCCCACCCCTGAATCCGCCACTCCGGCCCCTGCCGCCAGGGTGACCCCCGCCCTGTCCAGCAAACCCCAGTACGAGCGCCCCACCCGCCTGCGCGGCATCACTGACATGGTCAAACTCACCGATCCCACCAGCGGCCACCGCCGCAGCTTCCTCGTCACCGTCAATGAACTCGGCGGTAAACCTGTCGAAGTGATGGTCATCTCGGGGCGCGCCGGGGACGAAGCGAACGCCGACAGCGAAGCGCTTGGCCGCGTGGTGTCCATCGCCCTTCAGCACGGCGTGCCCGCTCAGGCCATCGTCAAGACCCTGCGCGGCATCAATGGCGGCCTGTACGGCAGCTATAACGGCCGCCTCGTGGGCAGCAAGGCCGACCTGATCGCCGTGGCGCTGGAAACCTTCCAGAAGGACCTTGACGCTGCGCAGCTGCCCCCTCTGGCGGGTGGCAGCACCGACACCGCCCAGCCTGTAAGCGCCGCCCCTGCGGGTGTGAGCGTGGACGGCATGGCCCGGGAACGCTGCCCCGTGTGCGAGGAGAAAGCCGTGATCCGTGAGGAAGGCTGCCTGAAATGCCAGGCCTGCGGTTACAGCAAGTGCGGTTGACGTAAACCGCCGGTTCCACCCGCCTGCCTTCCCCAGTTGGGGAAGGCAGCTTTTTGTGCCCCGCACGGAGCGAATCGGGGCTCAGACCTGACCACAGCGCCGGTGGAGGTTAGGCGCAGTGAGGCTCCGGGGCATCTCTGCCTTCAGGACCGGTGAGCGACGGGGCAGGACTGCGGGGCCCTTCACGCCAGGCCTGCGCGGGTGACCTCATTTCCAGTTCGGCCTTGCCCAGTCCGCCGGAGTTCATGGTTTTGCCGTACTCCAGTGTGAATTGATTCAGTCCGTTCGGCCTGTGCCGGTACGCTGCCGGTATGCCCCTTTCCGAGTACCGCCGTCCCTCCCCTGCCCGGCTGCGTCTGTTCGGCTCGTTGTGGCTGCTGCTGGTGCTGACCGCCGTGTTCGGCCCGGCCGGGTGAACCGGGGGCGCGGGAAACCCTGCAGCGCAGTTCGTTCGCCCGGGTCATGTTCATGGACGTGGGCGCGCTGAGCACGCTCGGCGCGTTGTACCTCGCGCTGAACGGCCGGACGCCCATTCGGGTGCCGGCGGCCGTGGCCAGCCTGTTCGTGGGAAGTTTCGCGCTGCTGCCGGCGCTGGCGTTCGAGGACTGGGCGGCCCTCCGGAACCCACAACGAGAAGCGGACCGGGACGCGCACCGGCAGGCCTGAGCTGCCCGGGCGTACACCGGGCGGGTCATGATTTGCTGAAGGCGGCCTGCCGAAGCGGGGGCTACAGTGACGCCATGACAGCACTGAACACCGCGCCTCCGGTGAGCGACCTGCGGCGCGGCCCGGCCATCCTGATCTTCAACACGAATGCGGGCGGCAGTACGCGCTGCACGCCGGACCTTCTGGTGACGGCCCTGCAGGGCATCGGGTTCCAGCCTGTATACCGGGCGACCACCGGGGAGGAGGAACTCGAACGTGCCCTGGCCGACGCCCAGGGCACGGTGTTCGTGGCCGGCGGGGACGGCACGGTGCGGGCCGTGGCCCTGCACCTCGCCGGCCGGGACGGGGTGACGCTCGGCGTGATTCCCATGGGCACGGCGAACAACGTGGCCCGGACCCTGGGCGTACAGGGCGAACCGCTGGACGTGATCGCCCTGTACGCCCAGGCGACCGAACAGCCGTTCGACCTGGGGCGCGTGGAAGGCCCCTGGGGCGAGGACGTGTTCCTGGAGGCGTGCGGGTGCGGGGCCTTCGCGGACGTGATGGCGGAGTACGACCCGGAAGGCGGGAAGAGTCCGCTGCGGGCCGTGCAGGCGCTCACGACGGCCCTCACGACGTTTGATCCTCCGCCGGCCGCCGTGACACTCGACAGCGAGGTGCTGCCCGAAACGGCGTTCGCGCTGCTGGAGGTCATGAACACCAAGGCGACCGGGCCGAGGCTGCGCCTCGCGACGAACGCGGACCCGGGAGACGGGCAGCTGGACGTGGTGCGCATTGACGCGGCGGGCCGGGAGGGACTGCTGGCGTATCTGGCGGCCCTGGCGCGGGATGACTTCGAGGCGCTCAGCAGTGTGGAAAGCACCCGGGCAGCCCGGGTGGAAATTCCGTACACCGGGCAGGCCTTTCATGTGGACGCAGAGGTGCGCGAGCCGATGCAGGGCGTGACGGGCCGCGTGCTGATCGAGGCGTGGCCGGCGGCGCTGCGGGTGCTGGTGCCCGTGCCGGCTCAGGCGGCCGGAGCAGACGCGTGACGAAGTCCAGGCCGCCCCTGCCGCCCCTGAACCCAAGTGAAGCCCGGCAGGTGCCGCTGCGGCGCGCGTGGCCGGTGGCCCTCGTGCACGCCCTGCAGGACCGCGTGGGCGGGGCGCTGGGTTGGGCGCCGCGGCCCGGTGCGGCCCGGCAGAACAACCTGGTGTGGCGCGCCGGGGTGCAGGTGATGCGCATGGACCTGCACGTGCATACGGAAGTCAGTCATGACTGCCGCACGCCGCTGCGGGACATCCCGGGGTGGATGCTGCGCACGAACACCCGCGTCATTGCCGTCACAGACCATGACGAGTTCCGGGGTGGACCAGCGCTGCAGGCACTGGTGCGGGACATGGGGCTTGAGGACCGGCTGAGTGTGATCGCAGGTGAGGAAATCACGACCAGCGAAGGCGAACTGATCGGGCTGTTCCTGCAGGAGCGTATTGCGCCGAAACTCACCCCGGAGGAGACGGTCCGGGAGATCCGGGCGCAGGGGGGGCTGGTGCTCCTGCAGCACGGCTTCGATCCGTTGAAGCGGTACCGGTTGCGACCGGCCGCAACGGAACGCATTGCGGAGCAGGTCGATCTCGTGGAGACGTTCAATTCCCGGCTGTCGCGTCATCACTGGAACCGCGCGGCGCAGGCGTGGGCGCAGGCACGCCAGTTGCCCATGTGTGCGGGCAGTGACGCGCACACCCTGCGGGATATCGGTGAGGCGTGGGTGGAGACGCCCTTCCGGACGATTCACACCCCGCCGCAGCTGATTGAGTCGCTGCGGGAGGGCGTGGTGGCGGGCCGGTGGACGCACCCGGTGTACGCGCTCGGCCAGAAGCAGTGGCGGAACTTTCACGGGCAGTTCCGGCGGAACTGACCGCCACGGCGCAGTTCAGTCCGTAGAGCGAACCCGTTCTTTCACCCGCACCCTCTTTCTCTTCCTGGGCGCTCCGAAGGTATCAGGCAGAGGCGGGGCGATCACCTGCCTCCTGAGCGGAGCGCCGGGAGAAACCCTGCCGTCAACACCCGTGCTGGCCCCTGATGGAGCAGGGGACGCCGGGCAGACGTCCCCTGCTCCATCACTGTTTTCCTGCGCAGCGGTGGCCTTTCTTCTATACTGTGCAGGCTTCCGCTTGTGGGAGCAGGCCGGGATGGCGGAACGGTAGACGCATCCGACTTAAAATCGGCCGCTGCAAGGCGTGCGGGTTCAAGTCCCGTTCCCGGCACCACCCGCATCTCTCCTGCGTGTCAGGAGAGATGTTTTGCTGAACCGCCCTGAGGCAGCGGCCCGGCCGCGTCCGGTTCTCCGCCCGCTTCAGCACCGGAGGGGGACGGGGCCACTGGCCTTTGAGGAGGTTGCCTCAAGCGCATCTCAACGACAGGCAAATGTTTCCCGAGTTGACTTCGGTATAACGGGTGGCATGGATGACCAGCACAAGCCCACCCCACACGACACGGCACAGTCGCAGGGCCAGGACGGCACCGCGGTAGAGGGGGTGGGCGGCGCCGCGGATAACCGTCAGGCGCCCGGAGAGACCGCGCAGACCCTCACCACCCGGCAGGGCCATCCGGTCACGGACAACCAGCACCTGCGGACTGTCGGTGCGCGCGGTCCGGTTACGCTGGAGAACTACCACTTCCTGGAGAAGATCAGTCATTTCGACCGGGAGCGCGTGCCCGAACGCGTCGTGCATGCGCGCGGCGCGGGCGCACACGGCGTGTTCGAGGCGTACGGCACGGTCGGCGACGAACCGGTCAGCAAGTACACGCGCGCCAGGCTCTTCCAGGAGAAAGGCAAGCAGACGCCTGTCTTTGTGCGGTTCTCCAGCGTGATTCATGGGGGCCATTCCCCGGAGACCCTGCGTGACCCGCGTGGGTTCGCCGTGAAGTTCTACACCGAGGACGGCAACTGGGACCTGGTGGGCAACAACCTCAAGGTCTTCTTCATCCGGGACGCCATGAAATTCCCGGACCTCGTGCATGCGTTCAAGCCGGATCCCGTCACCAACCGGCAGGACACCCAGCGGATCTTTGACTTCATCAGTCACACAACCGAAGCGATGCACATGATTACGTTCCTGTTCTCCCCGTGGGGCATTCCTGCCAACTACCGGCAGATGCAGGGCTCAGGTGTGAACACCTACAAGTGGGTGAACACAGCCGGAGAGGGCGTGCTCGTCAAGTACCACTGGGAGCCGCTGCAGGGCATCCGGAACCTCACGCAGGCGGAGGCAGAGCAGGTCCAGGGGAAGAACTTCAATCACGCCACGCAGGACCTGTTCGACCACATTCAGGCCGGTCAGTTCCCGCAGTGGGAACTGTGCGTGCAGATCATGAGTGACGGCGAGCACCCGGAACTGGATTTCGATCCGCTGGACGACACGAAACTCTGGCCTGAGGACCAGTTCCCGTTCCTGCCCGTCGGGAAGATGACCCTGAACCGCAACCCGGAGAACTACTTCGCGGAGGTGGAGCAGGTGGCGTTCGGCACGGGCGTCCTCGTGGACGGCCTGGACTTCAGTGACGACAAGATGCTGCAGGGCCGCACGTTCTCGTACTCCGACACGCAGCGGTACCGTGTGGGCAGCAACTACCTGCAGCTGCCCATCAACGCCCCCAAGAAGCACGTGGCGACCAACCAGCGCGACGGGCAGATGGCGTACCGGGTGGACACCGCCCCGGGGCAGAATCCGCACGTGAACTACGAGCCGTCCATGCTGAACGGCCTGAGTGAGGCTGCGCCGTCCGGCACCCCGCACACGCCGTACATTGAAGGCCCGCTGGTGCGGCAGACCATTGACCGCACGAACGACTTTCAGCAGGCCGGCGAGCGGTACCGCGCCTTCGAGGACTGGGAGCGCGACGAGCTGATCCGCAACCTCGTGGACGCCCTTGCCCCTGTGGATGAACGCATCCAGAAGCGCATGGTGGAACTGTTCACGCGCTGCGACGCTGAGTATGGCCGCCGGGTTGCGGACGGGCTGAAGCACGTTCACGCCCAGAGTCAGCAGGAACAGGCGGTGAGGGACACCGAGCAAAGCAGCGAGCCGGCCCGGCCCTACTAGGAACAGGCAGCTTGACCAGTTAACCCGGTAGGCGCGCTCCGCCTGAGGAAGCCGCCCACCAGGAGAGGCACCGGATCGACAGTGAGATCCGGTGCCTCTCCTGGTGGGATCTGGCTGCCCTGGTCCGTGGCCTGAGCCTCACTTATTTCTGGTTTCGCGTGGGCCTTCTTCAGGGTCAAGCAGGTCCGCGCTGCTGTCGCTGGAAAGGTGCTGGTCCACTTCCTGCTCGTGCATGTGGGCGCCCGGAACCGGTCTGGCACCACGGCCGGGCTCGGCGTTCAGGTCCGCGGCTTTCTGTTCGGTCAGGCGTGTGGTGTGGCTGGGGTCATCCGGCAGCTGTTTGTCCGACATGATCAACCTCCTGGAAAAAAGGGGGACTGGTCAATTCGAGCCCGTACGTCCGCCGCCGCTTTCACTGCCATTGCGGCGACCGTCTTTGTCACGGTCATCCTGGCTGGGCTGACCATTCCCGGGGTCGCGCTGCCCACCCGGCTTGGGGTCATTGTCGCGGTCATGCTTATGGTCCGGGTCGTTCTTCTTCTCAGCTTGCGTCATGGTGCGCTCCTTAGGATCAAGAGACGTGGGGACACGAGGGCCAGTGAGCATAGGAAAGTGGTGTGCTGATCTTCCCCTACGAGAGTAGCGAGTGGATGACAGGCCACTGAAGGCGGCCCGGGGTAAACATCCAGGGCTCCTTGGGTTTCCTGAATCTGCTGCGTAAAGGCTCAGATTGCAGTGCCAGTCCACCTAAAGACACCACCCCGTCAGAGTTCAGAGAGTGATTGCCCATCATGATGAACGAGTCATGGAAAACGACCGATGAGCCGCGTCCAGCGCGTGACGGTCCTGTACGCCACTCTGGTGGCGGCTGTTGGGCTGCATGCGCTCTGGCTGGTCACCGGCGGCCGACCTGAAGCTCTGAGACCCATTTTGGGTAACCTGAGTTTCTTCCCGGCGTGCCTGTTGGCGGCGCTGCTGACGGGATCGCTTGCCGTCCGCGAGTCCGGGGCAGTGCAGCGCGCCTGGTGGTTCTTCACTGCAGGTCTGGGGTGCTGGGCGGCCGGACAGACGGCGTACGTGTGGCTCGATCTGTCGGGACGGTCCACGTTTCCTTCGGCTGCGGACATCGGGTACCTGATGCTGGCGCCGTGTTTCCTGCTGGGTGTTCTGCACCTGTGGGAGGCTCCCACCTCGCGCCTTCTCACTTTGAGTTTCCTGCTGGACGTCACCATCATCATCACGGCGGCCGGGAACCGCCTGTGGCGCCTGTCCCTGCCGGACCTGCTCGACCGTTACGCCCAGCAGCCTTTCGCGCTTGGTGTGGCTGTCGCTTATCCCCTCAGTGACCTGGTCCTGGTGTCGCTGGTGGTGGCCATGGCCGTCTGGCGGCCCCGCAGCCTGGACCGGGCACAACTCGCCCTGCTCGGTGGAGGACTGTCAGGGCTGCTCGTGGCGCATATGCTGTACGCCCGGGTGGCTGCCCAGGGTGCATACGAGCTCGGTGGGCCACTGGACCTGCTGTGGCCACTGGCGTTCGCAGCGTTCGGGACGGCGGCGTACCTTCAGCTCACCACGCAAGCCGCCGGAACTGCTCACCGGGCGCTGTCGACCCGGCGGCGCCAGCGACTGAACATGCTGCTCCCCGCCGCGGCCCTGATCCTCTCGTCTACAGTGGTGCTTGACGGCGCCCGGTCGGGCCGGCTGTTCGAACCGCTCACCGTGTTGATTCTGCTGCTGCTGCTCACCCGGCAGGTGCTGGCTGTCATGGACAATGGGCGTCTCACGAATACCCTGGCGTTTCAGGCTGGGCATGATCCCCTGACTGGGCTGTTAAACCGCACCGCATTGCACGAAGAACTCGACCGGCGGATCCAGGTTGCACTGCGACAGAGTGAACTGGTCGGCGTGCTCTTCCTTGACCTTGACCGCATGAAACAGATTAACGACGGGTACGGGCACGCGGCTGGAGACGCCGTCCTGCGGCAGGTGGCTGACCGCCTGCGTACTGCGGTGCGCGGCGCGGATAACGTAGCCCGGTTCGGGGGCGATGAATTCGTCTTGACGCTGACCGTCAAGGATACCTTTCAGCTCA
>NZ_CP083455.1:35000-167500 GCF_020229735.1 Deinococcus taeanensis | reverse complement strand
GCGCGCAAAGTGATGCAGGGCGCAGCAGACGCAGCCCGGAGCCAGCACGGGGAATTGCGGGTGTACATCCAGCACCGCGTGGGCCGCCTGTACCCCGGGGAGGCGAGCATTCTGATTGGAGTGGCCAGCCCTCACCGGCGGGCGGCACTTGAGGCCTGTGACTTCATCATTGAACATCTCAAGGTGCACGTGCCTGTCTGGAAGCATGAGCAGGACGAGCACGGGCAGCACTGGGTGCCTGGACAGACCGGCCACGAAACCCTGTAGATCTGGCGAGTGGCTGACTCCGGCAGGGCAGTGGTCACTGGCGGGCGCGCCGGGCCTGTTCACTCAGGAAGTACGCTGACGGCCCATAGCGCCGCGCGTGCGCTTCGAACGTCAGGTAGTAGCGGGTGGCCAGGGCAACCATCAGGGCCACCACGACACCCAGCGCCAGCAGGTGAACCCAGCTGCTGCCGCCTGCCAGGAGCCCGTTGAAAACAGCGTGCAGCACCACGCTGAGAATCAGACCCTGCACCACCCAGGTGCGGCCCTGCTGCCAGTGAAGTCCGCCCAGCGCGTACCCCTGTGGAGCGCTGAACAGGGCGTGCGCCAGCGTAGCGAGCACGGCGTGCCAGACGCCGGCACCCGACCCGAAGCCGAGGGTATACGTTGCGTTTTCCATCAGCGCAAACCCCAGGGCAGCTGTCACGGCGTAGATCAGACCGTCCATGGGTTCGTCGAAGGAGAGTTCCGTGATGGCGGTGGTGGCCGCCACGAACTTGAAGCCTTCCTCAATCAGAGCCGTGAGCACCACCACCAACGCCGCAGCGAACGGCACCGGGGAAATGATGAGGCGGCCCAGACTCGTCTCCAGAGCTGCAGCGATCACCCACGCGAGCATGCCCCACGCGAAGGTGCGGGCCAGGAGCCACAGCGGCTCGGGGTGACGGTCCCGCCGCACGAAGAACCACAGCCACGCGAAAGTCAGCGCGGCGGAGCTCAGCAGGGAGAACAGGAGGGTCATGCGCTCAGCGCAGGGCCAGACCGGCAGCGGTGCGGGCCTGCATGGGCGCACTTGCCAGGTGCGTGAGCGCGAGTGCCAGAGCGTCGGCGGCGTGATTGTTGAACAGTTCACGCACGCCGAGCGAGGCCTTGACCATATAGATCACCTGTTCTTTCTCCGCACGGCCGGTCCCGACCAGGGAACGTTTGACCTGCATGGGTCCATAGGTGTGTATGGGAACCCCGGCCTGCGCGCAGGCGAGCTGCACCACCCCGAACGCCTGCCCGACCTTGAAGGCCACGTCGGCCTGCTTGCGCAGGATCTGATCCTCAATAGCCACGGCGTCCGGGCGGTACTCGGCCAGCAGGCGGGTAACCTCCTCGTGGATGTACTGCAGGCGGCGCGGCATGATCCAGGCGCTCTCGGTCGTCAGGCAGACGTGGTACAGGTGACGGGCCTTACGCACGTCGCCCTCCACCAGCCCAAGGCCGAGGTTCGCGAGTCCAGGATCAATGCCGAGTACGATCACGCCGTCAGAATACGCGATGCGGCCGGGCATCACGAAAAACCCCCGCCGGCGCGGGGGTTCGGGGGGGCTGGGATCTACAGGCGACTTTTGGGGTCGAACGCGTCGCGCAGACCGTCACCCAGGAAGTTGAAGGCCAGCACCGTGAGCAGGATCGCCAGGCCCGGGTACACCGCGATGAACGGGTGTTCCAGCACGACCTCGTTCGCGTTGGACAGCATGTTGCCCCAGGTGCTGACAGGGGGCTGGATGCCGAAGCCCAGGAAGGACAGTGCCGCCTCGCCCAGGATCGCGCCGCCAACCGCCAGGGTGCCGTTCACGATAATCACGGCCACCACGTTCGGCACGAGGTGCCGGAACATGATGCGGCTGCTGTTCGCGCCCAGGGCCCGCGCGGCGTCCACGTACTCGAGGTTCTTGAGTTTCAGGACCTCCCCGCGGACGAGCCGGGCGGTACTCATCCAGCCGAAGAAGGTGAAGATCCCGACGATGATGAACACACTGGAATTCGGATTCTGCCGCAGGGCCGCGATGGCGGGCAGGTCACTCACGGCGAACAGGCCGCTGAGGGTGAGCTGCAGCGGCAGTTCAGGGATGGAGAGCATGATCTCAATGAACCGGCTGATGGCGGTGTCCGTCCAGCGGCCCAGGTAACCGGCCAGCAGGCCCAGCAGGGTGCCGAGGGCCACGCTGAACAGCGCGACCGTGAAACCCACGATCAGGCTTACGCGGCTGCCGTAGATGATGCGTGACAGCAGGTCACGGCCCAGGCTGTCCTGACCCAGGACGTGCCGGGCGCCGGGCGGCGCGTAGATCCCGGCGAGGTCCTGCGCGTTGGGATCATACGGGGCAATCAGCGGCGCGAGGACCGCCGTGAGGATCAGCGCAGCGATCACGATCAGGCTGGCCATGGCAGCCTTGTGCTTGCGCAGGCGGCGCAGCGCGATGTGCAGGGTCGAGCGGCTCTTGGCTGGAGCGGCAGTAGGTACGGGAACAGTGGTCATCAGGAGTACCGGATCCGGGGGTCAACGATGGCGTAGGCGAGGTCGGTCAGCAGCTGGAACACCACGGTGAGGACGGCCAGCATCATCAGGCACACCATGACCACGTTGAAATCCTTGCTGACCAGCGCGTCCAGAATGGCCTTGCCCATCCCTGGCCAGGAGAACACTGTCTCCGTGATGACAGCCCCGCCGAACAGGCCAGGGATGCTCAGGCCCAGCAGGGTCACGATGGGCGTCACGGCGTTACGCAGCGCGTGTTTGTACAGCACCCGGCGGTCCGCGAGACCCTTGGCGCGCGCGGTACGCACATAGTCCTGGGTGAGCGTTTCAAGCATGTTCGCACGCATGAAGCGCAGCGTGACGGCAATCTCACGCAGCATCAGGATCATCATGGGCAGCAGCAGGTATTTCAGCTTGTCCGCGAACACTGCCCAGGCGCTCGCATCTGCTGGCAGGTCCGGGCTGCCCAGGCCGCCGGGCGGCAGGGACAGCGCCCCACCGGTCGCGCCTGGCAGGTACACCGCGAAGAAGTACAGTGCCAGCGCCCCCACCCAGAACACGGGAGCACTGACCGCCAGGAACGCGAAGAAGGTCAGCGCGTAGTCCAGCCCTGAGTACTGCCGCACCGCGCTGAAGATTCCCAGCGGCACGGCGATGAGCGTGCTGACGATCAGCGCCGGGACGGTCAGCAGCAGCGTGTTGGGCAGGCGGCTCTGGAACACGAAGTCCAGTGCGGGCACCCCGAAGTCCTGCGAGTACCCGAAGTTCCCGGTGACTGCCTGTTTCAGCCAGAAGAAGTAGCGCGTGATCCACGGCTGGTCCAGGCCGTAAGCGGCCTTCAGGCGGGCGATGTCCTCGGGGGTGATCTTGCTGTTCCCGAAGATCAGCTGGTCTACCGGGTCACCGGGTTGCAGGGCGGTCAGCGCGAAGATCAGCAGACTGATCACCAGCAGCAGCGGGATCATCTGAATGACGCGGCGTAATGCGTAGGTTCCCATGTCGAACTCCTGAAGCAAGGGGCAGGGGGAAGCAGGCGTAACGCGCCTGCCCTCCCCCTGCCCCGGCGCGCCTCCTGTGCAGGGGCGCGCGGTAGGGCGGTTACTTCTGCTTGTACTCCTCGACGGCGCCCTTGCTGGCCCACCCGATGTTCGCGGCGTTCCAGCTGGGGTACTGGGTGATCGCGCTGAAGGTGTAGTTCACGAGGCCGGGCACTTTGGTGTACACGTTCACGCGGAAGTACAGGGGCAGCGAGGGCAGTTCGGAGTTCCAGATGGCCTGCATCCGGTCGAACAGCTTGATGCGCTCGGCCTGGTTGAACTCCACCTTGGCCTGCTGGTACAGCTTGTCGTACTCGGCGTTCTTCCAGCCGGGGTTGTTCTGGCCGGAGTAGCCGTTGGCGGCGGTGGGAATCCCTTCGCTCTTCCAGAGGTTCCCCTCTTCGAACACGGGGTTGTTCGACCAGGCGTACATGGCCATGTCCCACTTGCCGCTTTCGCCTTTGCTCAGGAAGTCCGGTCCGAACAGCACGCTGGCAGGGTAGTTCTGGATGTTCACCTGCACGCCCACGGCCTTCCACTGCGCCTGCAGGATCTGCTGCACGCGCTCGCGGGTGCTGTTGCCGGCGGTGGTGGAGAAGTTCAGCGAGAGTTTCTTTCCGCCTTTTTGCAGCACGCCGTCGCTGCCGGGCGTCCAGCCGAGCGCCGCGAACAGCTGCTTGGCCTTGGTGACGTTCACGTTGTAGTCGTTGACGTCCTTCTTGTAGAGCTTGCTGACTGGCCCGATCCAGCTGTTGGACACGGCCTGTTTGCCCTGGAACAGTGCTTTGACGAGCGCGTCACGGTCAATGGAGTACAGCAGCGCCTGACGCATGCGGGGGTCGTCCAGGTCGAGGTCCTTGGCGCGCTGGCCGCGGGCGTTGATGTCCACGTGTTCCCACACTGCGCCGGGCACGAAGTACGTCTTGTACTTGTTGCGCTCGTTGCGCGAGAGGTCGACCCCCTGGTCGAAGGTGAGACCCACGTTACTTACGGCGTCCAGCTGCCCGGACAGGATGTTCACCTTCAGGGTGTTCGTGTTCGGGATGAAGCGGTAGGTAACGGTCTGTACGTAGTTCTCGGGATTCTTGGGCTGATTCCAGTACATGGCGTTGCGCGTCATGGTCAGACTGTTGCCGGTGCGCCACGCGGTGGGCTTGAACGGTCCGGCCACGACCTTGGGCAGGTTGCGGGCGGTGGTGAACGAGGCGATGAACTTCTTCCACTCCTCGTTGATGACCTTGGCGTCCTTCTCGTTCTTCGTCTTGGCGTCAAAGGCGTTCCAGGCTGCGCCCATGATGTGGCTGGGCGCCAGGCTAGGGCTCACCTGATCGGCAAACAGGTAGGGCGGCTCGAAGGTAATGGTGAAGGTGTCAGTGTCGTTGACGGTAATTTTCGCGCGGTCCCAGGGATCACGGTCAGGCACAGGCACGCGGTCGTCGTTCTCGAGTTTCAGCCAGAACTGGAAGTCCGCGACCTTGATGGGTGTGCCGTCGCTCCACTTTGCGTCCTTGCGGATGGAGTACGTGACGCTGTTGCGGACCACGTCGCCCTTGGCGTCCTTGACGACCTTGTAGTCGCCGTTTGCCAGGGTAGGGACGCGGGTGGCGATGTCGGCCTTGGTGTCGCCGTTGTCATCCTGGTAGGTCAGGCTGGCGCCCATGTAGCCGTTAATCTCGCTGGTGATGGCAAGGTTGTTGGTGCTCCACGGGTCGTAGATGTTCGGCGGTTCCTGAGAGGTGCCGACCACCAGGCTGTTGTTGGCAGGACCGGCGAGGGCGGCGCCGAGGAGGAACGCTGTAAGGGCAAGGGTCTTTTTCATGGGGCCTCCGTGTACTGATGGGCTGTTGTGCTGCCCGGGTTGTTGGTGATGCGGTCAGTATACGGTGCTCATGAAAAGCGTCAAGGTCGTGTTCATGTGCCTGTCATCCGGCAGTGGGGGGGGTGAAAGCAGAAACCGCTCCTGCCCAGGCGGACAGGAGCGGCAAGAAGAGAGGGAAAGTTCAGTGGCTGGCGCAGCCGCCGGCGCCTTCGCCGTCGGGGGACTGGGAGCCGTCGGTGCGGAAGGAGGAGCCGCATCCGCACGCGGAGGTGGCGTTGGGGTTATGCACGGTGAAGCCGCCGCCCATCATGTTCTCCACGAAATCCACTTCACTGCCACGCAGCAGGGGCAGGCTCATACGGTCGACGAGGAGTTTCACGCCGCGGTCAACGACAATGGTGTCGCCTTCGAGTTCGCGGTCATCGATGGCCATTCCATACTGGTAGCCACTGCAGCCGCCGCTCTTGATGAACACGCGTACGCCGGCATTTTCCTTGCCGCTGCCGGCCAGGATCGTCAGGGCTCTCTGGGCGCCGTATTCGCTGATGGTGATGTCACGGGCGGGCACGCCGCCGGTCTGTTCGGAGGTGGTGGTCGCGGTCATGCGTGAAGCGTAACACCATTCGGGAAATAAAAAGGTGCCTGGAAAGCAAAGTGAAGCCGGGGAGGGAGCCCTGCGTCCCGCCTCAGGCGGAGAGCCGCCGCTTACATTCCTTGAGCGTCCCAGTGTTAAGATGGTGGGCATGACGAACCCCTATGCCGAGTGGTTCGAGCAGCTCCGCAGTGAATACGGGGAGCAGCTCCGCGCCATGCCTCTCCCCGAAGGTCTTCCTGAACATCTGCGTGCCCTGATCGCTCAGCATGACGAAGACGCCATTCAGTTCATGATCAAGCTCGCGTGGCAGTTCGGCGCCCAGGTCGGGTATGCGGCCGGGAGTCGCCAGGGCGCCACACCCGCTGTCAGTCTGCCGACCCAGCGCGTTCAGGCTTAACTCTTTCGTTTCACCAGCCGGCCCACCTGTGTGGGCCGGTTTTCTGTGTGCCGGGTCAGTGGCCCGGGTGGCGCGGCGCGGCCCAGCAGTCGATGTCTGGCTCCGGGTCAGGCAGCGCGCCCTGGGCGATCAACTCCTGCAGCGTCAGGCGGCCCAGCGCCAGGAGCGCCTCAGAGGGTGCCAGGTGCGGCGGTTGCCCGGCCAGCCCAAGGCGACGGGCTTCCCGGACGAGCAGCAGGGTCAGGAACTCCATGGGGACACTACAGCACACAGCGTAAAGGCAGAGGGTGCTCCGCAGCTGCGGAGCACCCTCCAGGGAATGGGGCGTTCAGTCGTCTGCGTGGGCGTGGGCGAGCGTCTCGCGCTCGTCCGCTTCCCGCAGCGCGCGGATGCCGCGCACAATCCCGATCGTGCCGAAGTAGCTCAGGGCAGGGATCACGAAAGTCAGAATCCACAGGATCGCGTTGGCGTTGTTGGTGGTCAGGAGGCGGCTCTCGATCAGCTCGGGTTTGTACCCGGCCACCGACATCACGAGCATCATGGCCATGAACGCCACGCCAGCAGCCAGCCGGACGGGGGAGTTGGTGGGGTTCTCGGCGTAGTACTGGTTGTCCTTGCTGCGGTCGAGCATCGGCACTGCGAACATCAGGCCAATCACGATGCCGGGGAAGACCATGGCGCCGATGAACTCAGCGCTGATCGTGCCGCCCAGAATCTCGACTTCAAAGCCGGGGATGATTGCCAGGGCCCCGAACACCCACAGCAGGTACCAGTCGGGCTTGATGTTGCTGACGCCCGAGGAGCTGGGCGGACCGAAGAACTCCACGGGGTGAACAGGGATGAACGCAGCGAACAGCATGACCAGTCCCGTGAACAGCAGGGCCAGCATCAGCATGATGGGGGTCTGCTGCGTCATCAGGGGCACACCAACGATCTTCTTGTACGCCAGACGCTTGGCGTACTGCGGCTGGGTGTGCTTCTGCTTGATCATGATGAGCATGTGCGCGGCCGTCATGGCCAGCAGGATGCCGGGCAGCAGCATGATGTGGTAGCCGTAGATGCGGGGAATGATGCCGTCGCCGGGGAAGCGTCCAGCGAACGCCGCCTGCGCCAGCCAGTCGCCCACCCAGGGCACGGAGGCCGTGATGGCGTAGATGACCTTCACGGTGCTGTACGCGTAGTTGTCGTACGGCAGGATGTAGCCGGTCACGGCGGTCAGCCCGGCAAAGATCAGCAGCAGCATGCCAATCCACCAGTTGATTTCACGCGGCTTTTTGAACGCCCCGGTAAAGTACACGCGCATCAGGTGCAGCACCGCTGCGGCAATCATGATGTTCGCCATCCAGTGGTGAGTGCGGCGCAGCATGTCCCCGAAGGGCATGGCGTTGATCTTCAGCGCAGAGTGGTACGCGGCCGGAAGCATATTCGGCTTGGCAGCGGTGCCGGGGTCGAAGGAGTTCACGACCATGCTGTTGCTGGGCTCGTACGCCAGCGCCAGCAGGATGCCCGTGATAATCAGCACGATCAGGCTGAACAGCGTGATCTCCCCCAGGAAGAAGGAGTGATGCACCGGGAAGGCTTTGCGCAGGAACTTGTCGTTCAGGCGCGAGATGTGAAGACGGTCATCGAGCCACTGGTTCATGCGAGCAACTCCTCAGCCTGCTTCAGGTAGGCTTCCCACTCCTCGTCGTTCTTGTATCCGTAGGGCGAGGTCAGGAACGAAGAGGTCAGCACCAGCTGTTCCCCTTCGACCTTGACGCCCAGCTGCGGCATGGGCTTGGGTGGCGGCCCGCCGATCACCTTGCAGCCCTGACGGGGTTCGTACTGCCCGGAGTGGCAGGGGCAGTTCACGATAAATTGGTTGTTCACCGACTTGGGAAAGCAACCGGCGTGCGTGCAGGTGTTCGAGTACACCACAATGCCGTTGTCGGTCGCGTCGATTTTCGTGGGGGCCTGCAGCGCGGAGGGCTCGAACTTGTACACGCCCACCTGGTTGTTCGGTTCACCCGCGCGGATCACGGTGCTGCCGTCCTTGTTGCGGCCCATCGGGTAGGCAATCACGGCCAGTTCACTCAGCTCGGAGGGCTTTACCGGCTGGCCGTACTTGGCGGCGTCCGCGTGCACGAGCACGTCGCCTTTGAGGGGCGGCGCCTTGTCGGCCGTCAGGCGGAAGACAGGCTTGGCGATGCCCAGCGCGCTGACGAGACTGAGGGTGCCCACGGCGGCGCCGGTGCCCATGGCCACATTGATGAACTTACGGCGGGTCAGTTCGGGATCTTGTTTCTTGTAACGGGTCATGAGTCCACCTCTCCTGATTACCAGGGGAATTCGCCGCTGGCGTCTTCGACGAGCACCTCGCCGTCCATGAAGAACTTCTTGTACAGCGCGAGACTGGCCGCCAGCATCAGCAGAACCATGGCGGCGTAGAAGCCTTCGGCCGTCACGTTCGGCATGACGGGTTCCTTGGCGCCCCACCCGGCGAAGTCCGTCACCATCTGACGTACGAACAGCACGCCGAACACGATGGTCAGGGCCAGCGTCGTGAGGATGCCCAGCATCGCCAGGGGCGTGGAGCGGACCTTGTGAATGCCGGGGCGCAGTTCCATGCCTTCTGCCCAGACGCTGTACAGACCGATCAGGCCGTAGGTGAGCAGCACCATGATGAACGACGCCAGGAAGATCTCCGGCAGCTTGATGTCCTCAGGGACAAAGCGGCTGCGGTTCTTCAGGACGGCCGGGTCAATCTTGGTCTGGCTGGCCGCGATGGTCGCGGGTGTCAGCGGTTCCTCGATGTTGTTCCCCCAGGAGTGCAGCACGTAGTTCGCCACGGCGTACACCTCGTTCTCCTTGAGGCCCTGACCGACGGCTGGCATGGCGCCCTTGCCCTTCATGACGATGTTGTAGACGTAGGCGGGGTCCTGGGTGAGCTTCTCGTCGCCGGCCAGCCTGGGGCCGATGGCGCCCTGACCTTCCGCGCCGTGACAGCCCGCGCAGTTGGTGGTGAAGACCGTCTTCCCCACGGTAGGGAATTCCTTACTGATGTTCGCCACGACCGCCGGATCAACCACCACAGGTTCAGGCGCCGTTTCCTTGTTGAACAGGAACAGCAGGATGATCCACATAATGGCCGCGCACACGATGGCGACCCAGGGCATGACAGCGTCGTTTCTTTCCACGTTCCCTCTCCCTAAGCGTGAAGTGGCCTGTAATTTCCCGCCGTATCGCGGATGGAAATCCTGCTTTGAGGTGGCCTAATACGGGTCAGCATACCACGCGCCGAACATGCGCCCAGCCGCGCTTCTTCGGGGCTGCCTGCCAGACTTCGGCACCCTTTATGGTGCGCCTGACCGAGCGGTTAAATGTCCCCCCGCGCGCCCAGGCCACCCAGGTCGGACAGCAGTGTCCACAATGCGTCCGCGAGAACCCGCACGTCCTCATTCTCCGGATGCTCCCGCGGGTCCCGGCCCCCCTCGGAAAGCAGGGCCACCACCAGTGCGCGCGGGGTGAACAGCACGCCCACATCGTGGCGGACCCCCAGCAGTTCCCCACTCTTGGTGGCACTCCGGTACAACCGCTCCCCGTCCGCGCCACACGGCACGCGCCGGCCGATCAGGTCACGGTGATGCTGACGTTCCAGAATGTCCAGGGCCAGGGCAGTGTGCGCGCCGTCCAGCAGCTCACCCCTCATCAGGGCAAGCAGCAGGTCCGTCTGGTCACGGGCGGTGGTGGCGTTGCGCTCGCCGCGTCGCTGCGCCTCACTGCGCTGCTCCGCGGGCAGCTGCAACTTCCCCACCAGCCGCGAGCTCCGCAGACCCTGAGCGGCCAGCCAGGTATTCACCGCCTCCACGCCAAGCCGGCCGATCAGCAGGTTCGTGGCCGTGTTGTCACTCACGATGATCATCAGCGTCAGCACGTCCTGCCACGCCAGGGTCACGCCGGGCAGCAGTTCATGCAGCACCCCGGTGCCCGGCACCCGGTCGGCCGCGCCCACCACGACCTGCCCGCGCAGGTCAAGCCGTCCGGCCTGCGCGGCCTGCAACGCCATGATCAACAGCGGCACCTTGATCGTGCTAGCCGCCGGGAAGACCCGCTCCGCGTTCCAGGCCACGAGATCCTCGCCGGCCAGCGTGCACACCCGCAGACCCACCGTGCCCGGAAAGCCGCCCCCACGCAGACTGGCCTGAAACGCCGCGAGCCTCTCCCCCGCCCCGGCCGGCCGGTCCCCCAGGCTCATTCCGGGAGGTTCAGGCCTGCCAGAGCCGCAAACGGGTGCGCGGTGCCCACCGGCCGCAACGTGCAGAACGGCAGGGTGCCTTCCGGCTCCACGCGGTGCTCGCACCCCGGGCATTCGGGAAAGGCCTGCTCGGTGTACGCCAGGTCTGCCTCCCGGCTCGGCAGGCTCCACTCCCGCCCGCACCCGGCGCGGAACGACACTGGCGCCGCGGCCGCAGGCGGCGCCACGCGGCGGTTGTCGCGTTTACTCAAGGTTGGCGATCCCCTCCCGGATGGCGTACAGGGCCGCCTGCGTGCGGTTGTTCAGCTGCAATTTCGTGAAGATCTCCGACAGGCGGTTGCGCACGGTCTTCTCACTGATGTCCAGGCGCAGCGCGATGTCCTGGTTGGAGAACCCCTGCGCGAGCAGTTTCAGGATCATCGTCTCGCGCTCGTTCAGGTCGGCGTGCTTCTCGCTGGGCAGCTCCTCACGCTTGTCCCGGAAGTCATCCAGCACGTTCTGCGCCATGTCGGCGTCGAGCAGCGCCTCGCCGGCCGCCACGCGGCGGATCACGTCCAGCAGGGTTGCCGCGTCCGCGTCCTTCAGCACGTACCCACGTGCGCCGGCCTTCACGGCCTCGAACACGTACCGGTCCTGGCGGTACATGGTGATCATGATCACCCGGGCGTTCGGATCGATTTCCAGGATGCTCTGCGTGGCCTTCACGCCATCAAGTTCAGGCATCTGAATATCCATCAGAATCACGTCCGGGTGCGTATCGGCGGCGTAGCGGATGGCTTCACGGCCGTTGGCGGCCTCCCCGATCACGCGCATTCCCTCGGACTCCAGCAGGCTGCGCAGCCCCTGACGGAACAACGCGTGATCATCCACGAGCAAAACGCGAATCATACGTGCAGTCTAGAGCAGCCGGCCGGGACGCACCGGAAGCCACGCCGCCATCCGCGCCCGCAGAATTTTGTCAGCGGCGCCCCTGTAGACTGCCTGCCGTGATCACGTGGTTCGATGCGCTGCTGGTGACCCTCTGGGCTGCCCTGACCGCCCTGGGCGCCCGCCGGGGCCTGAGCGGCCTGGCCTGGGGCCTGGGCGGCGTGACGGCCGCGTTTCTCGCGAACTCCCTGGGCGGCGCCCCCGTCGCCCTGATCCTGGGCGCGCTGCTGGGCGCAGGTGCAGGCGTGGCCATCACCCGGCTGATTCACACGCCCCTGGAGGAGCCCTGGCACCTGGGTGCCGGCGCGGCCGGCGGGTTCGTGCTGGGCGGCGTGCTCATCGCCGCCATGGCCCTGAACTTCCCGATGGACCTGCGCGTGGACGCCCAGGGGGCCCGCGGCGTGTACCCGTCCGTGAGCCTGCCGCCGGCCGTGTACCGCGCCGTGCGGAACTCCGTCGTGCAAAGCGGTCTGCACGGCGTGTGGGGCAGCAACGCCGCCCTGAAAACCCTGCTGATTCCCGACCAGACCCGGCGCTGAACCCGGCGCTACTCGACCTGCACGGCCGGGGTTTCCGCGTGCGGCCGGTCCGCGCGCTGGCTGAGCACGGTGGCCACCACCACCAGCGCGCCCCCCAGGGCGCCCCGCGCCCCCACCTGCTCGCGGATCAGCACGAAACTGAACAGGGTGGCCGTGACCGGCTCCAGCGCGTAGATCAGACTGGCCTCCGCTGCCGACACCCACCGCTGTCCGATCGTCTGGAACAGCGTGGTCAGCGCGGTCGCCGCAATCCCCAGGTACAGCAGGGGGCCCCAGGCAGCCGCAGGCGGCAGCGCCGCGCCGGGCGCGCTGACCAGCACCCACACGAACGCCAGCGCGGTCACGCTCAGCACCTGCGCCAGCGTGAACGGCAGCGCGCCGTGCCGGCCCGCCATGCGCTCCAGGGTCACAATGAATCCCGCGTACGTCACCGCGCACGCCAGCGCCCACCCGTCCCCGGCCACCAGGGCGCCTCCCTCCCAGGACAGCAGGGCCAGTCCCGCCACCGCCAGCGGCAGCGCGCCCCACAGGGCGCCCGGCATGCGGCGGCGCTGCGCGATCACCAGCCACAGCGGCACGAGCACCACGCTCAGCGCCGTGAAGAACGCCGCGCGGTTGGCCGACGTGGTGTGCAGCGCGATGGTCTGCGTGCCGTACCCCGCGATCAGCCACGCGCCCAGAACCAGTCCGTCCCGCCACAGGGCGCCGCGCGGCCCAGCACCTGCCGCCACCTGACCGGAGGCCGGGCGACGCAGCCATAGCAGCGGCAGCAGCGCGAGCGTACCGATCAGGAACCGCCAGAAGATCAACGTGGCCGGCGGCAGCAGCTCACTGAGGGTTTTCACGACGGCGAAGGTGCTGCCCCACAGGCAGGTCACCAGGATCAGCAGCAGGACGCCGCGCGCACGGGCAGACATGCCCGGGATTCTAGGGGCTGCCGCCCCCCCGGCGATCAGCAGAACTGGACCTCTGCACAAACGCGCAGAGGTCCAGCCCGGATGCAGGTCAGCGGATGGTCGTGCGGAAGCAGGCGCTGCCCTGCTCGTTCACGGCCAGCGTGCCCAGCGTGACCGTCATGGTGCCCCGCCCAAAGCTGCCCGCTGCGCCGCTCAGCGTGCCCTTATCGGTCGCGTCTGCCGCGCTGGTCAGGTAGGTCACGGCAGCGCCCCGCGTCAGCTTCATGCCGAAGCCTGTGGCTGCGCTGGGCTCCTGAGCGTCGTACCCGTCCAGCTGGGCAGTCGTGCTGGCCGGCACCTGATCCTCCAGTACGAAGTTCGGCAGCGCCACGCCTCCCTCATTGCTGAACGCGACGCAGTACTCCAGCACCTCACCGGGCAGACCGCCGCCACTCGTCCCGGACGCTGCGTTCTGCGTCACGTTGCGCACTGTTTTGACCAGCCGTGCATTCACCAGCTGGGTCACGGCCGTGCCAGAGTTATTTGCACTGCCCGGGTCGCTTGTTGAGCTGCTCACGGTGGCCGTGTTCGTGAGGGTACGGGCCGCAGGCGTGCTGCTGAGCGTCGCGGGGCCCGGCGCGGTTGCGGTTACCGTCATGGTCTGCGTGGCCCCGGACGCCAGACTGGCGAGCGTCCAGGTGAGGGTCTGGCCACTCACGGCCGCCGCCGGGCTGCTGCTCACGTAGGTCAGCCCGGCGGGCAGCGGGTCGGTCAGGGTGACGCTGCTGGCGGCGCTGGGACCTGCGTTCGTGAGGGTCAGGGTGTACGTGAGGGTCTCCCCTGGTTTCGCGAAGCCAGGGCCGGTTTTGCTCACGCTCAGGTCAGCGACGGGCGTGACGGTGTCGGTGTCGGTCACGGTGCCGGTGGGGGTCGGGTCCGCCGTGCCGCTGGGAAGGGTGGCGGTCACGCTGTTACTGACCGACCCGCCCGTGGCGGTGACGGCGGCAGTCACGGTCAGGGTGATCCGGCCGCCGGCCGGCAGGGTCGCGACGCTCACCCCGGCTTCCAGGGTGGTGGCCGTGACAGCGGGACAGACAGCTCCGCCACTGGCGGTGCAGGTGGCAGCGGTTTTGTTCAGGCCAGCGGCGGCCGGGTCACGCAGCAGCGTCCCGTTCGCGCCACTGGGGCCGTTGTTGGTCAGGGTGATGGTGTACACCGTGGTTCCGCCCGCATTGACACTGCTTGCCCCGTTGCTTTTTGTGAGGAGCAGGTCCGCAGCCGGCTGGATGGTGACCGTCGTGGGGCTGGTCCCCGCGGTCTGCGCCTGAACAACGCTGCCGGCAGGCACCCCGGGCCAGCCTGCGGCGGCAGTCACCGCCGGCAGGAAGGGCGTGGCGGTGTCCACGTTGTCGGTCAGGACAGCGGTCAGGCCGGTGGCCGTGGCGCTGGCCTGGTTGCTCACAGTCGTGCCAGTGTCCACTGCCTGGGCCCGGACGGGAATGCTGACGCTGAGGGTCCCGTTGGCAGGGATGGTCTGGGGGCCGCTGAGCAGCTGTGTCGCCGCGCCGCTGCCGGTGTAGGTGCTGTTGACGGCCGAAGCGGTCACTGCGCCGTTGATCGTGACGGTCTGCGCGCCGGGCGAGGTGACGCTCACCCCTGTGGGCAGCGTATCGGTGATCTGCAGGCCACTAACTGCGGCGTTTCCGGTGTTCACGTACGTGACGCGGTAGGTGAGGGTGTCACCAGGCGTGATGGTGCCGCTTCCGTCCGCATCGGCGGTGAGGACCACGGACTTGAAGCCGTCCAGGACCGGCCGCAGCAGCACGGCGTCCGGGCGGTAGAAGTCGAAGGCCGTCAGGCGACCGCCCGACGTGCTGCCATTGGCGCCGGTGCGGGCCCCGTACACCAGTTTGAAACTGGCCTGGTTGGTGTAGAGGGCGCTCGCTTTATGTTCGTTGGCGGTGGCGATGCCCGGCTGCACGGTGGCGCTGCCCTGGTACAGCACGCCGCCGTCTACGGCCGTCGCTGCCGAGAGAGTGCTGGTCACCCCGGTGGCCAGACCCGTGTCGCCGGCAGGCACGCCCAGGAATTCAACAAATTCCCGCAAGGTGCCGCTGTCCCCGTCCGTGTCGAACGTGGAGACCCAGAACGTTCCGGGGAGGGCAGCTGTGCCGCCTCCCACGGCAGGAGCGGCGCCTCCGGCAGTCACCACGTCAAAGGTGAACTCGGCCCAGCCCGTGATGTTGGCGCTGGTCTGGGTGGGTTGCACCGTCGGCGCGAAGAACTGCGCGGCCGTGGCGACCGGCACGGGCGGCGTGGTGAGGTTCGGGGCTTCATTGTCGAAGGCCGCGACTAGCGTCGCAGCATTCAGTCGGGTCACTGTCACGATGACGTCGCGTTGCAGCGGGGACGTGCTGCTCAGGCCGCTGATCACGTTGTTGAAACGGCAGCGGCTGTTCAGGGTCAGCGTGCAGGCGCCGCCGCCGGGCACTGCGGTTCCACCGGTGAACTGCAGGTCCAGACCGGCAGCGCCCGCCAGGCCGGTCAGCAGGAGGGGCAGCGGAAGGCCCCGCCGGGTCAGGGTGCGGGCGGTGCGTCGAAGCAGGGGGGTCAGGGTGACCGTCATTCACATCCTCTCTTTCAGGGGGTCAGGCAGGCGGACGCGGGGCCGCAGTCTGATCAGCTCAGAGCTGTGGCGCCCCGCCGGGTAGGGACGAAGTGCGGCGCCGCCGTTTCAGGAGTCGCCCGTGGACTCTGCGTGCTGAGCCGGCTTCTGCCCTGTCGAGTCGTCGAGGGTCAGGTCCACGCGCAGGTACGCGCCCTGGCGGGTGTAGCTGGTGCCCAGGCCGTTGAAGCCCACGGGGTTGTACCCGGCGGTAATCCAGGTGCCGGGCAGCGCGCGGACACTGGCTTCCAGGCCGTAGCCGTACTGGGTGGTACTGGTGCCAGGCTGGGTGAGGACGCGGCCCCAGGCGCCGATACCGACGCGGTCGTTGACGTAGTAGGTGCCGCCCAGACCCAGCTGCGCGGTGAAGCTGTCGGAATCGTTCAGCATGGTGCGGGTGTCCACACCGGCGCGCACCGACCAGGTGGGCTGGCGGTACTCGGCGGCGAGGTTGCTGCTGAGTTCAGGCTGGTTGCCGGCCAGCGTGCCGTTGACGTAGCGGACCGTGCCCAGGGCATTGAAGGTCCGGTCGCGGTACGCGAAGCCCAGCGCGGCCCGCTGGCCGTTCTTTCCGGCGCCGAATTCCACGAGACCGTCGGCGGTGAGGGTCAGGTGCTCGCCGAGACTGCCACTGACGCCGCCGCGCAGAACCACGCCGAAACCCCTGTCGCCTGTGGTGAGATCGGTGCCGACCGTGGCGCTGAGCGTGTCGGTCTTGTAGTTCAGGTCGGCGCCGGCGCCCGCCTCGGCGCTTTTGCTGCCGATGTCGTAGGTGGCGCTGCCGCGGAGGCCGGCGGTCAGGTGGTCGGTCAGGGCGGAGGTGGTGCTGACGCCGAAGCGCGCGCGGTTGCCCTGGCCGCCCGCGGTGGGCAGGTCGTACGCCACCTGGTAGTTGGTGTTGCCCAGACGGCTGCTGAGGGTCAGGGCGGCGTTGTGGCCGGTGGTCCAGTTGATCTCATCGGTCACGCCGACCGTCACGGTGTCGGTCAGGGCGTAGCGGGCGCTGACGCTGGTCACAGGGGTCAGGTTGCCGCCCGCCGCCCCGGCGAGCGGCTGGGTGTGGCGCACGTCGATGTCCACAGGCGCCTGGTGGTACCCGGCGCTGATCACCGCACCCACGCCGTACTGGTCACCGAAGGCGTACTTCACGCCGGCGCCGACGCTGAAAGGCGCGAGGCGGTAGTCGGCGCGCGCGGTGACGCTGCCACCCTGGGTGCGGGTGTCGGCGGTGCTCAGGGTGTCGTGGTACTCGGCCTGCACGTTGCTGCTGAGGCTGGTGGTCAGGCGCGTGTCGACGCTGGCGCTGGCGGTCAGGCCGGCCGTGAAGGGCGCGAGGCCCTCGTAGGTGCCGTCCTGGTAGCGCACGCGGGCCTGGATGGCGCTGCGGCCGAGGCTGGTGCTGAAATCTGCGCTGGCCTGAAAGCCGCTGGAGTAGGCGAGCAGACCGTCGGCGCGGGTCGTGCCGTTGTCGTACGTGGCGCGCGCGCCGGCGGTCACGGTGCCGTCAAGGCTGACGGCGGCCACGCCGACACTGCCCTGCGCGGCCTGGTACTTGACCTGCGCGCCGTACGCCAGCTTGCGCTGGTCCAGGGCGCTGTTCAGGCGGTAGGTGGCCTGCACGCGCAGGTCGTTGAGGCTGGGGTCAACGTGATCCAGGGTGCGGGCGAGCGTGATGATGCCGGTGCGGGTGTCCAGGACGTAGTCCACGTTGCGTTGCAGCGTGACGTGGCCGAGGTCCTTGCCGGTGCCGCGTTCCAGCGTCACGACCTCCAGGGTTTCGCTGCCTTCGGAGACGTCGCCGTGCGTGAGCCGCAGCAGGCGGGTGTTTTCGGGAACGAGGACGTCGTGCACGCGGTCGTTGGGCACGAGGGCCGCGAAGCCGCTGACCTGGGGGGTGCTCTTGCTGCTGACGGTCAGGGCGGTCAGCTGTTCACGGACGGGCAGCACGTCAATGGGGAGGCTGCTGCGGCGGTACTCGGCGCGGAAGCTAGGGTGGTCGTAACGGATGCCGATGGGGTCGATGCCCTGCAGCGCAACCGCCTGGGTGCTGGCGTCCCCGTAGGCCGCGAAGCGTTTCTGGGGGTCGGTGTCGGTGGGCAGGCCGTCCTTGTTGGCCGCGACGTACAGTTTGCCGCCGGCAAGCGGCCCTTCGTAGGAGGCGCGGGCCTGCCAGGTGAGGTCGTTGCCGAGGCTCAGGCTGCCGTCCAGGCCAAGGGTGGCACTGACGACGCCCACGCCGACGCGGCTGCTGTCGGGCTTCACGTCGAAGGTATAGGTCCTGGTGTCCTGACCCTGCTGGACGTTCAGTTTCAGGGTGGTGGGCGCCGACTGGGGCTGCAGGACAAGTTCACCCTCGCCGTTGATGAGGCGCACCTGGTAACCGGATTCGCCGGGCAGGGCGTCGGCGTTGCGGGGTTCAAGGTTGCTGGTGACGGTCACGCTGCCCTGAGCGCTGAGGTTGCCGTTGGCGTCCAGGGTGCGGAGTTTTACGCGCAGCGGCGTGGCGCCGTCGGCAGTGAGGTTCACGGGCGTGACCTCGGTGCGTACAGTCGCGCCGACCAGCTGCACGCTGACCGTGTCATTCCCGAACTGCAGGGTGTTCTGGCCGGCTTTCAGCGGCACGCCCACGTACGTGAGCCGGCGCACGCCGCGGGCGGGGTCGGTGGTGGTCTCGCCGATCCGGTCGGTGCTGATTTCCTGACCGTTCACGGTCAGGGCCGCCGCCTGGTCGTCAGGCACTTCCACGGTCACGTTGATGCGGTCACGCAGTCGGATCAGGCTGCCGCGGAGCGGGAACTTGATCGCGCCGTCGTTCTCGGTGAGCGCTTCGGCGCTGTCCAGCGGACGGGCGGCGGCCAGGTCCTGCAGGTCCAGCTGTCCCTGGAGCGTCTCGCTGCGTTCACCCTTGAAGCGGGCCAGCAGGGCCGGTTCGCCCAGTTCATCGAGCGCTTCGGTGTGGGTGAGGTCGTACGTGACCGTGCCGCGCACGGCGGCGCTGGTGGCCGTCATGGCGCTGGTGGGGATGACCACCCAGTACAGGGTGCCGCTGGGGCCACGCACCGGGTCGGTGAGCGGCTGGCCGTTCAGGCGGGCGCTGCCGGGAATGAAGGTCGCGCCGGTCGTGGCGGGGTGGGCGATGACCAGCTCGGTGGACTGGCGCGGCGCGTCGAACGGCAGGGAGACGGTGCTGACCCGCTGCGCCTGGGGAGCCGCTGCCTCTGCGGGTGCAGGGGTGACGGCTTCGGCCAGGGCGGGCGCGGTGGGCGCCGGTTCGGCGGTGAGCTGAGCGCTGGCGGTCTGCACGGCGCTGCAGGTGTCGGAGCTGACCTGGGCGTTCAGGCTCAGTGGGCCGGCCTGCGTGACGCGGGCACGGTAACGGAGGGTGCGGGTCTCGCCGGCGCCCAGGGTGCCGGTGAAGGCGGTGTCGCTCAGGGCGTCGAGCCCGGCGGCGGGGGTGTCCTGCACGCGGTACGTGACGGGCTGCGCGGCCGTGTTCGTGACGCGCAGGCTGACGTCGATCTCCTCGCCGACCTGTGCGTCGGCGGGGGTTTCGCGCTGCACCTGCAGGCTGGTGGTGTCCGGCAGAACGTTCAGCTGCAGCTGGCGTTCCTCACCCCAGGGGGCGAGGCGGGCGGTGACGGTCAGCGGGCCGGGGCGCGTGGCGGTGGCGGTCAGGGTCACCTGGCCGGGCTGGGCGGCACTCAGGGTGCCCTGCGCGCGGCGCCCTTCACTGTCCAGGCCGGGGGCACTGAGACTGAGGTCCAGGGGCAGGTCCCCGGCAAAGGCGGTGACGGCGCGGGCCGTGACGGTCACGGTGTCACCCTGGCAGACCTCCAGCTTGTCGGCCTGGAGATCCAGGCCGACGCTGGGGCGGATCTGCACAAGGGTTTCACCGGTGCCGTCCCTGGGGACGGTGACGCTGGAGGTGCCGACCGTGACCTGGGCACCGGCGACGGGGGCGGCCGTCACCGGGTACGTGCCGGCCACGACGCGCCGCTCCAGCCGGCCATCGATGGTGACGGGCGTCTTGCCAAGCGTCACGGCGGCCCGGGTGGAGCGGGTTTCGCCGGGCAGAACGAGTTCGGCCCTGACGCGCAGCGTGCCGGTCTGGTCCACACGGGCGACCGTGATGGGTGCGGGGCTGCCGTCGCGCACGAGGCTGAACCCGACCGTGTTGCTGAACTGCTGCGCGGTTGCCGGCTGACGCAGTTCCACGGTGTAGGTGCCGGCCTTGGCGGGCAGGGGCAGGTCGGTGTGGTTCAGGTCGGCGCTGACCTGCAGGGGAAAGACGTTGCCCTGCGCGTCGCGCAGGCGGGCCTGAAGCTCCTGGGGGCCGTCGCCGTCGTACAGGCGCAGGGTGTGGGCGCGGCCGTCCGTGGTGACGTTCACGGCCGGGACCCAGTCGCGGCTGTGCACATTCACGCTGATCTGTTCGGCGCTCACTTCGGCGCTCACGCCGGCCAGCCGGATGGCGAAGGTGTTCTTGCCGCTGCCTTCGGTGGCGGCGCGGATGCGGTAGCGCCCGGCGGGCAGCGTCTGGTTCAGCAGGGTCTCCCAGCTGTGCTCGCCGGGCGTGAAGGTGCGGGTCAGGAGGATGGTGCCGTCGTCGCGCACCACCGTGAAGGTCGTGGTGACCTGGGGGCGGCCTGCGTCGTACTGCTCATCACCGTAGTAGGTGTCGGCGCGGTAGTCGCTGGGGGCCAGGCGGGGGCTGTACAGTTCCAGACGAACCGGACCGTCCAGAGGCACCTCCAGGTTCAGGTCCTGGTCGCCCAGGGACCACATCAGGCGGTCGCCGACGGTGGTCAGGGGCAGGCTGGTGCTGATCTCCTGCGCGGAGGCACTGACACTCACGGCCATGAGGGCCGAGAGGGCAGTGGCGATGCGCTTGAAGTCCGGTTGCACGTTCAGTACCTCCAGCTGAGTACCGGATCGGTCGTGGCGGCGCGTGGCTCGCCCGTCCAGTCAAAGCGGTAGGTGAGGTTCAGTTCACCTGCCCCGAAGGTACCAATGTGAATATTTCTGCCTTCTTTCAGCTGTGCGCCCACTGGGAGGGGATCGGTGAGCGTCAGATTCTCCAGGGTCCGCGGGGTGACCAGGCGCAGCGTGACCACGTACCCGCCGTCCACGGCGTATACCGTTTTCTCCAGACGCACGTCCCCCATGGTGAGGGTGGTGCGGCGCAGCGCGTTGATCTCCCCGCCGAGCGGCGCCAGCGGAAAGTCCGCGCTGGTCAGGCCCCGCACGAAGACCGTCTGGGTGCCGCTCAGGCCGCCGTCCTGCGGGACGTGCAGGGGGGGGTAGGGGGTGGTGTTGGGGTCCAGGCGCAGCGCCTGCGTGCCCAGGCCCACGTTCGGGAAGGCGTAGCGGCCGCGCGCGTCGGTGAGGGCCTCGCGGCCGCCGGCGAGCAGGAGGCGTGCGCGCGGCACGGGGAGGTCCAGGAGGGGGTCGAACAGGCCGTTGCGGTTGCGGTCTACGAACACAGTGCCGACAATATCGGCCAGAGGCGCGAATTTCAGTGGGTTGAGTTTCGTGGTGGCGGTGGCGCGGTTGCTGGCGACAGCGCGCGCGCCGCCCGCCCCGGTCCCGGTGACTTCCACGGTGTTCACGATCTGGCTGCCCGCTTCGGGCGTCACGCGTGTCTGGTACGTGATCGTGGCGGTCTGGCCGGGCTTGAGTTCCCCGGCGGTCCAGCGCAGTACGCCGCCACTGACGCTGGGGTCACTCAGTGGCTGCCCGTTCAGGGTGCTGGTGCCGTTCAGGTACTCCAGGCCGGGGGCGGGCGTGTCGGTCACGACGGCGCCGGTGATGGCGGTGGTGGTGGACTGGTTGGTGATTCTCAGCGTGTACGTCAGCTTGTCGCCGTAATTGGCCTCGGCGGCGCTGACGGTCTTCTCGATCACCAGGCGGCCGCTCCAGACGGGGGTCTGTACCTCGTTGCTGGGCAGCGTGCCGTTCAGTTCGCTGCTGACCATGGTGAAGGTGTTGCGCAGGGATTCGCCGTCCACGGCGCGGTCAGAGACGCGGGTGCCGACTGTCAGGGTTCGGGTTTCCCCGGCCTCCAGGCGTTCCAGGGTCCAGGTGACGACCTGCGCGCCGGGCTGGCCGGTCACCTGGGCGCCGGTGCTGGCGCTGGTCAGGTCCAGGTGAGCGGGCAGCGGATCGGTCAGGACGACGTTCGTGAGGGGGCGCGTGTAGGGGTTACGGACACTGAGGGTGTAGGTGATGGTGTCAGCAGTGGCGACCGTGCCGCCCTCAGGTATTACAACTTTCTGACTGTCCGCGTTCAGGGTGCTCGCCTCGAACGCCTTGCGCAGTTCCGGCAGGCCACTTTCGACCGTGCCGATGACGTCACTCGTGGCGTTGCTGGTGCCGCGGTCCCCGCGAATGGTGATCAGGGCGTTCAGCGGGCCGACCTGCGCGTCGTAGCACACACGCACCGGGGCGCTCTGCCCGGCCTCCAGCGTGATGGGCTGCGCGAGCGGCTGGCCGTTCTCGCCGTACAGCGTGGCGGTGGCGCCGCCCTGCGGGTACGTGATGGTCACGCGGTACGTGTCGCGCACGTCCCCCGTGTTCCGGGCGGTGTGGTCGAAGCACACCAGCTGCCCGGCGACCGCCAGCGGTTTGTTCTGCTGGTCGGCGGGGCTCCCTTCAGGCGCGTCGGGCGTGCCGGCCGGGCCGATGGCCACCGCCGGCTGGTAGCGCACGTCGGCGGTAGCGCTGCCCGACACGGTTCCGGCGCCGGTCTGGGCGGTGGCGGTGTTCACGAACGCCTGGTTTTCGGCGTCGTTGGTGGCCAGCATCCGGAAGGTCAGGGTCACGGCCGCGGCGGGTGCCAGGGCGGGCACGCGTGCGCGCACCCCGCGCACCGGGCTGGGTTCCGTGGCGCTCCACGTGGTGCCGTCCTGGGTGTACTCCAGGGTGCCGGCGTTCGTGTGGGCGCTGCCGGGCACGAACTGCAGGCCGCGTGCGATCTGCTCGGCCAGCCGGTCCGTGAGGATCACCTCGCGGCTTTCGCCCTGGCCGGTGTTGGTGGTCGTGACGGTCACGGTGGTTTCCGTGCCGGGCCGCACCAGGGCAGGCGTGAAGGTTTTCTGCACGTCCAGCACGGGCGGCGGTCCGACCCGCACGAGGCTCACGTTGTTGCTGTCCTCGCTGGTGCCGGCGCAGCTGCTCACCAGGTTCAGGTAGGCCTCGCCCTGCGCGGCGCCGCTGACGACCACCAGCACGGCCGCCTGCTCGTCGGGCGCCAGCGTCACGGTGCTCACGGTGGGTTCGTCCGGGTCGGCCTGCCCGTTCCCGTTCAGGTCACGGACAAGCTGCGTGGCGGGGCTGATGGTGCTGGGCGACTCGGTCCGCAGGGTCAGTGGGAACGTCTCGGTGGTGTTCCCGGTGTTCACCACGGTGTATTGGAAGGTGGCGCGCTCCCCGGGCAGCAGTGCGGCGCGCTGGCCGGGCTGCGCGGGCGTGCCGTCCGGCGCGACGCTCACCGAGCACACGGCCTGCACCACGGTCCGCACGACGTTCGACACGGCCTGCGTGGGGTCCTGCGGGTTGGGCGGCACGAAGTCCGCCTGCGCCTGGTTCACGATTTCCGTGCCTGCCGGCGTCAGGGCGTGGGCCGTGGAGGTCAGGACCAGCAGAGCGGTGAGGGTCGGGAGCAGGGGGGAACGGTTCACGGTGGGCTCCTTGCGGTGGGCGCACCTGCAGTGCGGGGAGAGGCGGCGGCGCACTCAAATGTGCGAAATTCAATATTGAGTCTGCTGTTGTGAAAACGGCGCACCCCGCGTTCAGGCAGGGTGCGCCGCGGCCCGTTTACTTGACGGTAACGATGAACTCGGCCGTCAGGGTAGTGCTGGCGGGGAGGATGTCGGGGATCAGGTCGCTGTTGTTGTCCAGGGCGATCTTGATCACGGTGGCGCTTGCCAGGCCGGCTGTGGGAGCGGTGGCGCTCCAGCCGCCGCTGTTCACCTGGTAGATGACCTTGCTGGTGATGGCGTTCCCGGCGCTGTCGAGCAGGGCGATGCTCTTGAACGTGGTGTTGGCCGGCACGGCGTCGCTCAGGAAGAAGCCGCTGATGCCCGTGTTGTAGTTGTTCTTCCCGATGATGCGGTAGCGGATGTCGTCGCCGGGCCTGGCGCCGGTCGCACCGGTCGAGGTGAAGTTGGCCGGGTTGTTCACGCCGTTGACGGGGTTGCTGTCCGCCGTCACGCCGGACTTGAAGACGAACTTCGCCACAGCCACATTCCCGTTCGGGGAGACGCGGATCACGTCGTTCAGGTCGGACATGCTGATGGTGCTGTAGTTGCCGGCGGCGTACTGGCTGACAGTGTAGTCGCCGGTGCGGGTGCCGGTGGGCACGTCAACCAGCCCGTAGGCCTTGTACTCGGTGCCGGGCGCCGTGACGGGCGTGATGAACTTGTTGTAGTCGGGGCTCTGGGGGTCGGTGCTCAGGCGGGGCAGCAGGGAGCCGTCCGGGGCGTAGTACAGCACGGGCACAGTGATGGTGGCGCTGGTGGCGGCGACTGTCAGGATCACGCTGCCGGACAGCGTGAAGCTGTCGTTGTACTGACCGTTGTTCACGATGTCCATGCGGAACACGGCGGTCGAGTCACTCAGGTCAGGGCTGCTGACGCCGGAGAACGTGCCGTTGGGGTTGACGGTCTGCGTGACCACCGTGGCGCTGCTGGTGCCCAGCAGGCTGGTTTCGTCACCGAACTGCGCGGCCGGAGCGTAGATGGTGTTGGTGGTGCTGCTGTCAGACACGATGCCCGCGTCTTTCAGGGAGTCCGCGCCGAGCTTCACGACAACCGCGGCGATCGGGTCGCTGTCGTTGGGGTCGGGGTAGGTGACTTCGGTGCGGTAGACCGCAGTGCTGCCGCTGGGCACGGTTACGGTGGGGTACTGCGCGACGGTCGGGTCGCTGGGGCTGCTGGACACCAGGATGGGGCTGCCGGTTACGGGGTCCAGGAAGCGGATGATCACGCCGGTGGCGCTGTTCGTGAACGTGCCTGCGGTGGCGTTGTACACGTAGGCGGTGTCAACGGTGCCGTCGGCCAGCACCGGGAACAGCTGCACGCGGTCGGTGGTGCCGCTGGTGTTCGTCAGGTTGTTGGTGAACACCACAACGTCGTTCAGGTTGTTCGCGTCGGCCTTGGGGTAGGCGATCTGGTTGTCGGTGGCCACGTTGGCCACGATGGGCGTGCCGGTGGGCGTGGGATCGCCGGTCGGAACGGTAGGGTTGAGGTACCCGGTGGCCGGGACGGTGGGGTCGGCGTCGCCGGTCTTGCCGGTGACTTCGGTGGGAATCTGCACCGTCTGGCTGGGCGGCACGAGCGCGGGGTTGGTGATGGGGGTGCCCTTGCTGTCGACCGGGGTGCTGGGGCTGGTGTTGGGGTTGTTGTCCAGCGACGGAGCGAACACCGTGATACGCACGTACTGCAGGTCGGTGTCGAGCGCCTTGCCGTTTTCGTAGTTGTTGGTGGTGCCGCTGGCGTAGCCGTTGCCCGGCTGGGCGAGGGGGTCGCTGCCGGCGGTGCCGGTCACGGCGCCGCGGGGGGAGGCGCCAAAAACGCTGGTGGGGGTGATCTGGGCAGGGTCAGTGGGCAGGGTCACGACCTGCACAATCCGCACGACGCCTTCATCGGCGCTGGTGGCGGGATCATCCACGGGCACGGTGACGGAGGTCAGCGCGGTGGTGTTGTCGGCCACTCCGTCGCCGTTGGCGTCAATAAAGTACTGAACGGTCTGACCCGGGGCGGCGTTGGTGGTGGCGGCCGTGAGATTCACCGTGAGTTCGATGTTGCCGGTGTTCAGGACGGAGTAGGCGGTGGTGATTTTCTGCCCGGGGACCGCGCCGGTGGTGACGATGGGGGTGGTGCTGATGGTGTTGCCGTCGGCAGTGCCGTCGCTGTACACCACGTCGAAGCCCGGGAGGGGCAGCACGGTCGTGGTGACCTTGTTGGAGGTGCTGGTCAGGGTGCTGCTGGTGTTCGCGGGGTCCTGGAAGCTGGCGGTCGCAGTGTTTTCAATGGCGGTGCCGGCGACGGTGCCGGCAGCGCTGGCGGTACCGGCGGCCAGGGCGGCCATCAGGGCGATCAGACGGGTTTTGTTCATGCGTTCCTCCGGAGGGGGGTAAGGCTTACTTGACCTGGATGCGGTAGCCGAGTTTCAGGGTCTGCGCGGCACCCAGTTCGCTGATGGTCCAGCGGACGGTGGTGTACTCGCTGGGGTTCACCTCGACCTCTTTGGTCACGCTGCGGCCGTTCTCGGTGACGGTGACTTTTTTCCTGAGGGGCGCAGCGGCGAAGGTCTTGCCGCCGTCGGCGGAGTACTCGGTGCGGACGTTGCCTTGGGGCTGCTCGGCGCTGAGGTACCGGGTGTTCTTGGGGACAGGCAGGGTCACGGGAACGCTCTGGATGGTTCTGGCGCTGGTGTTGCGGACGGTCACGACCTGGCTGATGACGTCGCCGGGCAGCACGGTCTTGGGGCTGGGGGTGAGCTGTTCGGTGACTTTGCCGTCAAGCTTGACGTTCTTCACCAGCGACATCACGAGGTTCAGGCTGACGGGGCTGGTCGTTTGGGCGGCGGCCAGGCCCGCGAGGCTGAGGATCATGGTGAGCTTCAGGGATTTCATAGGGATCTCCTTGGGGAAGGTGGGGCGCCAGGTTTGGCGGCGCGCTGGTGCAGTCCGCAGCCTGCCAGGACTCAGGGGAGATTAAGGAGAGATTTATTACGTCCTGCTTACACACTGTTCTCATTTTCAGGCCGACTCATTTTTTCCGAAGTGCGTTGCCGCGGCCTGACAGGATGAGGCCACGTGGAAAAATCCACACCAGCTGCACAGATTACGTCAGGAGCGGCCTCAACGGCAATCCGGCGACCTCAGCGGGCTCCCCACTGTGGCAGCCACCGGGGGGGCCCATGGACGCTCGGATGACCCACAAAAAGGTTGCCCAGAGGGTCTTCAGGCCGTTCTGTCAGATTTCTGAAAGGAAAACGCAAGCAGCCTCAACGGCCAAACCGGCGCTCACGGCCCTGAAAATCACGAAGGGCACGCAGAAAATCAACCCGGCGGAACCCCGGCCAGTACACATCACAGAAGTAGTACTCGGAATACACGCTCTGCCAGAGCATGAACCCCGACAGCCGGATCTCCCCACTCGTCCGGATGATGAAGTCCGGGTCGGGGATGTCCGCGGCGTACAGGTGCGCGCGGATGTGTTCCGGCGTCAACGTCTGCGCCACGTCCAGCAGCGACCGGCCTTCCTGGGCCTGCTGGGTCAGGTGCAGCTTCACCGCGTCCACGATCTCCTCGCGCCCGCCGTACCCCACGGCAATGTTCAGGCGCATACCGTCGTAGGCGGCTGTCTTCTCCTCCAGGTCCTTCAGGGCGGTGAGCACCTGCGGAGGAAAGCCGCTGTGCTGCCCGATGGCGCGCACCCGCACGCGGTTGGCGTGAATCCGGGGGTCCGTGGCGAGGTTGCGCGCCTCTCGTTCCAGCAGCGTCAGGATGTGCGCCAGTTCATCCGGGTCACGGCTGGTGTTGTCCGTTGACAGCACCCAGATGGTCGCGGCCGGAATCCCCAGTTCCAGGCACCACTGCAGCACCTCGTGCGCCTTGTCCGCCCCAAAAGAATGCCCCATCTCGCGCTGCATGCCGCTGGCCCGGGCGAAGCGGCGGTTCCCGTCCAGAATCAGGCCCAGGTGGCGTGGCAGGCGGTCGTGCGCGCGCACGTCGCGCCCCAGGCGCTGTTCATACCCCCACAGCAGAGCTCCCCGCGCCGCGTTCCTGAGATTCTGAGCGGTCCGGAGGGCAACTTTGAGGGGCTCACGCGACATAACGCCGCCAGTTTAGCGCCTGCGCAGCGGCCCGCGTCCCCCGAAAGGCGAGCCTGTCAGGCCGGGAACAGCGACGCCTCGCGGTCGCGGGCCAGGCCCAGCGCCTTCTGATCCAGGCGTGACAGGGCGGCGTCTGCCACGGCCTGCGGCGGCAGGTTCCCGGCCGCGCGGTACACGCGCAGCGTCACGTGCCGGTGCGTCATGCCGTGCGTCACCTCCCCCAGCAGCGCGCCGGGCCGCGCGCCCAGCCGGACGCACAGGCGGTGAAGGGCAGCTGCTTCGGTCGTGTCGACCAGTTCGGTGGGCAGGCCCATCAGTCCGCCCAGCAGGGCACCCTCACGCCGCTCGAGGACCGCGTGATCAGCCGTGCCGATCACCACCGCCACGGCCTGGACCGCCTGGACGGCCGCCCGGACTTTCGGGGCGGGGAACGCCGTGGGGGTGCCCTGCGCCAGCGCGGCGCACCACGGCTGAAGAGGGCACTCCGGGCAGACCGGGCTTTTCGAGGTGCAGATCGTGGCGCCCAGATCCATCACCGCTTCATTCCACGCGCCGGGCCGCTCGGGGTGCAGCAGCGTGTCGGCGCGGGCCTGAACCCAGCGGTCGGCAGGAACACGTTCGGCGTACAGGCGGGCCAGGACGCGGCGCACGTTACCGTCGTTCACGGCGCGGGGCTCGTTCAGCGTCAGGGAACTGATCGCCGCGGCCGTGTACGGTCCGACGCCCGGCAGGGCCAGCCAGCCGCCGTAACTCTGCGGGAAGCCGTCAAGAGCGACCTGCTGGGCCGCGCGGTGAAGATTCCGGGCGCGGGCGTAGTACCCGCATCCCTCCCAGGCTTTCAGCACGGCGTCCACCGGCGCCCGGGCCAGGGCCTGCACGTCGGGGAAACTCTCCAGGAAACGGTCGTAGTACGTCAGGCCGCGCGCCACCTGGGTCTGCTGCAGCAGCACTTCGGACACCCACACGCGGTACGGGTCGCGCCGGCCCTCCTGGCCCAGCCGCCACGGCAGCGCGCGCCCGCGCCGGTCGAACCACTCCAGCAGCGCGGCGCGGGCGGCCGGCAGGGCCGCGTCCAGCGGCTCAAAAGCATTCACCGCGCCAGTCTAGGGGCGCGGTGAATGCAGAACCGTGGCGGGCGTTTCAGGCGGGCACGGCCTCCCGGGCGGGCACGCGCATGCGGCGGCGCACACCGTCGGCGTACTCGGCCAGGTCGGTGAGCAGGTCACCCACGCCGGTGCGCAGCAGGTACTGTCCGCCGGGGAGGGGGGTCAGCGCCAGGAACGGAGCGCGGGTCAGGGTGTCCAGAATGGTGCCCAGCTCGGCGTAGTTCACGCCGCTGCCCAGCCGCTCGGCCAGACGCTGCACACTGACCACGGAGTGCGCGGGCTGCTGCGCCAGGGTGAGCAGCACCACACTGAAGGCTCCGCGCTGCGCGAGGTGCGCGCCAACCAGTTCGGCGACGCTGTCGGCCGCTTCCAGGTCCACGCTGCCGGCCTTCCAGTAGCCGCGCAGGTCCACCGGGGTCAGTGGAGCCAGTTGCGCGTGTTCGATCAGGGCGTCGAGCGCTTCGCGGGTCAGGCGCGGGGTGTTCTGCGGCCGCTCGCCCTCCCCGGTGAGCAGCACGCAGTAATCGGCCTGTTCCTTCCAGGCGGGCGTGCGCACGGCGGCCTCGCTGGTCGCCACCAGCACCGAGTAGCTGTGGGGGCCGAGGTCGGCGTTCAGGCGCAGCACGCCGCCGCTCAGGTTCTCCAGGCGGTACCCGGTCAGGCGCGCCAGGTCGGCCAGGGTGTCCTCGGCGGCGTTCAGGGGCGTGGGGGGCAGCGGCGCAGCGCGCAGGGGCACGGGTTCTGCCGGCGCATCGAACCGGACGTCCATGGGCCGGACGCTGGCCGTTACGGCCGTGCGGGGCGCGGCGGGCGCCGGACGGGGCGTGACCTTCACGCTCTCGGCACGGGGGGCCTCCTGGCGGGCAGGCTCGGCCCGCCGTGCCTCCGGGCGTGGGGTGTCGGTCCGGGCGGCGTCGGCGTGGCTCTGGCTGGTGCGGGCGGCCGTCTGCACCGTGAGTTTCGGCGCTGGCTCAGCCGGCTCGGGGGCCGCGCGGAGTTCCGGGGTCCGGGCGGCGGACAGGCGGGCGTCGACAGGGCGGGCCGCTTCTGTTGCAGCTGGCGTGTGCGCGGCAGGTGCAGTCGCGGGCTGGTCCGGTCGGACCTCCTGCAGGCGGACCTCACGCACGTGCGGGGTCGTGGACACGACCACGCGGCGCGTTTCAGGCTTCGGGGTGCTCTGCTGCTCGCGGCGTGGCGCGGGCGGCGGTGCGTAGGGTTTCACGATGGCCTCGATCTGGTAGCGGCCGGCGGCGAGCGGCGTGATCATCAGCACGTCGTTCACACCAAGGTTCTGCGCGTGGTACACGCTGCCCAGCCCAGTGATCCGTCCGGCGTGCAGGTCCACGTGCGCGGCATGGTCATGCCCCTGGTCATCCACGAAGGTGATAGGTCCGGCGGCCGGGAAGGTCGCGGCGAGGTACTTCAGAAGCCTCAGGCTCCCTTCCTGCAGGCAGGGGCGGGTGATGATGTAGCGCATTGCTTTCACGCGTGACTCCTCCGGTGCGGACCCTGAACGGTGGGTGAAACGTACTCCCCTGAATAAAGTGTTTCTAAAGTAGCAGATTCTCACCTGTCAACCACACGATTTGCCCTAAGGAGCAGGTACGGGTCCACGCGGTCCATTGAAGGGTGCCCCTCCTTCATGAGAAGGCCTCTGCACTGTCCTGAAGGCCAGGTCAAGAAACCGTTGTCAGTGCTGCCGAAAGAACAGCGTCTGCGACTGATTCCACCCGAACAACTGCTTTATCCTGCCGGCATGCACGACGCCACAGTGACCCTCATAGGGCAGTACTACGCCGCTTTCAACGCCGGAGACAGCGCAGGGATGCTGGCCCTGCTCACCGACGACGTCCGCCATGATGTCAACGAAGGTGCCACGCAGGTCGGAGCTCAGGCGTTTGCCGCGTTCCTGACCAGAATGGACGTGCATTACCGTGAACGGGCCGAGGAACTTGTGGTCATGAGCACCCCGGACGGCACACGCGCCAGCGCGGAATTCGTGATTCACGGCGAGTACCTGCGCACCGACGAGGGTCTGCCCGAGGCGCGAGGACAGCGGTACGTGCTGCCGGTGGGGGCCTTCTTCGAGGTGCGCGGCGGCCGGATCGCGCGGGTCACGAACTACTACAACCTGGCCGACTGGACCCGGCAGGTCAGCCATTGAGCCTCAGGGTCGAGCCGGTGCGCGGCGCGGCCCTGGCGCCGTTCATCGCGGACCTTGCCCGTCTGCGCACCGAGGTGTTTCGCGCGTTTCCCTATCTGTATGACGGGCAACCCGCCTATGAGGAACGGTACCTGCGCACCTACCTCGACGCACCGGACGCCGTGGTGATCCTGGCGCGCGACGACGGGCGGGTGGTGGGTGCGAGCAGCGCGCTGCCTCTGACGCAGGAAACGGCCGAGATCCGCGCGCCCTTCCAGGCGCCGGAATTTCAGGAGACCGACATTCTGTACCTGGGAGAAAGCGTGCTGCTGCCCGAGTACCGCGGCCGGGGGCTGGGGCACGCCTTCTTCGATGGGCGTGAAGCGCACGCGCGGCACCTGGGCCTGAACGTCACGACCTTCTGTGCGGTGCAGCGGCCCGACACCCACCCGGCGCGGCCCAGCCTCTACCGGTCCCTGAATGCCTTCTGGACCGCCCGGGGGTACGTGGAACGCCCGGACCTGCACACCACGCTGTCCTGGCCGGATGTGGGCGAAACGCAGGACACGCCCAAACCCATGCGGTTCTGGGTGCGCCGCGCCTGACTCACCCCCGCCGCTCAGCGTTTGGGGTTGGACTGACGGGCAGCTTGCCCGGGGCCTTCACGCCGGCGCGCCTGGGCCCAGCGGTACGAGCGCAGGGCGTCCACCACGAACCACACCGCAAAAATGGCGGCCAGCGCCCCCCACACGACGTGACCGCTGCGCAGGCCCGCGTACGCGCCCCACGCACACAGCGCGGCCAGCACGAGGCTCAGGGCGAACACAATGTGGGGGGGGACGCGGCGGCCGAACATACCCGGCATGGTACCGCGTCCCGCGGCCTGCAGGGGGCGTGGACCTGACAGGAGCAGCCCGGCCCTGCCTTCACGGCCGGGCGCCTCGTCCGGAGGAGCCCCGTGCCTCAGGACTTCTGTTCGTCAGGCGGGCGGCTGTCCTGGGCTGTTCAAGGCGCCCAGCGGGTTTGAACAGCAGGCGGCCCGGCACCGCAGGTGTGCCGGGCCACGCCGAGTCCTGGGCCTAGTGGCGTTCGCTGTGAAGCTCGCCGCCACCGACGGCGTCTTCCAGTTTGACGGCGCCGTATTTGCGCATCAGGCTCAGGGCCTCATCGGCGCGCTGCCCGGTGGGGTCGCGGGCGATCACCATCACGTGACCGCTCTTCATGCCGTCGTAGAACCTGGCAGCCTGCGCCGCAGGCACCCCCATGTTGCGCAGGAGATTCACGAAGTCACCGTGGTCGCTGCCGGCCAGGGCGCCGAACAGCCCGCCGAGCGCAGCGCCGCCGATCACGCCGAACAGCATGCCGTACAGGCCGCCCTGCTGGTAGATGCGGGTGATGGGAATGATCAGCAGCAGCAGCCAGATGGGCACGGTCAGGGCGAGGCCCGCCACGGCGCCGATCAGACTGCCCCGGATGACGGAGGCGGACCCGGCCGGCTGGCCGGCCTCGGGGCTCACGCCGGTGCTCTGGGCGAGGTCATCTTCCGCCACCACGTCGGTCAGGGCAAAACCGAGGTGGTCCCGTTCGAAGCCGCGTTGCAGCAGGGCCTGCAGCGCCCCTTGCGCCTGGCTGGGTTCGCGGAACAGAGCAACGACACTTTCCATACCCTGTTTTCTAGCATGAGGAGTGTGGGCGCTGCGAGGGACAAAGCGCTGGGGGCAGGGCACCTTCGCTTCATGCTTGGGGGTCCACCCGCCGGACGGGGCGCGGCGGTACGTTTGCCTGAAGGCCCTTTCCTATACTGCGGTCATGACTGGCGTGGTGGCTCTCGGCGTTCCGGATGCGGCCTTTGAGGCGCGGCTGCGCGAGGTGCTGCGCTCACGCGTGGAATTCATTGAGCTGATCGGGGATGACCTGGTGGCCGCCGGGGGGAAGCGTGTGCGGCCCCTGATCACCCTGCTGGCCGCACAGGTGCTGGGGGCGGACCCTGACCGGGCGGACTGGGCCGCGATACGTGACCTGGGTGTGGGCGTGGAACTGCTGCACTCGGCGTCGCTGCTGCATGACGACCTGATTGATGACGCGGACACGCGGCGCGGCCAGCAGGCGGCGTTCCGCCGGTTTGGGAATGTCGTCAGTGTCATGAGTGGGGATTTCATGCTGTCCCGCCTGCTGATCCTGCTGTCTGGCATGCCGGGGGGCGCCGCCCTGACGCGCATGTTCGGGGAGACCGCCAGCGTGATCTGTGAAGGAGAGGTGCTGCAGTTTCAGGTGGCCGCCTATCAGGAGTACGCGCTGGAGCATTACCTGACGGTGATTCACGGCAAAACGGCGGCCCTGACGGAGCTGGCGGCGTCGGCGCCAGCGGTGCTGCTGGGGGTTCCGGTGACGCAGCGCGAGGCGCTGGCGACGTTCGGGCGGGAGTACGGCATGGCGTTCCAGATGCAGGATGACCTGCTGGATCTCGCCGCGGATGAAGCGACGCTGGGGAAACCGGTGGGCGGTGACCTGCGGGAAGGCAAGGCGACGTTCCCGCTGCTGCACCTGCTGCGTGGTCGGTATGCCGGTGAGGTGCGCGACGTGCTGGAGCGCCGCGCTGCGCATGACGGGGACGTGGAGCGGGTGCGGACGCTGGCCGTGCAGGACGGGGCGTTTGAGGCGACGCGGGAGGAGATCCGGCGCCGGGCGTGGCTGGCGGTGGAGGCCCTGAGAAGCCTGCCTGCGGGTGACGCTCGCGGTGCCCTGGAACGGCTGGCGATGCGTGAGATTGAACGCAGCCGGTAGACGAACAGAAAATCCAGCCGTCCGCTTGGGCAGGACGCTCTCACTGGCCTGGTCTTCCCGGCCCTCAGCAGCACCGGCTTTTCAATTGCGATGAGGCGCCCGGGTGCAGTTCGGGCGGCGCAGGTGGAAGCGGTTCAGGATTTACGCGTGTACAGCGGCCCTTCGCGGGGTTGACGCTGGATTGAATACTGGATACAACTTCAGGGGCCACGGTCCACATCTCAGCGCCGGCACCGCGCGCAGCCGGGCCTCACCCTGTCTATGCAGCTCACGGGGCGCGTGTATGCTGCGCTCAGCCAACCACCCTTTTCACCCCAGTTCCCACCGAAGGGAAGGAGACCGTCAAATGCGGGCATCAGGACTCAACTGGCAGGGCCTCATGGAGCAGCTCCAGCAGGCACTTCCCCACTGCGAGGTCACAGACCAGTCCCTCGCGTACTTCAAGTACCCCAAACGCACTGTCAGCGTGAACCTCCCCGTGCGCATGGACGACGGCAGCATCCGGGTGTTCCGCGGCTACCGCACCGTGCACAGCACCTCCCGCGGGCCCAGCATGGGCGGCGTGCGTCTGCGCGAGGGCATCAACGCCCACGAGTGCGAGGTGCTCGCCGCGATCATGACCCTCAAGGCCGCGGTGGCCGACCTGCCCCTGGGCGGCGCCAAGGGTGGCGTGGACGTGGACCCCGCCACCCTCAGTGCCCACGAACTTGAAGGGCTCGTGCGCCGCTACACCAGTGAACTGGTGGATTTCATCGGGCACAACGAGGACATCCTCGCGCCCGACGTGGGCAGCGGCGCACAGGTCATGGCCTGGATGCTCGACACGTACACCGAAAATACCGGCACCACCAGCAACGGCGTGGTCGTCGGCAAACCCATTCCGCTGGGCGGCAGTTACGGCAGCAAGGACGCCCGCGGCCGCAGCGCCGCACTCGTCGCCGGCCGCATCCTGCAGGAGCAGGGCGAAACCCTTGAACGGGCCAAGGTCGCCGTGTACGGCTTCGGCGACGTCGGCCGCAAGGCCGCGCAGGCGCTGGCCGCGCAGGGCGCCCTGGTGATCGCCGTGTCCGACCAGGACGGCGCCACCTTTGCCAGCGCCGGGCTGGACCTCGACGCGCTCTCCGCGTACCGCGAGGAGCACGGCAGCGTGGCCGGCTTTGCCACCGACATCACGCCCGGCGAGGTGGCCGAACTTGACGTGGACGTGCTGATGCTCGCCTACGACTACGGCACCATCAACGCCGGCAACGCCCACGCCGTGCGCGCCCGGTACGTGGTGGAAGCCACCAACCGCGCCGTCCTGCCCGAAGCGGAACGTTTCCTGGCCTCCCAGGGCGTGCAGGTCATCCCGGACCTGATTGCCAGCATCGGCGGCGTGGTCGTCAACTACCTCGAATGGGTGCAGGACGCCAGCAACTTCTTCTGGACCGAAGAGGAGATCGAGGGGGCCATCGACCAGCGGGTGAACGTCGCCGTGAATGACGTCATGCAGGTGATGCGCACCCGCGGCACCGATATGCGCACCGCCGCGTACGCCCTGGCCCTGAACCGGCTGCACAACGCCACCGTGATGCGCGGCGTGTACCCGTAACCCGGCCCGCGCCGCGTACCGGGCCTGTCCGGCGGCGCACCGTCTGCCCCACCCACGACCCACCCGCCCATTCCTCCCAAGGAGGCCAAGCCATGACCGCCACGCAAGACCCCACGCAGAAGGCCGGCACGCACGCCATTCCCAGCTACCTCGACCCGAACAACATCGGGCCGTACGAGATCTACCTTGAGCAGGTCGAGCGGGTCACGCCCTACCTGGGCAAACTCGCCTACTGGGCTGAAACCCTGAAGCGGCCCAAACGCATCCTGGTGGTGGACGTGCCCATTCACCTGGATGACGGCACGGTCGCGCACTTTGAAGGGTACCGCGTGCAGCACAACACCTCCCGCGGCCCCGCCAAGGGCGGCGTACGTTTCCACCAGGACGTGACCCTCAGTGAGGTGATGGCGCTCTCCGCGTGGATGACCATCAAGAACGCTGCCGTGAACCTTCCCTACGGCGGCGGCAAGGGCGGCATCCGCATTGACCCGCGCCGGTACTCCACCGGTGAACTCGAGCGGCTCACCCGCCGGTACACCACCGAGATCGGTCTGATCATCGGCCCGGACAAGGACATCCCCGCGCCGGACGTGAACACCAATCCGCAGACCATGGCGTGGATGATGGACACCTACTCCATGAACGTCGGCCGCACCGCCACCGGCGTCGTGACCGGCAAACCCGTGTCGCTGGGCGGCTCGCTCGGGCGCGGGGACGCCACCGGGCGCGGCGTGTTCGTCACGGGCGCCGAAGCCATGAAAACGCTCGGCATGTCCATGGAAGGCGCACGTATCGCCGTGCAGGGGTTCGGGAACGTCGGTGAAGCCGCGGCCCGCATCTTCCACGCGCACGGCGCGAAGATCGTCGCCATTCAGGACGTGACCGGCACCGTCTACAGCGACGCGGGCATCGACCCGGTCGCCGCCCTGGCGCACCTGCGGCGCACCGGGAAGATCACCGAGCTGCCCGGCACCGAGGAACTGCAACGCGACGAGTTCTGGGACGTGGCGTGCGACGTGCTGATTCCCGCCGCGCTGGAAAAACAGATCACGCTGGCGAACGCCGGGCGGATCAAGGCGAAACTGATCGTGGAGGGCGCCAACGGTCCCACCATCCCGGCGGCCGACGATCTGCTGGCCGAGCGCGGCGTGACCGTGGTCCCGGACGTGCTGGCGAACGCGGGCGGCGTAACGGTCTCGTACTTCGAGTGGGTGCAGGACTTCAGCTCGTTCTTCTGGACGGAAGAGGAAATCAATGCGCGCCTGGACCGCATCATGCGTGAAGCGTTCCAGAGCCTGTGGGAGGTCAAGGTGCGCCACGGCGTGACGCTGCGCACCGCGGTGTACATCGTGGCCTGCACCCGCGTCCTCGAAGCCCGCGCGCTGCGCGGCCTGTACCCCTGAGTCGCTCGGACGTCTGAGCCCCGGCGGCCACCCCCGCCGCCTGCCCCCGGCCCCGCGCCGGGGGTGTGTTCTGGCTTCTTCTTTCCGTCCGCTGCGTTCACGTGGCGGGGGCCTCCTTTCAATCCGGCCGGGGAAGGCGAATAATCCGCAGGTCATGTCGCATCCGCCCTCTGCCCTGAAACCCGTTCTGGACCGCGCGTCACGCTGGGTACTGGAGCAGGACACCCGCCGGGAACAGGACGGTGACTTCGAGCAGGAACGCGAGGGCCGCGCGCACGAACGCACCCACCCCTGGTGGCAGGTGATGTGCCTGACCGGCGTGGACTACTTCAGCACGCTGGGCTACCAGCCGGGCATCGCGGCGCTGGCGGCCGGGGCCGTCTCTCCGTTTGCCACGCTGGTGCTGGTGCTGGTCACGCTGTTCGGGGCGCTGCCCATGTACCGCCGGGTGGCGGAGGACAGCCCGCACGGCGACGGGTCGATCAGCATGCTGGAGCGCCTCCTGACGTACTGGCCCAGCAAGTTTCTGGTGCTCACCCTGATTGGGTTTGTGGCGACCGGGTTCATCATCACGATCACGCTGTCCGCCGCGGACGCCGCCGCGCACGTCATCGAGAACCCCTTCCTGAAACCGGCGCTGGAAGGGCATCAGGTGGGGGTCACGCTGCTGCTGCTGCTGCTGCTCGGCGCGGTGTTCCTCAAGGGGTTCAAGGAAGCGATGGGCATTGCCGTGGTGCTGGTCGTCGCCTACCTCAGCCTCAGCGCCCTGGTGATCGGCCGGGGCCTGCAGCTCGTGGCCGAGCAGCCGCACGTGATCCGCGACTGGCTTGGCGCGCTGCACAGCGGGTTCGGGTCACCCCTGGCGCTGCTGGGCGCGGCGCTGCTGGTCTTTCCGAAACTTGCCCTGGGCCTGTCCGGCTTTGAGACGGGTGTGGTGGTCATGCCTCTCATTCAGGGCGACGCGGGCGACACCGAGACCCGGCCTGCCGGACGCATCCGGAACGGCAAGAAACTTCTGACGACCGCGGCGCTGCTCATGAGTGCGTTCCTGCTTTCCAGCAGCCTGGTCACGACGCTGCTCATTCCCGCCGCCGAGTTCCAGCCGGGCGGCAGTGCCAACGGCCGCGCCCTGGCGTACCTGGCCCATGAAACCCTGGGCGAGTGGCTGGGCACCGCATACGACGTCAGCACCATCGGCATCCTGTGGTTTGCGGGAGCGAGCGCCATGGCGGGGCTGCTGAACATCGTGCCCCGCTACCTGCCCCGCTACGGCATGGCGCCCGAGTGGAGCCGCCTGCACCGCCCGCTGGTGCTGATCTACCTGCTGATCGCGTTCGTGGTGACGGCCGCGTTCCGCGCGGACGTGGACGCGCAGGCCGCGGCGTACGCGACCGGCGTGCTCGCCATGATGACCTCCGCCGCTGTGGCCGTGGGGCTCACGGCCGCGCGGCGCCGGCAGCGGCAGCGCGCGTGGACGTTCGGGGTGATCAGCGCCATCTTCGTGTACACCAGCGCCGTGACTGTCATCAGCAACCCGCAGGGCCTGCTGATCGCGCTGCTGTTCATCGTGCTCGTCCTGGCCGTGGGCATCAGTTCGCGCGTGTCCCGGTCGTTCGAACTGCGGGTCAGTCAGGTGCAGTTCGATGAAGCGGCCATTCAGCAGCTCAAGACGCACCCGATCCGCCCGCTGCGGTTCGTGTGCCACCACCCGGGCCGCGCGAACGAGGCCGAGTACAGCCGGCAGGAACTCCGCGTGCGGCAGATGGTGCACCTGCCCGACGACGTGCCGTTCCTGTTCCTGGAAGTCGAGGTGGATGACGCCAGTGAGTTCACGGACGTGGTGGAGGTCACGGGCCTCCAGGTCGGCCCGTACTCGATCCTGAAAGCGCGGGGGTCCAGTATTCCCAACACCATCGCGGCCGTGCTGCTTCACCTGCGCGGCAAGGGCGCCCCGCCGCAGGTGTACATGCGCTGGACCGAGGAGAGTCCCCTGCAACTCGCACTGGACTTCGTGATTGGCGGGCGCGGGGACGTGCCGCCCCTGACCCGGGAGATTCTGCGGCGCGCGGAACCCGACCGTGACCGGCGGCCCATCGTCCACGTGGGCGGGTAAAGAGAGCCCCCTACCTCCCACAGTCAGGGCCGCCCGCCGGCCCCTCAGTACAGTTTGTCCAGCACGTCGTCTTTCATCACGAACGAGTTGTCACGGGTGGGGAACTGCCGGGCACGCACCTCGGCGGCGTACGCTTCGATCGCTTCACGTGCCAGGCGACCGATCTCGGCGTAGCGTTTGGCGATCTTCTTGTCATCACCCTCGTAGATGCCCAGCAGGTCGTGGGTCACGAGCACCTGACCGTCGCAGTTCACGCCCGCTCCGATTCCGATGGTGGGCACCTGCAGGCGGTCACTGATGAGTTTGGCCAGTCGTGCCGGAATGGCCTCCAGCACCACGCTGAACGCGCCGGCGGTTTCCAGTGCGGCGGCGCCCTCCAGCGTGGCGCGCGCGGTGGCGTCGTCCTTGCCCTGCACGCGCAGGCCGCCCTGGGCGGTGGCGGTCTGGGGCATGAGGCCCACGTGGCCCATCACGGGAATGCCGTTGCGGGTGAGGGTCTGCACGACCTGCAGAATCTCGGGCGTGGCGCCTTCCATCTTGATGGCGTCCGCACCGGTTTCCTGAATGACGCGCACAGCGTTGCGCATGGCGTCCTGCACGCCGGTGTGGTACGTGCCGAACGGCAGGTCCACCACCATGAACGTGCCGGGCGCGCCGCGGCGCACGGCGCGCGCGTGGTGAATCATGTCGCCCAGGGTGACGGGCGCCGTGGAGTCGTACCCCAGGACCACGTTGCCCAGGCTGTCCCCCACCAGGATCAGGTCCACGCCGGCCGCCTCGGCGTGCCGGCCGCCCGGGTAGTCGTACGCGGTGACCATCACCAGCGGCGTGTCGGAGTGCTGCAACTCCGGAATGCTGCGTTTCATCCCCGGAGCGTAGCAGAGGGGCTGGGCGCTCAACCTCCGGAACCCGCGGCCGGGAGTGCCTCAGGCTGGTGTCCGCTCAGTCGTCCCCGGTGTCGGCGAGGTTCATGGCGCGCAGTTCCGGGGCGAGCGCAGCGGTGACGGCCACCACGATCAGCGTGACGAGGCCGCCCAGCCAGACGCTGCGGCCGGTGCCGAGCAGCCGGGCGGCCACGCCACTTTCGAAAGCGCCCAGTTCGTTGCTGGCCCCGATGAACATGCCGCTCACGGCGTTCACGCGGCCCCGCATGTGATCCGGGGTTTTCAGCTGCAGGGTGGCGCTGCGGATGACCATGCTGATTCCGTCGAACACGCCGGCCGCGACCAGCGCCGCCACGCTGAGGCTCAGATTGTCGGACAGGCCGAAGACCACCATGCTCACGCCGAAGCCGGCCACGGCCAGCAGCAGGGTGCGCCCCGCGTTCTCGCCCGGGGGGCGGCGCGTGGCGAACAGCATCACACCCAGGGCGCCCACGCTGGGCGCCGCGACAAGCACCCCGAGGCCGGTGGGTCCCACCTTCAGGATGTCGCTGGCGAACACCGGCAGCAGCGCCACAGCGCCGCCGAACAGCACACTGAACAGGTCCAGGGCCATGCTGCCCACCAGCACCTGCCGGGCCATCACGAAGGCGAGGCCGGCCTTGATGCTCTGCCCGAACGGTTCACCGGCCGCGAAGGCGGGCCGGCCCTTGCTTTTCACGATCGCCACGCACGCCAGTGACACCACGAACAGCACGCACGCGAAAGCGTACGCACCCTGCGGCCCCAGGGAGGCGTACAGCACGCCGCCCAGCGCCGGGCCGATGATCGCGGCGGCCTGCCACGCGCTGGACCGCCACGCACTGGCGCGCAGCAGCAGCTCGCGCGGCACCACCTGCGCCTGGAAGGCCGGCAGGGCCGGATCGGAGAAACCGCGCGCGACACCCAGCGTGAAGATGAGTGCCAGCAGGGGCCAGATTCCCCCCGAAGGGGCGTGAGGGGCGTACAGCGCGAACAGCGCGGCGCACACGACCTCCACCGTGATGGTCCCCAGCAGAATGCGCCGGCGGTCGGTGCGGTCAGCGACCACGCCGCCCAGCAGCGCGAGGCTCAGGGCGGGGATTGCCTCCACGAGGCCCAGCAGGCCCAGCGTGAGGGGGTCTCTGGTCAGCTGGTACAGCTGATAGGCAACGGTCAGGGCTACAGCGCGCCCCGCGAGGGTGCTGGTCACCGCGGCAATCAGCATCGCCCGGAATTCCGGGTACTGCATGACGTCACGCACAGGGGCGGAGTTGGGAGCGGCACTCACCGGGAGAGTGTAGGTCCGCGGCGCCCTGCCCGGGGCGTTCCTGCACGCGGAACAGGGGCGCCCCGGCCAGCTCCAGGCCTGGGGCACCCCTCAAGGCTTACCGTGACCCTCAGCTGCCCTTGATGACCTCTCCGTACCGGCCCAGCACCAGGTAGATGATCCAGCCGGTCACCGCGACATACAGCCAGACGGGAACGGTCCAGCGCACCCAGGCGCGGTGGCGGTTGAAGTACCCGCGGGCGGCCGGCAGGTCGATGTTCCCCAGGTTCCCGGCGGCCTTCAGGCCCCGCACGGCGTTCCACAGGGCGCCGAGGGCGAGGGGGAGGTTGGCGGCGGCCAGGATGATGTGGCTGATCAGCAGCGCGAAGTACGCCCCGCGCCACGCGTCGGGCCCCGCGTACTTTTTCTCGTACCCCAGGCCCAGCCGGGTGAGGTACAGCACCAGAAAGATGGTGGCCAGGGTGGTGGCGACGATCATGGCGCGCATGTGGGCCTCGCGCAGGCCGCGCCGGATGAGGTACACGCCCACGCACAGGGCCAGTCCGCTCAGGACGATCGTGATGACCGCCCACTGGTTGATGGTTTCCGCCATATCCCGGTCAGTGTACGTGGAGGCACGCAGGGCAGGTGTCCGCGCGGCGCGGGGGACAATCCTCTACCGCAGGAGACAGGTAGAATGCAGGCCAGCTGACCGCCGCACCCTGCACGCCGGGGGCCGCTGGCGGCGAGGATGGTAACGATGAGTGGAACGTTGACAGTTCCGCGCGCCCGCGCGGGCGTGTGGCTCCCCCGGCTGGCCTGGGGTGCACTGGCGTACAACGTGCTGGTGATCCTGTGGGGTGCCGTGGTGCGCATTACCGGCGCCGGGGCGGGCTGCGGGGACCACTGGCCGCTGTGCAACGGGGTGGTTGTGCCGCAGAGTCCCACGCTGCACACGGTCATCGAGTTCAGTCACCGCCTGACCAGCGGCGCCAGTGGCGTAGTGGCCATCGCGCTGGTGGTTCTGGCCTTCACGCAGACCGCCAAGGGGCACCCGGCGCGCCTGGGGGCGCTGCTGTCGCTGGGCCTGATCATTCTGGAGGGCCTCGTGGGGGGCGTGCAGGTGCTGCTGGGCCTGACCGCCACGAGCACCGATCCGGCCCGAGGGTTCGTGCAGGGCATTCACCTGGCGAACACCTTCGCGCTGCTGGGGGCGCTGCTGCTCACGGCGCTGTGGGCGTCCGGTGGTCCCCGGGTGCGGCTGCGCGGTCAGGGTCTGGTGGGCGGCTGGAGCACGGTGGGGCTGGCGCTGCTGCTGATGCTGGGCATGGCGGGCGCCGTGACGGCGCTGGGGGATCTGCTGTTCCTTCCGGCCGACGGCAGCACGCCGGTTCAGACGGTGAAACGGGATTTTGCCGCCACAGCCAGCGTGATCGAGAACCTGCGGGTCGTGCATCCCATGCTGGCCGTCCTGACCAGCGCGTTCCTGGTCTGGCTGGGTGTGTTCCTGCGCCGTGAACGGCCGGACGCGCAGGTGCAGCGCTGGAGCGGGGTCGTGTGGGCCCTGATTGCCGCGCAGATGCTGGCCGGCTTTGCCAACGTGGCGCTCAAGGCCCCCGGCTGGATGCAGCTCACGCACCTGCTGCTGGCCTGCGCGATGTGGCTGGCGACCGTGACGCTGGTGTACCGGGCCATGACCGCCCTGCGGGCACAGTCGCCTGCGGCGGCGCGGAGTAACGTGGACGTGACTGTATGACCACCCCCAAGACCCTGATCGCCGAACCCCAGGCGCGCGCCACCTGGCGGGATTACCTGTCCCTGACGAAACCCAAGGTCATCAGCCTGCTGCTCTGGACGACCGTCACAGCGATGTTCATGGCTGCGCGCGGCTGGCCGGGCGGCTGGCTGCTGCTGGTTGTGAGTGTCGCCGGGTACGCCTCGGCCGGGTCGGCGGGCGTGTTCAACATGATCATCGACCGGGACATTGACCTGAAAATGGCCCGCACCGCTAAGCGGCCCACCACCAGCGGCCTGATCAGCACGCGGGACGCCGCGGCGTTCGGGGCAGCCCTGCAGCTGCTCTCCTTCGCGATGCTGTGGGTGTGGGCCACGCCGCTGAGTGCCTGGATGAGCCTGGCGGGGTTCCTGACGTACGTGGTGCTGTACACACAGGTGCTCAAGCGCAACACGTGGCATAACATCGTGCTGGGCGGTGCCGCAGGGTGCTTTCCGCCGCTGGTGGGCTGGGCAGCCGTCACGGGCGACCTGAACCTGTTCGCGTGGTTTCTGTTCGCGATCATCTTCTTCTGGACCCCAGTACACTTCTGGGCGCTGGCGCTGATGATCAAAGATGAGTACCGCGAGGTGGGAATTCCGATGCTGCCGGTGGTCCACGGGGACAAGCTCACGGTCGCCCAGATCGGCCTGTACGCGATCTACACGGTGGTGCTCTCGCTGATGCCGGTGCTGCTGCACGAGGTGGGAATCATCTACTTCACGTCGGGCGCGGCCCTGGGCGCGTGGCTGCTGGTGCTGTCGTGGCGGCTGTACCGGCACGTGATGGCGGGTCACGCGGTCGAGCGCCGCGTGGCGGTTCCGCTGTACCTGTACTCCATGCTGTATCTGGCCCTGCTGTTTGTGGCGGCCACCGTGGACCGCGTGGTGTTCGCGCACCTGTAGGGTTTAGCGTCGGGCAGACAACGCCCCGGAAGGAAACAGGCCTTCTGGGGCGTTGTCTGCCGGGTCGGTCTGCCGGGGTCCCGGAGAGCGCATCATGAAGACTGGTTGCACCGTGGTCAGGACACTTGCCCGCAGCTCATCTGGTCTCATGGGGGGTATGCCTGACCGGTCGGTAGAATGCGGACGGAATGCCTGAACGCGGACTGCGCTGGGCGACCCCGCTTGACACGCAGAGTCCTGCGTGACGCTTTAGACTGCAAGCAGAGGAAAGGAGCGACGTTGAACACCATCACACACCGCCATAGCGGCATACGGAGGCGAGCCCGGCAGGCGCTGCCGATCGCGGCGACTCTCGGCGTGACCCTGCTCACCGGCTGCCAGCAGGTCAGCCGGTCGCTGAGCATCGGGGACATGTCCTCAGCGTACAACCGGGAGATGTTCTGGATGAGCGTCTGGGCCATCGCCCTTTCGATCATCATTTTCGTGGGTGTGTCGTACGCCCTGTTCCATACGGTGCAGAAGTTCCGTGAGGACCGGCACGACGCGCCGCCCGCACAGTTCCACGGGAACAACAAGCTCGAGACGATCCTGGTGGCCGTGCCCGTCGTGATCGTGATCCTGCTGAGTGTGCTCACGGTGCGTTCCATGGCAATCCTGAACCCCACGCCCAACCAGGCGGTGAAGATCGACATTCTGGCCCGCCAGTTCTGGTGGAACTTCGCGTACCCGGAAACGACGGCCAATGCGGGCGGCGTGGTCACCAACGGCAACGAGATGCTGATGCCCACCCGGCAGTCCGTGGCGCTCACCGTGACCAGCGGCGACGTTATTCACGGCTTCTGGGCGCCGAACATCGGCGGTCAGCGCGCCGCGATGCCCGCCGTGAAGAAAACCTGGCAGGTCGACACGAACCGCGCCGGGGCGTACCAGGGCAACTGCTCGCAGCTGTGCGGCGCGAGCCACGCCAACATGCGCTACAAGGTCATCGCTCTGGACCAGGCGCGCTACGAGGCCACCCTCGCCGCCATGAAAGCCTACCGCGCCCCCGAACCGGCGCCTGGCAGCGCCGAGGCGCGCGGCTACGCGCTGTTCATGCAGGGCAAGGCGAGCACCGGCGCGCTGGCGTGCGCCAGCTGCCACCGTGTGCAGGGCACGCCCGCCAACGGGGCTGCGGGACCGGACCTGAGTTTCTTTGGAACGCGCCGCACGCTGGGCGCCGGCATGTGGGAAGCCATGACGCCTGCCCAGTGGACGGATGAAAAAGCCGCTGCGGCGCTGCACGCCTGGATCAAGCACAGCCCCCTGGTCAAGCCCGGCGCCCTGATGCCCACCTACGACGGCAGCGAGTACGTCGTGCAGGGCAAGAAAGCCAAGGGCGGCGTCCTCACCGACACTGAAATCGACGACATCGCCGCGTACCTGCGCAGCCTCAAACTGCCGGAGGAAGCGGACTACTGGCGGAACACGCCTGTGAATGGCGCGGCCGCCAACGGAGGCACCCAGTGACCGTGCAGCACGCACCCATTCAGGAAACCGGCGCCCGCCGCGGCGTCTGGGAGGTCCTGAAGGACTACATGATGACGACCGATCACAAGAAGATCGGGACGCTCTACATCACCACCAGCATCCTGGGCTTCGCCATCGCCGGGATCCTGGCGGTGCTGATCCGCCTGCAGCTCGCCGTGCCGAACAACACGCTCCTGGTGGGCAACACCTACAACCAGGTGCTGACGGTGCACGCCGCGCTGATGATCTTCTTCTTCCTGATCCCGATTGGCCTGTTCGGCTTCGGGAACTGGTTCCTGCCCCTGCAGCTTGGCGTGCGGGACGTGGCCCTGCCGCGCATCAACACCTTCGCGGTGTGGCTGTTCATCTTCTCGCTGATTCTGGTGGTGCTGGGTCTCGCCAACGGCGGCGCGCCCGGCGTCGGCTGGACCTTCTACTACCCCCTGTCCGTGGATGCCAACCAGACCGGCGTGTCCGTGCTGATGGTCGCGCTGATCCTTAACGGCGTGGCGTCCCTGCTGGGCAGCGCGAACTTCGCGGCCACAGTCGTGAACATGCGCACCCCCGGCATGAGCCTGTGGAAAATGCCGATCTTCGCCTGGAGCATCTTCGCCACGTCCATGCTGCAGCTGGTCTCGCTGGGCGGCCTGACCGCCGCGGCCCTTGTCACCTACCTGGAACTGAAGCTAGGCCTGAGCATGTTCAACCCCGGCATCGGCGGCGTGCCCGTGATGTTCCAGCAGTTCTTCTGGTTCTACTCGCACCCGGCCGTGTACGTGATGCTGCTGCCCTACCTGGGGATCGGCGCGGAGATCGCGTCCACCATGGCCCGCAAGCCGCTGTTCGGATACCGCGTCATGGTGTACTCGATCCTGGGGATCGTGCTGGTGTCGCTGCTGGTGTGGGTGCACCACATGTTCGCCGTCGGGCTTCCTGAAGCGTGGCAGATCGCGTTCATGATCGCCACCCTGATCGTGGCCGTGCCGACCGGCGTGAAGATCTTCAACCTGATCGGCACGCTGTGGGGCGGGCGCATCATCATGAAGTCGCCCACCTACTGGCTGGTGGGGTTCATCTTCAACTTCCTGATCGGCGGGATCACCGGCGTCAGCCTGGGCATGATTCCCTTCGATTACCAGGTGACCATGTCGTACTACGTGGTGGCGCACTTCCACAACGTGATGATGTTCGGCACGGCGTTCCTGGCGATGGGCGGCCTGTACTACTGGTGGCCGAAGATGACCGGCCGGTTCCTGAACGAGAAGTTGGGGCTGGCGCACTTCTGGCTGTTCATGATCGGCTCGTGGATGACCTTCCTCCCCCAGTACATCCTGGGCCTGCTGGGCATGCCCCGGCGCTACTACACCTACCCGGAAGGCAACTTCGCGTGGAGTGAACTGAACTTCATCTCCACCCTGGGCGCCCTGACCCTGCTGGCCGGCGGGATCGTGTGGGTGTGGAACATGCTGCAGAGCTTCCAGAAGCCCGCCACGGCGTCCCCGAACCCCTGGGGCGGCTTCACGCTGGAATGGACGGCCGACAGCCCGCCCAAACCGTACAACTTCGCACACGACTTCCCCACCAGCTTCCCCACCGAGCGGCCCCTGTACGACTGGGAACAGAGTGGTGAGACGCTAACCCCGGTGGATCCCAAGAGCATTCACCTGCCCGTGGACAGCATCTGGCCGTTCATGACCGCGTTCGCGCTGCTGCTGATGGGCTACGGCCTGAGCTTCGGGTGGTTCACGAACTACCACCCGGGCGTGGGTCTGCAGGCGTTCGGTGAAGCGAGCTTCGGGTTCAAGCTGGCCAGCGTGCTGCTGTACGTCAGCATTCCGGTGTTCCTGTACTCCCTGTTCAAGTGGGCCGGCACCCGCGAGTATGACGTGCCTGTCGCGCATCACCACCTGACCAAGTACGACAACGGGTTCATGGGCATGGCCTGGTTCATCATCAGCGAAGTGGGTCTGTTCGGCGTGCTGATCGCCGGGTACGTGTACCTGCGCGTGATCGGCGCCGCCGAGCCGCCCGTGACGCGCCCCAGCATCTGGCTGGCTGCGCTGAACACCCTGATCCTGGTGAGTTCCTCGTTCGTGATTCACCGCGCCGAGCAGGACAACCACCACGGCAAACTCACCCGCTTCCGGCTGGGTCTGTTCGTCACGCTGCTGCTGGGCGCCGTGTTCATGCTGTTCCAGGTGTACGAGTTCAGTCTGTTCGGCTCGGAAAATGACTGGAAGCAGAACCTGTGGCAGTCGTGCTTCTTCACCATCGTGGGTCTGCACGGTCTGCACATCCTGATCGGCGGCACAGGCGTGGCGCTGCCCTACTACCAGTCCCTGACGGGCAAAATGGACAAGTACAACCACGGGTCCATCACCCCGGCCAGCCTGTACTGGCACCTGGTGGACGTGGTGTGGCTGTTTATCGTGGCGATCTTCTACGCCTGGTAAAGCTCCCGCCTTCAAAGAAAGGGACGCCCTTGCGGGCGTCCTTTTTTCTGGCGGTCCTTCGGCAGTGAAGTCAGCAGGCAGGCTGGGCGCCGCCGGAGCGGCCGTCCGGCTTCCCGCCAGGCGCGGCGTGTGGGACACGCCACCCCTCGCCTCTCCCCTACCCTGAACGCATGACGGGGTTCTCGAAATGGCTGACAGCGGTGCTTCTGGTGGTGGCAGCGGTGCTGGGCGGACTGCTGCTGTTCCGGCGGGTCAGTCCAGCGGTGCAGGCGGGCGAGGCACTGGAGTCGCCCACGCCTCTGCCGGTGCTGAGGCTCGTCAGTGACCGGGGAACCCCGGCCACTCTGGCGCAGGCCGACGGGCGGGTGCGGCTGGTGTTCTTCGGGTTCGTCCGCTGCCCGGACGTGTGCCCGGCAACCCTGGCAAGTCTGAAGAACACCTACGCGGCGCTGAGTGAGGCGCAGCGCGCGAAGGTGCAGGTGCAGTTCATTACCGTGGATCCGGGCCACGATACGCCGGCCGTGATGCGGGCGTATCTGGACCGGTTTGATCCGGCGTTCACGGGTCTGACCGGGCAGGCCAGCGTGATTGATGACGCGGCGCGGACGATGTTCGTGGCGAACGTGGCGCCCCTGCCGGCAGAGGATCACAGCGCGCACACGGGCGCGGCGCAGGGTGGCGCCACGGCGAGCGGCGCGGCGAACGCCCAGGCTGTGGGGGCGGCGGCAGCCGTGGCGGCGCGGATTCACGGGGATCAGGTGAGTGTCGTGGACGGCCAGGGCCGGTTCGTGAGGGTATACGGGAACACGGACGTGGTGAGTGGCGCACTGGACCGGGATCTGCCGGGTCTGATCCGGCAGTACGCGAACTGAGAGCCTGGCGCGTACAGAACACCGACTGAGCACAAATTGTAGGAGCAATATTCCGCTCACAGCGAATTTACGCTAGACTCTCTGCTATGACTGAACCGCTCGACGCCGCCCTGCGGCCCAAGACCCTGACAGAGTACGTCGGGCAGGAACGCCTCAAGGAGAAACTCGGCGTGTACCTCCAGGCCGCCCGGGGCCGCAAGGAAGCGCTCGACCACACCCTGCTGTTCGGCCCACCCGGACTGGGCAAAACAACCCTGGCCCACATCATCGCCGCGGAACTTGGCGTGAACATCCGCGTGACGTCCGGCCCCGCCATCGAGAAACCCGGCGACCTCGCCGCCATCCTCACCAACAGCCTTGAGGAAGGCGACGTCCTGTTCATCGACGAGATACACCGCCTGGGCCGCGTGGCCGAAGAACACCTCTACCCGGCCATGGAGGACTTCAAACTCGACATCGTGCTCGGTCAGGGCCCGGCAGCCCGCACCATCGAGCTGCCCCTGCCCCGCTTCACGCTGGTGGGCGCCACCACCCGCCCCGGCCTGATCACCGCGCCCATGCGCAGCCGCTTCGGGATCATCGAGCACCTGGAGTACTACACGCCCGAGGAGATCGGCGTGAACCTCATGCGTGACGCCCGCCTGCTGGGGTTCGGCCTGACCGAGGAATCCGCCGTGGAGATCGGAGCCCGCGCCCGCGGCACCATGCGCATCGCCAAGCGCCTGCTCCGCCGCGTGCGCGATTACGCCGATGTGGCTGGTGAAACCACCATCGAACTGCCGCGCGCGCAGGACGCCCTCGACCGGCTGGGCCTCGACAGCGCCGGCCTGGACGACCGCGACAAGAAGTACCTGGAAACCCTCATTCACCGCTTCTCGGGCGGCCCGGTCGGCGTGGACACCCTGGCCACAGCCATCAGTGAGGACTCCCTGACGCTTGAGGACGTGTACGAGCCCTACCTGATCCAGCTTGGCTTCATCAAACGCACCCCGCGCGGCCGTGTGGCCACCGCGCACGCCTACGATCACCTGGGCCTGCCGGTCAGCGGCGGGGACCACGACCTGGGCTTCTACACCAACTGACCCCCAGCGCGGTACCACACTGGCCCTGAGATCTCCTCAGGGCCAGTGTCCCTTTTGGAAGGCCCCTCTGCTGACAGGACGCCGTGGAGCGCCCCCTGCCGCACGCCTTCCCCGCGGCCGTACCCGCGTTCTCCGCCGGGGCTACACTTGCCGCATGAGTGACCTGCAGGTGCAGATCTTCGGTACGCGCAAAAACAAGGAGACCCGCGCCGCCGAACGGTTCTTCAAGGAACGGAAGATCAAGATTCACTTCGTGGATCTCAAAGAACGGCCCATCGCGAAGGGAGAACTGAGCCGCTTCGTGCAGAAGTACGGCCTGAACGCCCTGCTGGATCTGGACGGCAAGGCGTACGAACGCAGCAACCTCGCCTACCTGCGCACCACCGAAGACGGCGTGATCGCCAAGGTGATCGATGATCCGGAGCTGCTGCGCCTGCCGCTCGTGCGGGCCGGCAAACACCTGACGGTTGGAGAGGACCTTGAGGGCTGGAAGGCGATGGTGGCGACCGGGTAGGCGCTGCAACAGAGTGAATTCAGGTGCACCGGCGCCCCGTTCCCACCAGCGGGCCGCGAGAAACACCACGGATGAGCCGCAGCGGAACAGTGGGCGCAGCACGGCGCGCATCCAGGCACCGGGAGACGGGCGCGGTGGTCACAAATGGGCCGGGGATCAGGAGGCGGGCGTCAGGCGCACCCGGGTGTTGTGGAAGGTGCTGCCACCCCCCAGGTCCGTGAGGGTCTGCGCGGTCAGTTCATTGATGCTGCGTCCGTCCGGGGCGCTAAGCCCCCACCAGGTGCCCTCCACGACGGCCGTACCGGGCTGCGTGGCCTCGCTGAGCTTCACGCGGCGCCGCACGGCGCCCACCTCAGACTGCAGGTGAGCGTAGGCGTCATCGGTCAGGCCGTACGCCTCGGCGTCCTCGGGGTGCACGAGAACGTGCGGTTCGCTGCCCTCGGCGCGGTTGAGGTTCTCCAGCAGACCGTAGGTGCTGTTCAGGAAATGATGCGCGGGCGGCGTGATCAGCCGCACGGGGTACGCGGCGTTCAGCTGGGCCTGCGGCTCGCGGTGCTGCGGCGCCGGGCTGAGCTGCACCCGGCCGCTGGGGGTGTCCGCGCCGTGCGCGTAGGGCAGAAAGGTGTCCGGAAGGTTCAGGGGCACGCTGCCTTCGGTCTTGATGCGTTCCGGTGTGATGCCCGCGAGGTGAGGATGGTCCGTGCGCAGCAGTTCGTCCAGCAGGTCATCCATGCTCCAGTACACGCTGGGTTCCGTGATGCCCAGGCGCCGCGCGAGTGCCTGAAAGACCCAGGAGTTGGGACGCGCCTCCCCCGGTGCGTCGATGGCCACGGGGTTGTACCCGAGGTGGTGGTGGCCGTAGCTGGTGTACAGGTCCGCGTGCTCGGCGAAGGTGGTGGCCGGCAGCAGGTAGTCGGCCAGGCGGGCCGTTTCGGTCAGGGCCTGCTCAAGCACCACGACCAGCAGGTCGTCGCGTTGCAGGCCGGCGCGGACGCGGCCGGCGTCCGGGGCCACCACGGCCGGGTTGCAGTTGTAGATGAACGTGGCGCCGAACCCTGCCTCGGGCCGCAGGGCGCCGGCCAGTTCGTTCATGTTCACGTGCGGGGTGCTGGGCTGAATGAGGTGCGCGGCGCCCAGACGGGCGCGGTTGAGCTTGAATGCGCCGCTGCTGCTCAGGGTGCATCCGCCCCCGCGGACGCGCCAGTCGCCGGTCAGGGCCGGAATCAGGGTGACGGCGCGCAGGTTGGTGCCGCCGTGTTCATGGCGGGTCATGCCGTACCCCACGCGGATGTACGTGGGGCGCGTGGTGCCGATCGCGCGGGCGAACGCCCGAATGGTGTCGGCGTTCAGGCCGGTGACCTGCGCGGTGCGTTCCGGCGTCCACGCCAGCGCCTCGGCGCGGAGGTCCTCGATGCCGGTGGTGGCCTCGGCAATGTACGCGTCGTCCGTCCAGCCGTGCGTGAACAGCTCGTGCATCACGCCGAGGGCCAGGGCGGCGTCCGTTCCGGGTCTGATCTTCAGGTGCTCGTCGGCAAAGGCGGCGGTGCGGTTGCGGTACGGGTCGACGCACACGATCCGGGCACCGGCCTTGCGCGCGGCGGTCAGGTGCGGCGTGAGGTGGCTGTTGGTGGAGAGGCTGTTGATGCCCCACAGCACGATCAGCCGGGCGTGCGCCACGTCGGCGGGCTCCACGGCGTACCGGCTGCCGTACCCCAGGCTCCAGGCTTCAGTGCCGGCCGTAGCGCAGATGGTTTCATCCAGTTCCGGCGTGCCGAGCGCGCGAAAAAAGGCGTGAACGTGGGTGCCTTCACGCAGGCCCATGGTGCCGGCGTAGTTGTAGCGCAGGATGGAACCCGGGCCGCGGGTGTCCAGCAGGGTTTTCAGGCGCGCCGCGATGTCGTCGAGCGCCTCATCCCAGGTGACGCGCGCCCAGATGGGCGCCGGGTCGGTCTTGGGGTTCACGCGCCGCAGGGGGTACAGCGGCCGGTCCGGGTGATTGGCGCGGGCGGGGTAATGCACGGTCTTGGCGCAGGCAAAGCCACGCGTGAAGGGATGGTCGGGGTCCCCGGTGACCTTGCTCAGGCGCTCGCTGACCTGCCCGGTGCGGGAATCCTCGCCGCGTGTGAGGGTGACTTTCAGGCGGCAGGCATCCGGGCAGTCCAGGGGGCAGGTGAGCAGTACGTCGCGCGTCAGGGCGGTCATGCCCGGAGTCTACGCGCGCGGGTCCTGGGCGCGGGAGGTCCACTTCACTCTGTGGTGAGCGTGAACTGGCGGCCGGTCAGGGCCGGGCGGTGATCTGCTGCGCGGCCCAGGGGTGGCCGTCGGGGGCGCTGAACAACAGAACGCCGGCGTGGTTCAGGTCGTCGTCTGGCGTGATGGCCCGGGGGGTGGCCGTGCCAAGCAGCTGAATGTCCGAGACGTCCACGTTTCAGCCGCGCCGTTCGGTCTGCGCGGCGCGCAGGTCATGGATGACAATGCCGCGCAGGCTGCCGGGGAGCATGGGCCGCAGGGGCCGGGCCGAACACGACCGAGCCTCCGGAGCCGCGGGCGGTCAGCTGCACGGTGCGTTGCCTGCCGCGCACGGTGTCATGGTCGTCGTGGACACCCAGCTGCCCGGCCGTAGAAGGCTCTGGCGCGTTCGACACCGGAGACGGGCTCGGCGGTGCCTTCCAGGGTCCAGTTCATGGGGTGGCCGTGGGGCCAGGGGCGCATCAGGCCTGCGGGGCGTTGATCATCCAGCGGATGCCGTAGCGGTCGGTGACGTGCCCGAAGGTGGACTCCCAGCAGGAGGGGCCGAGGGGGTGCGTGATCTCGCCGCCCTGCGCGAGCCGGGCGAAGAGGGTGTGGGCCTGCGCAGGGTCGTTGCACTGGAGGATCAGGGAGACGCTCTGGTTGCGGGTGATGTCGCCCGCCAGGTCTGAGGCGTTCAGCGTGATGGTGCTCGTGGTCAGACTGCCGCGCACGGGGCGGTCCGCGTGTTCGGCGGGCATCTGATCGGCCATGGGAGAGTCCGTGACGGTCATGAGGTCCAGCGTGCTGCCCAGGCAGGTCCGGTAGAAGCTGAGGGCTTCGTGCGCCTGGCCGTTACAGCCAAGGAAGGGTTGAAGGCGGGGCGTGAGAGACCATCAGGCCGCTGGAATGAATCTGAATGTGGCGAGATTTATGATGCCCGGTGAGCTTGAAACAGAATGCCTCACATTGCAGGGGCCCAGGACAACCTGCCCCGGGCCCCTGTTCCTTCTGCTTCCCGCCAAGAAAACGCAGGTTGCCTCAACTCCGGCACTGGGTCCGCCTCAATTCAGAATGCCGCGCGCAGCGAACGCCGCTTTCACCGTTCCGGCCACCTTCGTGCCGTACATGGCCTGCGCCGTCTCCACCGTCGCCTGCGCCGCCGCCGCGAAGCTGGTGTCCGGCGCAAACCGGAACTGCGCATGGATGATCACGCGGTCGGCCGTGCGCGCCCCCAGCCCCTGGCGGATATCCCACAGCGCCCGCGACCAGATCTCTCCGTCGGCATGCACCTCGCCCCGCACGTCCTGCGGGTAGTGCTTGTCCCGGTCGGTGCGGCGCAGGCAGTGCGGAACGCTGCTGGTGTAGCTCACGCTGTCCCAGTCCGCAATGCACGGCAGGGGCGTACGGATGGGCGCGCCGTTCGCCTTCGCGACCGCCTCACCCACCGTCAGGGCCAGGTAGTCGCCGAACCCTTCCCCGATGCTTCCGGCCTCCAGACTGGTACCGAAGCCCGGCACCTGCGCGGCGTGCACGGCGTGCCCGTACTCGTGCACGATCACCTCGCCGTCCTCGGCGTCGTCCACGCCGCCCTTGCCCAACCGGATGATGTCCGGCTGGTCACTCTGGTACGAGTTGTCCACCCCGTACTGGCTGACCTTGATCTGCTGCTGGTCACTGTTCACGGCCGGCAGTTCCGTCCCGAAGCCCAGCGACTGCAGGTATGTCTGCGCCTCAGTGATCCAGTAGTACGCCATGACCTGTTCGAACCCGTCCTGGTCACGCGTGAAGTTGAACGGTCCCGCGCCGTACACCGGGGTGCCCGTCTCGCTGACCACGCGGGCGTAGGTGCCGCTCAGGTACCCGCTGCCGTCCAGGTGCGTGAGGGTGACGTTGAAGTACGCACTGGCGGGCACGGCCGCCGGGCTGTCCCTGGCGTCCGTGAGGGTCTGGTCACCGGTGGTCTGCAGGGGGTTGGGCATGAACGCCCGGGCGGCCACGCTGGTCTGGCCGGTCGCGGGTTTGCCTGCCCCGCCCTGCGCCGAGAGCGTGCCGCCCGGCGTCTGCCCGCACGCCGTCAGCAGTGAGAGGCTCAGCAGTCCCGTCAGGGCCGTCCTGGGTGTGAATTTCATGGTGCGGGCAGTCTACTCCACCCGTCAGGGGTTGTCGGGGAACGCACAGCGCCCCCCGGTCAGGGGGGCCATACTGGATGGTTTTCAGGCGCAGGTCAGTCCCAGACGGGGCGGGCACTTTCGGGGCTGGCGATGCGGGCGGCCTCGCCCTCTTCGAGCCCCGCAATGCGGCGCATGTCCTCGTCCGTCAGGTGCAGGTCCTGCGCCCTGAGGTTCCCGGCGAGGTTCTCGCGTTTCGTGCTGGACGGAATCACGCTGAACCCCTGCTGCATGGCCCAGGCGAGCGCCACCTGCGCCGGGTTCGCGCCGTGCGCCGCCGCAATGGCCTGCATCACGGGATCTCCCATGACCTTGCCGACCGCCAGGGTCATGTACGACGTCAGGTGCAGCCCCTGCTCCTGCGCGAAGGCCACCAGCCGGCGGTTTTGCAGGTACGGGTGGATTTCCACCTGGTTTGTTGCCAGGGGCACGTCTCCCAGGACCTCACGCGCCTGCCGCAGCCCGGCGATGTTGAAGTTCGACACGCCGATTTCACGGGTCAGACCCAGCGCCCGCGCTTCTGCCAGCGCACTGAGATACTCTTCGGGGCGCACCTCGCCGTTCGGGACCGGCCAGTGAATCAGGGTCAGGTCCACCTGCTCCAGCCGCAGCTTCTCCAGGCTTTCACGCAGGCTGGCAAGCAGCGCGTCCCGGCGGTAGTTCGGCGGTTTGATTTTCGTGGTGACGTACACCTCGCTGCGCGGCACGCCGCTGCCCGCAAGCACCTCGCCGATCTCCGCCTCGTTGTCGTAGCCCTGCGCCGTATCAATGGCGCGGTACCCGAGTTCCAGCGCGTCGGATACCACCCGGCGTACCACGTCGTCTTTCAGGCGAAACGTTCCCACACCAAACTTCGGTACCGTCATGTTCAACCTCCTGTTCAGCTGGCACTCTGCCACGCGCGGCCAGCCCCACGCTTCACCTGGCCTTCAGGGACGCCGGCCGCACGCCACCGCGGCCAGGAGAGAAGGGTGATCCCGGGGTGCCCAGCTCCACGGCGTCCGGCACGGGGCGGCCCAGGCGAGCGGGCCGCGCCGTGCCGGCGCAACGCTGAGCGTGCTCACGGCGCACGCCTCCCCCAGCGGGATAGACTGCCTTCCATGATTGGAAAGACCTATAAGACGATGCTCGGGGACCGTGAACTGAGCATCGAGACGGGCCGGCTCGCCAAACTGGTGAGTGGTTCCGTGACCCTGCGCTACGGCGACACTGTGGTGCTGGTGACCGCCCAGGCCCGCGACGAGAAGAGCACCCTGGACTTCCTGCCCCTGACCGTGGAATTCGAGGAGCGGCACTACGCGGTCGGGAAGATTCCCGGCAGCTTCCACCGCCGCGAGGGCCGCCCCGGTGAGAAGGCGATCCTGTCCGCACGCATCACCGACCGGCAGATCCGGCCGCTGTTCCCCAAAGGCTACCGTCACGAAACGCAGGTCATCATCACGGTGCTCAGCGCCGACCAGCAGAACATGCCGGACGTCCTCGGCCCGATCGGCGCGTCCGCCGCGCTGAGCGTCAGTGACATTCCCTGGAACGGCCCGACCGCCTGCGTGCGCGTGGGCCAGATCGACGGGCAGTTCATCCTGAACCCCACCACCGAACAGCTCGGGCGCAGCCGCATGGACCTCGTGGTGGCTGGCACGCGTGACGCCGTGATGATGGTCGAGGCGGGCGCGCAGAACGTGACCGAAGAGGACCTCGTGGCCGCCATCGAGTTCGCGCACGCCGGCATGCAGGGCGTCCTGGACCTGATCGAGCAGATGCGCGCCGAGCTGGGCCAGGAGAAATTCAACTTCCTGTCCGACGGCGATCTCAGCACCGACCTCGTGCCGGAACTCGCCGAAGCGGCGCGCGCCGCGGGCCTGCGCGGCGCGCTGCTGACCACGAAGAAAAAAGACCGCTCGGCCGCCCTCAAGGCGCTGCGTGACCGCGTGATTGCCGAGCGCGTCCCCGACGCCACGGCCGACGGCGCCGCGGAGCAGATCGCGGCCCTGAAAGGCGCGTTCGGGAAGGTCGAGAAACAGGAACTGCGCCGCCTGATTCTTGAAGACGACCTGCGCGCCGATGGCCGCAACGCGAAAACCGTGCGGCCCATCTGGATTGAGGCGCGCGCGCTGCCCCGCGCGCACGGCAGCGCCATCTTCACCCGCGGCGAGACGCAGGTGCTGGGCGTCGCCACGCTGGGCACCGAACGCGACGAGATTCTCGTGGATGACCTCACCACGGACACCGGCGACAAGTTCCTGCTGCACTACAACTTCCCGCCGTACTCCACCGGGGAGGTCAAGCGGATGGGCGGTCAGTCCCGGCGCGAGATCGGGCACGGGCACCTTGCCAAGCGCGCCATCCGCGCGGTGCTGCCGAGCTTCGAGGAGTTCCCGTACGTGATCCGCCTCGTGGGCGAGGTGCTGGAATCCAACGGCTCGAGTTCCATGGCGACCGTGTGCGCCGGCACGCTGGCGCTGATGGACGCGGGGGTACCCATCAAGGCGCCCGTGGCGGGCGTGGCGATGGGCCTCGTGATCGAAGGGGAACGCTACCGCGTCCTGACGGACATCCTGGGCCTGGAAGACGCGCTGGGCGACATGGACTTCAAGGTGTGCGGCACCGCTGAAGGCATCACGGCGCTGCAGATGGACATCAAGGTGGGCGGCATCACCCCGCAGATCATGCGTGAAGCGCTCGCCCAGGCGCGCGAGGGCCGCCTGCACATCCTGGGCAAGATGGCCGAGGTGCTGCCCGCGCCCCGCGCGGAGCTCTCGCCCACCGCGCCGCGGATCGTCAGCCTGAAAATCAACCCGGAACTCATCGGGAAGGTCATTGGGCCCGGCGGGAAGCAGATCCGCGAACTCGAGGCCATGGGCGCGCAGGTCACCGTGGAGGAGGACGGCACCGTCCGCGTGTTCAGCGCGGACGGCGCGGCCGCCGAGGCCGTCCGCGCCCGTATTGAGGGCATCACCCGCGAGGCGAAGGTCGGCGAGGAGTTCGAGGGCACGGTCGTGAAAACCGCGCCGTTCGGGGCCTTCATCAACCTGTTCGCCGGGCAGGACGGCATGCTGCACATCTCCCAGATGAGTGAGGAACGCATCAACGCTGTCGAGGACGTCATGAACGTGGGTGACAAGCTGCGCGTGAAAATCGCCAACATTGACGACCGCGGCAAGATCGACCTGATCCGGCCGGAACTTGAAGGGAAGATCGCGCCGCGCGAGGCACGTCCCAGCCGCCCCGGCGGGGACCGCGGGGGCCGCCCGCCCCGCCGGGACTGAACCCGCAGAGCACGAACGACCACGTTACACGCCGCGCCCCTGAACTGGGGCGCGGCGTGCACCGTGATGGTGTTCAGCGGTTCAGGAAGCGGTACAGGCCCAGCGCAGTCCCGGCCAGCCCGGCCAGCAGCACCAGCAGCAGGCACGCCAGCGGCGCCCCCGTGAGCAGCAGCGCGCCCACGAGAGCGAAGGTCAGGAGTTCACCGATCACGCCCGGCACGGACACACGCGGCAGGGCCCGCGTGAGCAGCAGCACACTGCTCAGCGCCAGCGCGGAGGCCAGCAGGGCCAGGGGCCAGTGCAATGCGGTCATGCCCGCAGTGTAATGCAGCCGGTCCAGACGCCCGGCCGCCGGCCCTCATTCCAGTGGAGGCAGGTCATTGATGGGGTCGTTCGGGTCCTGCGCCTCGCCGGGGTCCGTCGGCTCCGGCTCGACCGGTTCAGGGTCCTCGGGAAGCGCGCCGGGGTCAGGAGAGATGACCGGTTCCTCTTCCAGCGGAGCGGGCGGGTCCTGCACCGGCACCTCCTGCGCCGGGGCGGGCGCAGCGCCTGAATCCGGCGTGGCCGTCGGGGCCGGTGTGGGCGTGGGGTCGGGGGTTGGGGTGGGCGTCACCGGGACTTCCGGTGTCACCTCGACCTCCGTCTCGGCGGGCGGAGTCTCGGCGGCCGCGGCTGGGGTCTCCTCCGGAGCTGCAGGCTGCTCGGCCGGGGGCGCCTCCTCCGGCGGGGCCGCAGCGGGTACGGCGCTGGGCTGCGCGGGCGCGGCGGGCACACGGCGACGACCGAAGAAACCGCGGCTGGTGCCGCTTCCGTCCCGCGCGACAGGCTCAGTGTCGGCGTCCTCAGTGCGGAAGGCCATGTTCACGTTGCGGACCACGCGGTACGCAATGCCGTCCGGCTCGCGGAAGTCCGCTTCCGGCTGCCCGGCCAGGGTGCCGGCCACGGCCCGCTGCCACACGGGCGTGGGAATCTCGCCGCTGTACGCCCAGGACGGCAGCGCGCCGCCTTCCTGCCGGCCGACCCACACGGCCCCCGCGACGTTCGGGGTGACGCCCGCGAACCACAGGTCCTTGACGTCATTAGTGGTGCCGGTCTTGCCGCCCACCGGCCAGCCGTTGATGCGGGCACGTGTGGCGAGGCCGCCCTGCGCGGCGCTCAGGTCATTCACGACGCCGCGCAGCATGTCCAGCCCCAGCCACGCCGTGCGGGCGTCCCACACGCGTTTCCCGGCGGGCGCAGGGCGGGTGTACAGCAGCTTGCCGCGCGCGTCCTCGACCTTGCGCACCAGGGTGGGCGTGAAGTACAGGCCGCCGTTGGCGAAGGTCGCGTACGCCGCGGCCATCTGCAGCGGACTGGCTTCCAGCGTGCCGATGGTCAGGGACAGTCCGGCGTTCGCGGGCGGCGTGAGGCCCAGGTCACGGAGTTTCGCCTCGAAGGCCGGCACGCCGAGTTCCTGCCCGATCCGCACGGTGGGCAGGTTCAGGCTGTGGTCCAGGGCGTAGCGCATGGTGACGTACCGTCCGCTCCAGCGTCGGTTGTAGTTCATGGGCTGGTATTCGCCGCTCAGGGGCGCGTCGAGCACCGTGTCGCTCTGCTTCCAGCCTTTCTCCAGGGCCAGGGCGTACAGCAGCGGTTTGACGCTGCTGCCCACCTGCCGGCGGGCCTGCGTGGCGTTGTTCCAGTCGCTGGGGCGGCCGCCGTCCGTGAGTTTCTGGCCGACCAGGGCCAGTACCTCGCCGCTGTCCGGCCGCAGCAGCGCGGCGCCCAGCGTGGCGCCGTCAGGCAGACGGGCGTCCCGGCTGGCCTGCTCGGCGGCCGCCTGCGCCTGGGCGCTCATGCCGGTGTAGATCCGCCCGCCGCCGTACAGGGCCTTGCGCCCGATGATGGGCAGCAGTTCCTTCTCCACGGCCTGCAGGTAATAGAAATTCGGGTAGCGGTTGACGCCTTCGGTCAGGGTCAGGTTCTCCATCAGGCGCCCGGGGCGTTCCAGGGTGGCTGTACGGACGCTGCCGTCCGCGTTCCAACCGATGCGCCATCCGGCCGGATAGATCGGGGTCTTCCAGGCGGCGTCCGCTTCCGCCTGCGTGATCTGGTCGTCCTCGACCATGCGGGCCAGCAGGCTTTTCATGAGCGGCCGGTACGCCTTGAAGTTCTTGTACCGGCGGTTCGGGGCCGGAATGATCGTGGCGAGGTACACACTCTCGGCGAGGTTCAGCTCGCCGGCGTCCTTCCGGAAATAAGCGTGCGCCGCGCCGCCCGCTCCCACGATGTCGCTGCGGCCGCCGTCCCCCCAGTAGATCACGTTCAGGTACGCGTTCAGGATCTGCTTCTTGTCGAAGTTGCGTTCCAGCTGGTAGGCCAGCACCGCCTCCTTGAACTTGCGTTCCGCCGTACGCGCGCCTTGAAGGTCATCGAGCAGGGTGTTCTTCACGACCTGCTGCGTGATGCTGCTGCCGCCTTCCAGGTCGTTCTGCAGCAGGCCCTTCAGGAGGCCGCGCGCAATGCCGACCATGTCCACGCCTCCATGCTGGTAGAAGCGGCGGTCCTCGCTGGTCACCACAGCCTTGTGCAGCCACGGGCTGATCTGACCCGCTTTCAGCAGGTTGCGGTTGACGCTGCTGCCTGAACCCAGGCTGGGCGTCAGGGTGCCCACCAGGGTCCCGGCGCGGTCGTACACGCGGGTCTGCCCGCTGAACTCCAGCACGTCCAGGTCGGACACGCTGGGCAGATCGCGGCCCCAGGTGTACCACAGGCCGCCCGCGCTGGCCACGCCGACCAGCAGCACGCCTCCCAGGACAGTAAAGAGCCTCATCGGGTCCACTCTAGCCCGGTGGGCAGGCGGCGGTCTGGCGGCCCGGCACGGTCGGGGCAGCTTTCCATCGGCGCGGCGGGGTGGGCCGTCATGCGCGGCAGTCTGCCACGCGCCCCCCGCCCGCTCATCCCCCCAAAGCATGAGCGGCCCTTACGGTTTGCGCGCCCGGGCAGCCCGGACGTCAGGAACACTTGCCCCGCCCGGCGCCGCGTAGGATGACGTGTTAGCGCACCATGACCCACACTGCCCTCCCCTCTGCCCCTGACCTGACCCGCCTCTTTCAGCCGATCGTGAAGGGGGTGGGCCAGGCCATCGGCGACTACCGCATGATTGAGGACGGTGACCTCGTGATGGTCTGCCTGTCCGGCGGCAAGGACAGCTACACCCTGCTGGACGTACTGCTGCACCTGCAGAAGAAAGCCCCGGTTGACTTTGAGATTGTCGCCGTGAACCTTGACCAGGGGCAGCCGGGCTTTCCGAAGGACGTGCTGCCCCGGTACCTCACGGCGCTGGGCGTGCGGCACGACCTGCTGACGCAGGACACGTACTCGGTGGTGAAGGAGAAAACGCCGGCCGGCAAGACCACCTGCGCGCTGTGCAGCCGCCTGCGCCGCGGCGTGCTGTACGGTCACGCCCGCGCCATCGGCGCGACGAAGATCGCGCTGGGCCACCACCGCGAGGACATCCTGGAAACACTATTCATGAATCTGTTCTTCGGCGCGCGCCTGAAGGCCATGCCGCCCAAACTGCAGAGTGACGACGGCACGAACGTCGTGATCCGGCCCCTGGCGTACGTGGCGGAAGCGGACATCATCCGCTACGCGCAGGCCCGGGCGTTCCCGATCATTCCCTGCAACCTGTGCGGCAGTCAGGAGAACCTGCAGCGCCGGGTCGTGGGCGAGATGCTCGCAGGGTGGGAACGCGAGCATCCCGGGCGCCTGACGAACATCGCCCGGGCCCTCACCCGCGTGACGCCCAGCCACCTGATGGACCCGGAACTGTTTGATTTCGCGTCCCTGAGCGTCACGCCCGCCGAGGGCGACAAAGGGTTCGACCCGGACGACTACCCCGGGCGGGAATTCCTGAGCGGCATTCAGGAACTCGGCATGCTCGGCTGAGGGCACAGGGGCGGGCTGCCCAGTGCCCTCAGTCTGGCGTCAGCGCAGGCGCAGGTGGTGCTCCAGGAACGCGTGAATGTCCGCCTGCTCCTCGATGATCAGCGCCGTGGGTTTTCCGGCGCCGTGCCCGGCACGGGTCTGGATGCGCAGCAGCACCGGCGCCGGGCCGCCCTGCGCCGCCTGCAACGCCGCGCCGAACTTGAAGGAATGGGCCGGCACGACCCGGTCGTCGTGATCGCCGGTGGTGATCAGGGTGGGCGGGTACGCGGTGCCGGGGCGCAGGTTGTGCAGCGGCGAGTACGCCAGCAGGGTGCTCAGCATGTCCGGGTCGTCGCTGCGGCCGTAATCGCTGGCCCACGCCCAGCCGATCGTGAACTCGTGGTAGCGCAGCATGTCCAGCACGCCCACCTGCGGGACGGCCGCCCCAAACAGGTCCGGACGCTGGGTCAGACAGGCCCCCACCAGCAGGCCGCCGTTGCTTCCCCCCTGAATCCCCAGGTGGGCCGGCGCCGTCCAGCCGCGCGCGCTCAGGTGCTCGGCGCAGGCAATGAAGTCATCGAAGACGTTCTGCTTGCGGCGCAGCGTGCCGGCCTGATGCCACTCCTCGCCGTACTCGCCCCCACCGCGCAGGTTGGCCTGCGCGTACACCCCGCCGCGTTCGAGCCACGCGACGCGCGCGGGACTGAACGCCGGCGTGAGGCTGATGTTGAAGCCGCCGTACCCGTACAGCAGGGCAGGGTTGCGCCCGTCGCGGGGGAGGTCCCGGCGGGCCACGATGAACATCGGCACGCGCGTGCCGTCCCGGCTGATGGCGAAGTCCTGCGTGACCTCGAACGCCGCCGCGTCAAAGGCCTGCGGTTCGGGGGACAGGGCCTCGGGCAGGCCATCCGGAAGGCGCACGCGGTAGGGCCGGCTGGGGGACAGGAAGGACGTGAACCCGAAGAACACCTCGTCGGAGGCCGGGTGGGTGCTGAGCTGCACGCTGCCGAAGGTCGGCAGGGTCAGTTCGCCCAGCCGCTCGCCCTGGCGGCCGTGCCGGTGCAGCCGGTGACTGGCGTCGCGCAGGGTCAGGCTCAGGAAGCCGCTGCGCACCGCGCGCACCTCCTCCAGTTTGTCGGGCCCTTCCGGAATGAGGGTGCGGCGCTCCCCGGTCGCGGCGTTCCAGGCAAGCAGCCGCCCGCGCGGGGCGTCCTCGTCGGTCAGGACGTACAGGGTGTCAACGTCACTGCCGACCACGCTGTACATGGCGCGGAACGCCGCGACAAGTTCCGTGAAAAGCCCCTCGTCCGCCAGGGGACGCACCCACAGCAGGCCGCGCGGGTCGGTGCCCTGCCACACGTGCACGATCAGGTGGCGGGCGTCCTCGGTGACGCGGGCGCTGAAGCCCCAGGTGGGCTGATCCGGCCGCGCGATCACCAGCGTGTCCTGCACCTGTGGGGTGCCCAGGCGGTGGAACATCAGGCGCTGCTGGCTGTTCGTTCCGGTGAGCGTGCCGCCGGGCAAGGGCGCGTCGTAGGCGCTGTAGTAGAACCCCGTGCCGTCCGGGTGCCACTCTGCGCCGCTGAACTTGCTCCAGAGCAGCTCGTCCGGCCGGTCCTGCCCGCTCGGCACGTCCCGCACGCGCCACGTGAGCCAGTCACTGCCGCCACTCTGCGTGGCGTACGCGAGCACCTGCCCGTCACGGCTGACGCTGAGGCCCCCCAGCGCCACGGTGCCGTCGGCGCTCAGGGCGTTCGGGTCCAGCAGGGTGCGCCAGGGCCCGTGCGGGTCCGCAGCCACCTGCAGCAGAGGCTGGTTCAGCAGCCCCGGGTTGAACATCCGGAAGTACTGCCCGCCGCGCTGCCACGGCACACCGGGCCGCTCGTCGTCCCACAGGGCGGTCAGCCGGTCCCGGTACGCGGCGCGGGCCGGCAGGCCGCTCAGGTGCGAGTCGCTGAACGCGTTCTGCGCCGCGACCCACGCGCGGGTGTCCGGGTGGTCCGGGTCTTCCAGCCAGCGGTACGGGTCGGGAACATGAACGGGCGCGCCGTGGGCGTCCGTGTAGGTGTCCACGTGGTCGTCCCGGCGGGTGGCCGGCAGGGTCGGCGGGGGTGTGGAGGTCACCTGGGCACTCTGGCAGAGAGCCTGAGGTTCCCGGCGGGCCTGTGACCCCCGGCCCGCACTCCGGGGCACCAAGCAGGCCCAGGGCGCAGCCGGGACCTGCAGCATGCAAGAAGGACCGCACACCGGCGGGCGTGCGGTCCAGCGAGGCGGGGCGCTCAGGGGGTTTCGGTGTACGCGCCGAGCCGGCGGAAGCGTTCGGCCCGGGTGGCTCTCAGGGTGTCGGGCGTCTGGGCCATCAGGTCGCGCAGATGCCGGGTCACGGCCTCCCCCACCGCGTGCGCAGCGTCTTCGGGGTTCTGGTGGGCGCCGCCGGCGGGTTCAGGAATGACTTCCTCCACAATGCCAAGTTCCAGGAGGTCCGGGGCGGTCAGGCGCAGTGCCTCGGCGGCCAGTGGGGCTTTGCTGACGTCTTTCCAGATGATGCTCGCGGCCCCCTCAGGGGAGATCACGGAGTACCAGGCGTTCTCCTGAATCAGGACGCGGTTGCCGACGCCGATGGCGAGCGCGCCGCCCGATCCGCCCTCGCCGATCACGACGTTCACGACCGGCACGCGCAGGTTCAGCATCCGGCGGATGCTCTCGGCAATCGCCCAGCCCTGGCCGCGCTCCTCGGCTTCCAGACCGGGGTACGCGCCCTGGGTATCCACGAGCGCCACGACCGGCAGACCGAACTTGTCGGCGAGGTCCATCAGGCGCACGGCCTTGCGGTACCCTTCCGGGTTGGCGCTGCCGAAGCGGCGTTTGATCTTACTTTTCGTGTCGCGGCCCTTCTGCTGAAGCAGCAGCATGACCGGCACGCCCTGCCAGCGGGCCGGGCCGCCGATCAGGGCCGGATCGTCGCCGTAACGGCGGTCGCCGTGCAGTTCAATGAATTCGGTGCACAGCCGGTCCACGTAGTCCAGCGCGGTGGGGCGGCCCTGCGCGCGGGCCAGCTGCACGCGTTCCCAGCGGCTCAGGGCGCGGGGGGTCTGCTGGGCGCGCAGGCGGTCCACCTCGGCGCGCAGCGGGTTGAGTGCCGCGTCGAGGTTCTGCCCGGTGTTCTGCGCGGTCCGTTCCAGGTCCCGGACCCGCGCCTCAAGTTCCTTGAGGGTGTCGAGACTGACGGGCGCAGGGGGCGTGGCGTTGGGCGTGGTCATGCGCTGACCTCCTGGCGGGTCAGGAGGCCCAGCAGGGACGCGAGGTACGCGCGCTGCTCGCGGCGGTCCACGACGGCGTCCACCATGCCGTGCTCCAGGAGGAATTCGGCCCGCTGGAAGCCTTCGGGCAGGTTCTGGCGGATGGTCTGCTGAATCACGCGCGGGCCGGCGAAGCCGATCAGCGCGCCGGGTTCAGCCACGATCACGTCGGCGATGGTGGCGAAGCTGGCGGTGACGCCGCCGGTGGTGGGGTCGGTCAGCACGCTCACGTAAGGCAGGCCGCGCTGCGTGAGGGTCTCCAGGGCCACTGTCGTTTTGGCCATCTGCATCAGGGAGAGCGCACTTTCCTGCATGCGGGCGCCGCCACTGGCCGTCACGATAATCAGGGGCGTACCGTGCTCGGCCGCGTATTCGGCGGCGCGGGCGATCTCCTCACCGACCACGCTGCCCATGCTGCCGCCGCTGAACGCGAAGTCCATGACGGCCAGCGTGACAGAGGTCCCCTGGATGGTGCCGCTGCCCGTGAGGATCGCGTCGGGCCGGCCGGTTTTTTTCTGCGCGCGGCGCAGGCGTTCGGTGTACGTTTCGGTGTCGTTGAAGTTCAGGGCGTCGGTGGGGTGCACGCGGCCCGACAGCTGCTGGAAGCTGCCCTCGTCAAGCAGCACCTGAACGCGCTGCGCGGCGTCCAGGCGCAGGTGGTGGCTGCACTTGGGGCACACGTAGGCGTTGGCTTCCAGGTCGCGGTTGTAGACCCCTTCCTTGCAGGCGGGGCACTGGGTCCATAGATCAGGAACGTCGGCGCCCGTCTGCTGCTGTGGGCGGCGGCGGCGGAAAAAACGGTCAAGCGCCATGCGGTGTAGTCCTCCCGGATGAAATCCTTACCTGCGCATTCTATGCGGGCCTTCCCGCGGGAGTTGCACCAGGTTCAACGACAGGGCCTGCCCGGCCACGTGACCGGGCCTCAGCCCAGTTTGCTTTTCAGGTAATCGTCCAGCTGGGCCAGCTGAAGATTCATGTCGCGCTGCAGGGCGTCCACCCTTTCACGCAGCGCCGCCACCTCAGGCTGGGCGGCGCCCTGCCCCAGCGTGCGCAAGCGCTCGTCGATGTGCGTCTGAAGCTGCGCGAAGCGGCTGCCCTCCTGCTGGTCGAGACTCACGCGCAGGCCCTCCATGTCCCGCAGGAGCTTGGCACTGTCCGCCTGGGCGCGCAGGCCGGTAATGCCGGCCCAGAAGTAAAACACCAGACTCAGCGCGGTGGTGAGGATCAGCAGGATCAGGCCCATGGGCACGCCGGAGTACGTCACGAACCCCAGGCTCAGGGTGTGAGGGTACATCAGGGCGTTCGTGTTCAGCACGGCAAACAGCCCCAGAAGCACGAGCACCACGATCAGGACGACGGTCCGCATAGGTGCAGCGTAACACCGGCCTCAGGGGCGGCTGCTTACGGGAATGTTTACGGTCACGGGGGGCGTTTCTTTACGTGCCGGGCGCACGGCAGGCCCTCAGGGAGTATGCTGCGACGTACCTATGTCACTGGTCGTCATGGTCACCCTTCCCCCCGAGCGGGCGCTGGACCTGGCCCGCACCCTGGTTGCTGAACATCTGGCCGGCTGCGTGAATATCGTGCCGGGCGTGCAGAGCGTGTACCGCTGGCAGGGCGAGGTGGCCGAGGACCCTGAGAGCCTGCTGCTGATCAAGACGAGCGGTGAGCAGTACCCCGACCTGGAGGCCCGCATCAAGGCGGTGCATCCCTACGAGGTGCCGGAGATTATCGCGCTGCAGTACGACCGGGCCCTGCCGGAGTTTCAGGCGTGGCTGCGTGACGCGCTGCAGCCTGACCGGAAGTAGCGCCCGCGGGCAGCGCCCCCGCCAACCGTCGGGGGCGCTGCCCGGCTCAGGGTGAATCTCAGGAGAACTTGGAGAGAATCACCTCGGGGTCTTTCACGGTGAAGGCCAGCGTGCAACCGGCGAGACTGTCCTGATCCACACGGATCAGCGCGGTGATGCTGGCCTCGTTGGCCTCACCAGTGGTGAGGACGGTCGTGAAGGCGTCCGTGGTGCTGGCGTCGGCCTTGATGCTCACCACGTCGCTGGAGGCAACGTACGTACCCTGGGCGGCATTCCAGGTGAGGGTCAGCGTCGCGGCGGGGCTGGCACTGAACGTGGCGGTGCGCGCGGCGTCACTGACAGTCACGCGCAGGGTGCTCAGCGTGACTGTCGCGGTGGGGTGACTGAGCTGCGCCTGGCACACGCCGCCCAGGGTGACGGTGCTGAATCTGGTGCGGAACTCCACGGCGTGCGGCATGATGCCCAGCGGAATCTTGCTGCGGTCGAAAACGAGGTCCTGGAAGCGGGCGCCGTTCGTGCTGTAGCTGAGGTGGCCCTGCACAGCGGCGGGTTGCAGCGGCGTACTGGTGGTCAGGGTCTTGCCGTTCAGGCCGATCGGGTCACCGATGGACTGCGCAGGAATGACGGCCCCAATGACCTTGCCGCAGCTGGACAGCGCGGCACCGACGGTCATGAGGGTCAGCAGCAGGAACAGGTTCTTCATGGAGGCTCCTTGGGGTGGGCCACGTGAGTCGCGTGGGGCCTGCCGGCGACCGGCTGGGTTCACTGCACACCTGGCCTTTATTGTTACTGCGTGTCAGGTCAGGACGAAAGGGCAGGCACCACAGAAACGCACCCCCACTTGTGGTGGGGGTGCAGTGTGGCGGGCCCTGAAGGACTTGAACCTACGACCTACGGTTTTGGAGACCGCCGCTCTACCAACTGAGCTAAGGACCCGTTCTCGCGCGCTGTCGCGCGGGCCGTTGCAGAGTAGCAGACGTGCTGCGCGCCGCGCAAGGGTGCCGGCTGGCCTCAGAGCAGGCCACCGCCCAGGAACAGCCGCAGTGCACCGAGCGCGAGCACCACGACATTCAGCGTGGTGGCCCCGCGGTCGCGCGCGGGGACGGCCAGGATCAGGCCCAGCACGGCGGGCGGCAGCACCACCAGCCAGTTCAGCCAGCCCAGCAGCGGCAGGAACCCCAGCAGGAGACCCAGGGTGGCCAGCCCCCCAGCACGATTGCAATCACTCTCATGCCGCCCTGACATGGCGGGCGTGGGGGTGCGCTGGTCAGTTTTGTCCCCGCGGAGCGGACGCCGGGGGTGAGAGGGGTGTAGCGTGGGCAGAGTGACCATCAGGGGCAGGACAGGGCAGGCGCGGCGCCTGCCAGCAGGAGCGCGGGTGCGCGCCGGGCAGGTGCTGGGCGCGCTGGAGACGCTGTATCCGGACGCGCGGACGGAACTGGCGTTCCGCACGCCCTTCGAGCTGCTGGTGGCCACGGTGCTGAGCGCGCAGGCGACGGACGTCAGCGTGAATGCCGCCACACCCGCCCTCTTTGAGGTGTACCCGGACGCGCAGGCCATGAGCCGCGCCGCGCCGGAGGACCTGGAGCCGTTCATCCGGCGGATCGGCCTGTACCGCGGCAAGGCCCGCAACCTCGCGGCGCTGGCGCGGCTGCTGGTGGAACGGCATGGCGGGGAGGTGCCCAACGATTTCGACGCGGTGGTGGCGCTGCCCGGCGCGGGCCGCAAGACCACGAACGTGGTCCTGAGCAACGCTTTCGGCTACCCGGCCATTGCAGTCGATACACATGTGGGGCGCCTGTCGCGCCGGCTGGGCCTGAGCGTGCAGACGAATCCCGACAAGGTGGAGGCCGATCTGCAGCGCCTGTTCCCGAAGGAACGGTGGGTGTTCCTGCACCACGCGCTGATCCTGCACGGGCGGCGGGTGTGCGTGGCGCGCCGCCCGGCGTGCGGGGTGTGCCTGATGGCGCCGTTCTGCCCGAAAGTGGGTGTGGAGTGACGCGTGTACGCGGGCAGACGTGGCGCTTTTCCGCGCAGGTCTGGCTGTTTCTGGGGTCGGTGTTCACGTTCGGGCTGTCGCAGGCGTTCACGAGCCTGTTCCTGAACTTCTACCTGCGGGCGCTGGGGCTGGGCGCCGAGTGGCAGGGGGTCATGAACGCCGTGCCGGCCATTACGCTGGCGGCCCTGAGCCTGCCGGCGGTGGCGGTGGCGCGGCGGATCAGTAATGCCCACGCCCTGAAGGTCGGCGCCGCCCTGAACCTGCTGGGCATGCTGCTGCTCGTGGCGGCGGGTGGCCCGGCGCTGGTGGTGCTGGGCGCGGTCGTGCAGGGGGCCGGGTCGGCGCTGAGTATGGTATCGGCCTCACCGTTCATGGCGAACAACAGCGATGAGCGCAGCCGCGTCACGCTGTTCAGCGTGCAGAATGCCCTGATGACCGGCGCCGGGTTCCTGGGGAACCTGATGGGTGGGCAGGTCCCGACCCTGTACGCCGCCTGGACCGGCACGGGCGCCGGGAGTCTGGGCGCCCTGCGTTCGGCGCTGCTGGTCGCTTCGGGCCTGCAACTGCTGGGGCTTGTGCCGGTCCTGGCGCTGCGCCCCACTGAAAAGACCCGCCGTGAGGGCCGCAGTTTTCACGTGCGGGACCGGGCGACCATGGCGCGGCTGGTGCTGCCGAACGTGCTGGTGGGGCTGGGGGCCGGGGCGACCATTCCGTTCCTGAACGTGTTTATTGAGGGGAAGTTCGGCATCAGTTACGCGGGGCTGGGCACGCTGTTCGCTTGGACGAGCCTGGCGACGGCCGCCACGGCGCTGCTGCAGCCGCTGCTGGTGCGGCGCATGGGGCAGTTGCAGGCGGTGCTGTTCGTGCAGGCCAGCAGCCTGCCGTTCCTGGCGCTGCTGGGGTTCGCGCCGCACCTGTGGCTGGTCACGGCGGCGCTCTTCACGAGGGGCGCCCTGATGAACGCCGCTGGTCCCGTGTACAGCGCGTACGCCATGACCGCCCTGCCCGAGGAGGACCGCCCGATGTACTCGGCGGTGAACATGATCGCCTGGGACCTGGGCTGGGCGGTCAGCAGCGTACTTTCGGGCGTGGTCCGGGGGGCATTTCCGTTCAGCACGGCGTTTACCGCGCTGTTCGCGTGGACGCTGCTGATGTACGCCGGGAGTGTCGTGGCGATCTATCTGGGGCTGTACCGCCGGGCCCGGATGAACGCCGCCACAAGTGCGTCCGGGGCGGGCACTTGACCCGTGAACTCATGAACGGGGGTAGACTGCCAGTGATGAGCGACACGTCCCCCCTTCGCCGCCTGCACCGCGTTCAGGACCTTGACCTGAACCTCGACCGACTGCGCGACGAGGAAAGCAACATTTCCGAGGAGCTGCGCGCCGCGCGCGCCGAGCAGGAACGCCTGAACAACGCCCTGGAAGACGCCGAGATCAGCCTCGAAGGCGTGGAGAAGCAGATTCGCCGGGTGGAACTCGACCTGAGCAGCGTGCGTGAACAGGTCACGCGCGCGCAGGACGAGCAGGAGAAGAACGCCTTCGACGCCCGCGCGCAGTCACAGTACGGCAGCCGCATCCAGATGCTCAGCGAACGTGCCGATGAGATGGAAGAGGACCTGCTGCCGCTGCGCGAACAGCAGCAGGCGCTCACTCAGACCGCCGCGGACCTGCGCGCCCAGCACCGCGCGCTGCGGCCCAGCCTGAACAGTCTGGAAGAGCAGGACGAGGTGCGCGTGCAGGGTCTGCGGGACCAGGGTGAGGCGGACCGGCAGGAACGTGCGCAGCTGGCCGGCGAGCTCGACCAGCGCACCATGCGCGAGTACGACATGATCCGCCGCGCCAAAAAGGGCCTGGGTGTGGTGGAGATCAAGGCCGGGCGCTGCAGCGGCTGCAACGTGAACCTGCCGGTGAACGTGCAGCAGAAGGCGGCGCAGGGCAAACTGCCGCCGGTGAAGTGCCCCAGCTGCGGCCGGTTCCTGATCCGCATGGACCTCGCCTAAACGCGCCTGACAGGAGACGGCCCCCTGGAGCGTCCAGGGGGCCGTTTCCTGTCAGCCTGACCGGGGCAGCCGAGGCTCCGCTGTTCAGAACTCGTCGCGGTCGAAGACGGCGCGGATCTGCTCGCGGCCAAGTCCCTGCCCGAGCAGGATCAGCAGCAGCAGCCGGGCCTTGTGGGCGTTCAGGAAACTGGCGGGGATGGCGCCGGCGGCGACCAGGGTGGCGCCGCCCCCGGCGTACCCGTACACCGGGAGGACCGGGCCGGCGTGGGTGCGCGTGGCGATCACCACGGGCTTGCCGGTGTTCTGTATCAGCGGCAGCAGTTGCGCGGGCAGATTCCCGGTGCCGAGCGCGGCGATGACGAGTCCGTCGGCACGCTCGGCGGCCTCGGCGTACCCTTCGCCCTGCCAGCCGGCGTAGGCGTACAGGATTTCGACGCGGGCCTCCAGATGCGCGGGGTGGTACGTGGCGCGCGGTTCAGGCATCGCGAAGTAGTGCACGCGGGGCACGTGACCCTCGCGGTCAATGCGGCCGATCGGGCCGGGGTACCCGCCGAAGGCGTCCACGGCGGTCGTGTGGGTTTTCGTGACGGTGCGCGCGTCGAAGATGTCCCCTCCGATCACGACGAGCGGGCCGCGGCCGCGGCTGGGGGGGTGCAGGGCCACGTGCGCGGCGTCGAGGAGGTTGGCGGGGCCGTCCCAGCTGATTTCCTCGGCGTGGCGCATGCTGCCGGTCAGGACCACCGGGATGGGCACGTCGAGCAGCAGGTGCAGCGCGAACGCCGTTTCCTCCAGGGTGTCGGTGCCGTGCGTCACGACCACCCCGTCGTGGGTGGGGGCGAGGGTGCGGATCAGGGCGGCGAGCTCGCCCATGTGCGCGGGCGTCATGTGAGGGCTGGGCAGACTGAAGGGCTGCGTTTCGGTGAGCCCCACCTGTTCCAGGCCGGGCAGGCTGGGCGGCGCCTGTGGGGTCAGGCCGCGCCCGTCGGGGCTGGGGCGGCTGGCGATGGTGCCGCCCGTGTGAATCACCGCGAGGCGGGGGGAGGGAACGCTGGGCATGACGGGTATGCTAACGCGCCCCCGCCGGACGGGTGGCCGGCGGGGGCGCAGGGAACGCGGCTTAGGGCCTGTTCAGCTGCGGGCCGCTTCGATCAGGGCCTGCGCGCCCCGTTCGAGCATGTCGGTGGCCAGTTCGGCGCCCAGTTCGGCGCATTCGCTGGGGTCGCCCTGCGTGGTGGCGCGGATGACCTGCGTGCCGTCCAGGGCGCCCACCCACCCTTCCAGGGTGAGGATGCCGCCCTTGACGCTGGCGTGCGCTCCTACCGGCGCCATGCAGCCGGCGCCCAGGCCGGCCAGGAACTCGCGTTCGGCGGTGATGCGGTCGTCGGTGGTGTGGTCGTGAATGGCGTAGGCCACCTCGATGGTCAGGTCGTCGTCCGCGCGGGTTTCGAGGGCCAGGGCGCCCTGGCCCGGCGCGGGCAGCAGGATGTCGGGCTCCACAAACTCGTCGATGCGGTGGCGCATCTCGGTGCGGATCAGTCCGGCGGCCGCGAGGATGATCGCGTCGTACTCGTGGCCGGCCAGCGCGGCGAGACGCGTGTCGATGTTGCCGCGCAGGTCGACGACCTGCAGGTCCGGGCGGAAGGAGCGCAGGAAGGCCTTGCGGCGCACGCTGCTGGTGCCGATCCGGGCGCCCTGCGGAAGCTCGGCGAGACGTTTCATTCCTTCTTTGCCGATCAGTACGTCCCGGGCGTCCACGCGGCGGGGAATGGAGCTGACTTCCAGGCCTTCGGGCTGCTCGGTGGGGAGGTCCTTGAGGGAGTGGACAGCGATGTCGATCCGCTTCTGCAGCAGGGCGTCCTCGATCTCCTTGACCCAGAAGCCCTTATCGCCCTGCTGCGCCATGGCTTCCAGACTGCCGCGGTTGCGGTCACCCTTGGTGCTGATGGTCTGAATGCGGAAGTCTGTGTCCGGCCATTCTTCCTTCAGGCGGGCCACTACCCACTGGGTCTGTGCGAGCGCGAGCGTACTGCCGCGCGTTCCTACCGTCACCATCCGCATAACCCGCGCATTATACGCGGTCCGGGGGCACGCTGCCTCGTGCCGCGTCCGGGCGGCGCACAATAGGCCGATGTCAGGCTTTCCGAACGGCTTCGTGTGGGGCGCGGCGAGCGCCGCGTATCAGGTAGAGGGGGCGGTGCTGGAGGGTGGGCGCGGCGTCAGTGTCTGGGATACGTTCACGCACACGCCCGGGCGCACTGCGGACGGCAGTACGGGTGACGTGGCCTGCGATCACTACCACCGCGCCGCACTGGACGTGACGCTGCTGCGGGAGCTGGGCGTGGACGCCTACCGTCTGAGTGTGGCGTGGCCGCGGGTGCAGCCGCAGGGGCGCGGCCGGGTGAACGTGCCGGGCCTTGCCTTCTACGACCGGCTGCTGGACGAGTTGCTGGACTCGGGCGTGCAGCCGTGGGTGACGCTTCACCACTGGGATCTGCCGCAGGCGCTGGAAGACGCGGGCGGCTGGCTGAACCGTGACACCGCGTTCCGGTTCGAGGAGTACGCGTTTGTGGTCGGGGAACGTCTGGCGGACCGCGCGGCGGCGTTCATGACCCTGAGTGAGCCCGGCGAGGTCATGCTGCGCGGGTATGGGCTGGGCACGCATGCACCGGGACGCTCGCTGGGTCTGGGGGCCTTCCCGGCCGCGCACCATCAGCTGCTGGGGCACGGACTGGCTGCGCGGGCGCTGCGGGAAGCGGGCGCGCGGCAGGTGGGGATCGTGAACGGGTTCGCGCCGGCCTGGCCTGCCAGCGACCGCGAGGCAGACGTCCAGGCGGCCGCCCGCTGGGACGCGCTGCGCAACCACCTGTTCACGGACCCGCTGCTGCGCGGCACGTACCCGGCGGCGGCGCTGGATCTGCTGGCTGAGCGGGCGCCGGCGCTGCTGGAGGCCGTGCGGCCCGGAGACCTGGGCGTGATGGCCGCGCCCCTGGAGGTCCTGGGCGTCACGTACGAACAGCCGGCGTGGGTGCGGGCCGCGCCGGGCCAGCCCTTTGGCGTGGAGGTGGGACCTGTGCCCGGCCGGGAGCGGACGACCGGCGGCGCGGCCGTGGTCCCTGAAGGGCTCACAGCGCTGCTGACCGGCCTGAGTGCCCGGTACGGGGAGAGCTGCCCGCCGCTGGCCGTTACCCTGCCCGGTTCTGCGCAGCCGGACGTCCCAGGACCGGACGGCCGGGTGCGGGACGCGGGCCGCATCCGCTTTCTGGAAGGGCACCTGGAGGCCACGCTGGAAGCGGTCTGGCAGGGCGCGCCAGTGGGTGCGTGGTTTGTGGAGGGGCTCCTCGATCACTTCGCCTGGGCGCAGGGGTACAGCGTGCGCTCGGGGCTGGTGCACGTGGATTTCGCCACGCAGGAGCGCACACCCAAGGACAGTTACCGCTGGTGGCAGGCGTGGCTGCGCGCGGCCCATTAAGGCGCCGCCCGGGCCATGCGCCACTCGGCGGATGCAACTTCACGGACCGTTCCCTAGCCTGGGGGGATGACGTCCTCCGCTCCTGCCGAGCCGCCCGTCCCGCCGCCTGAACGGTCCCGCAGCGCGCTGGGCGTGCTGGGCACGTACCTGGGGCCGCTGAAATGGCAGGTAACGGGTCTCGCGGCGCTGCTGCTGTCCGGCACGGGACTGAACCTGCTGCTGCCGCAGCTGCTGCGCCGGTTCGTGGACAACGCCAAGCTGGGTGCCGGGGCGGACGTGGGTCTGCTGGCCCGTCTGGCCGGCACGTACATCGCGCTGGCCGTGGGCGTACAGCTGATGACGGCCGGAGCGACGTACGTGGGCGCCCGGGTCGGCTGGACGGCCACGAACCGCCTGCGCGCCGACCTGATGGCGCACCTGCTGTCCCTGGATATGCGCGAGCACAAGGAGCGCACGCCCGGCGAGATGATTGAGCGCATTGACGGCGACGTGACGGCCCTGAGCAATTTCTTCTCGCAGTTCGCGGTGCGGGTCTTTGGGGCCGCGCTGCTGCTGACCGGCGCGCTGATCATGTTCTTCCGGGAGGATTGGCGCATCGGGCTGGGCGTCACGGTGTTCACGCTGATCACGCTGGGGGCCATGAACCGCGTGCGCAAACTGGGCGTGGAGCCCACCCGCCTGGAACGTGAGGCGAGTGCAAAACTGTTTGGCTTCGTCGAGGAGCGTCTCGCGGGTCTGGATGACATTCGCAGCCTGGGCGCGGGCGGACACCACCTGGGGCGCTTCCTGCAGGTGCAGCGCACGTTCTTCACGCGTTCCATCGCGTCGTGGCGGCGCCGGAGCGTGGTGTGGCAGCTGAGCATGCTGCTGTTCGCCATCGGGTACGTGGGCGTGCTGAGCGCCGCGGTGGGTCTGTACGCGGCCGGTGCGGTCACGCTGGGCACCGCGTTTCTGATGTACCAGTACATGACGCTGGTGGAAGAACCCATTGATCAGCTCACGCAGCAGCTGCAGGACCTGCAGAAGGCCGGCGCGAGCCTGGGCCGCGTGTCGGAACTGCTGGCGCTGCGCAGCGCCGTGCTGGACGGCCGCACGCCTCTCCCGGCAGGCCCGCTGGCGCTGGCCTTCCAGAACGTGAGTTTTACGTACGTGCCCGAGGTCGAGCAGGCGCGCGGCGTGCTGCGTGGCGTGAGCTTCGACCTGCCGGCCGGGCAGACCGTGGGCCTGCTGGGCCGCACCGGCAGCGGCAAGACCACCCTGACGCGCCTGATCTCCCGGCTGTACGACGCGACGGGCGGCGCCATCACGCTGGGGGGCGTGAACGTGCAGGACGCACCGCTGCACGTCCTGCGCCAGCGGGTGGCGGTCGTGACGCAGGACGTCCAGCTGTTCCAGGCGAGCGTGCGCGACAACCTGAGCTTCTTCGATCCGCGCGTCACGGACGCGCAGGTGGAAGCCGCGCTGCGCGAGGTGGGGCTGGGCCCCTGGCTTGAACGGCTGCCTGAGGGGGTCCGCACGCCGCTGCCCACCGGGAGCCTGTCGGCCGGGGAGGCGCAGCTGCTGGCGTTCGCACGCGTGATGCTGCGCGACCCCAGCCTGATCATCCTGGACGAGCCGAGCAGCCGCCTGGACCCCGCCACGGAGGCCCTGCTGACTGCCGCCATGACCCGGCTGCTCTCCGGGCGCACGGCGATCATCATCGCGCACCGTCTGGACACCGTGGCGCGCGCCGACCGCATTCTGGTCCTCGGCGACGGCGAGGTGCTCGAGAACGGGCGCCGTGAAGACCTCGCGCGCGATCCGCGCAGTCACTACGCGGCGCTGCTGCGCGCCGGGCAGCTCACTGAAAGTGAAGGAGTGCTTGCATGACCACCTCTCCCCTCCCCCAGACCCCCGTGAAGGAACGCACCTTCGCGCTTTCCCGGGAGCTGTTCCGGTACAGGCCCGGCCTGTTCGCGTTCAACCTGCTGATGTGGAGCATGGTGCACGCCAGTCCGGCCCTGCTGACCCTGGCGATCAGCGGCGTCTTCCGGGCGCTGGAACAGGCCGATACTTTCAGAACCGGCGGGGCGCCCGTAAACCCAGCCCTGGCCGCAGCGTGGGTGTCCGTGGCGTGGTTCGCGTTCGTGCGCCTGAGCCGCTTCGGGATCTTCTACGGCGCGTTCCGCGCCTGGATTGAACTGTGGTACACCCTGGACGCCCTGGTGCGCCGCAACCTGCTGGGCTACCTGCTCACCGCGCGGCGGTCCCGCCGCCTGCCCGACACGCCCGCCGAAGCGGTCAGCCGCTTCCGGGACGATGTGGAGGACGTCGCCGGCTACACCGAGGTGTGGGTGGACGGCGCAGGCTTCGTGCTGTACTCCCTGGTGGCGATCACCCTGATGGCCCGCGTGGACCCGCTGATCACGGCGCTGGTGTGCGCGCCGCTGCTGCTGATGGTGGTGTTCGTGCAGCGCCTGTCCCCCACCATCCGCACCTACCGCCGCCGCATGCGGGAGGCCACGGCGCGCGTCACGGACTTTATCGGCGAGACCTTCGGGGCGGTCAGCGCCGTGAAACTGGCCGCGCAGGAACCCAGCATGGTCGCGCACCTGCGGGCCCTGGGCGAAACGCGCCGGCACGCGGCGCTGCGTGACGTGCTGCTCACGGAACTGATTCGCGGGGTGAACACCAACATGGTGAACCTCGCCGTGGGTCTGGTGCTGCTGCTGGGCGCCAGCAAGGTCCGGGGCGGCACCCTGGACGTCGGCGACTTCGTGCTGTTCATCGGGCTGCTGCCGCGCCTGACCGGCAGCATGGGCTTCTTCGGGGACGCCATCGCCCGGCACCGCCGCACCGGCGTGAGTTACGACCGCATGACCCGCCTGCTGCAGGACGCGCCGGACACCACCATCGTGGCGCACCACGACGTGCACCTGCAGGCCGACCCGCCACCTGCCCCGGCGGCACCGGCGGCCGTCCCCCTGCAGGAACTGCGCGTGGAGGGCCTCACGGCGCTGCACCCGGGTGGACTGGGTGTTCATGACGCCAGTTTCCACGTGCGCCGCGGTGAGTTCGTGGTGATCACCGGCCGGATCGGCAGCGGGAAAAGTACCCTGCTGCGCGCCGTGCTGGGCCTGATTCCCTCGCAGTCAGGCTGCGTCTGCTGGAACGGCGAACGGCTGGAGGACCCCGCCACGTTCCTGGTGCCGCCCCGCACGGCCTATACGGCGCAGTTGCCGAACCTGTTCAGTGACACGCTGCGGGAGAACATCACCAGCGGCCAGACAGAAGCGCACCTGAACCGGGCCGTGCAGCTGGCCGTGCTGGAACCTGACCTGCAGGCCCTCCCGGGCGGGCTGGACACGCCGGTGGGGGCGCGCGGGGTGAAACTCAGCGGCGGGCAGATCCAGCGGGCGGCCGTGGCACGCATGCTCGCCCGGCCGGCCGACCTGCTGGTGTTTGATGACGTGTCGAGCGCGCTCGACGCCCGCACCGAGGCGCAGCTGTGGCGGGGCCTGGCGCAGACGGACGCCACGTGCCTGGTCGTCAGTCACCGCCGCGCGGCGCTGCTGCGGGCCGACCGGATTGTGCTGATGCAGGCGGGGCGCATCGTGGACGGCGGAACCCTGCCGGAACTGCTGGAACGCCACGAGGAGATGAGGGCCCTGTGGGCCGAGGAGGACGCCGGGGCCCTCGCGTAGGCCGGGTGCGTACGGGGCAGTCAGGCCAGGCCTGACCGCCCCGCGTTCACACTGGGCTGCGGCTCAGCGTTCCGTGTCGGCGGTGTACGTGCCGTCGGCCTGGCCGCGGAAAGTAATGGTCCCCTGGCGGTCAGTGCGGTAGACACGCGCCGCGGCCTGCTTGTACAGGTTCAGCGCCTTGCTTGTCGGGTGCCCGTAGGAATTGGGGGTGCCGACGCTGATCACCACGTTCTGCGGGCGGACGTTCGCGAGCCACGCGGCGCTGTCCCCATTGGCGGCGCCATGGTGAATGCTTTTGTACACCTGGAACGGGCCGCGCAGGTCGTCCCGGTCCTGCGCGAGCCACCCTTCGGTTTCCGGGGTTTCGCTGTCGCCGGTCATCAGCGCGCGGAACTCCCCGAACTGCAGGGCCACCCCCACGCTGTTCTCGTTCTGATCGTCACCCATGCCGGGCGGGGGGGCAATCAGGCGCAGTTTCACGCTGCCCAGGTTCACGGTCTGGTTGCTGGCCTTGGTGAAGGTGGCGTCCACATCCTGCAGGGCCTTGACCAGGCGCTCCCAGGTTTGCGTGGTGCCGCCCAGGCCGTTGTTCACGAACACCCGGGGTTTCAGGGCGGCGGCGGGCACGAGACCGGCGATGTGGTCGGCGTCGGCGTGCGAGGCGATCATCAGGTCGAGCTTCTCGAGGCCCAGCTCGGCAATATGGTCGCGCATGCGTTCCGTGCTGCGGCCCCCGTCGATCAGGGCCGTTTTTCCTTCGGGGCTCTGGATCAGGACCGAGTCGCCCTGCCCGACGTCCAGGAAGCGGATCACGACCTCCCCCCCGGGCGCGGCGGGTTTCGTGCTGGTCGCGCTGCCGCTGTCGCTGCCCCCCTGCCGCATCCAGCCGCACGCGGCGAGACTGGCCGTTCCGATCAGGACCAGCACGCCCAGCAGGTCCGAGGGGGTGGGCCCGCGCCGCGGCGCGGGCCGTTTCGGTCCGGGCCGAGCCGCACTTTTCACGCGGGGCCCGGACTCGGCGCTGCCGCGGCTGGCCTTCGCGCCGGCGTTCGGGGGGGTTTTCCGGGCCGGTGCTTTCTTTGCGGCGGGCTTGGGAGTGGCTTTGCGTTTCGGGCCGCTCATAGGTCGATCTCCCCCTCAGGCTGGGTGAGCAGCCGCTCCCGGCCGTGGGCGTTGAGGGCGTCGAGTTGCGCCTGCGCCTGGGCACGGCGTTCGGCGCTCTCGCGGGGAAGGGAGCGCAGGGTCAAGCCGTCGGGGCCGTCGTCCACGGCGAGCAGGTCGCCTTCGCGGGTGCCTGCGGGCAGGTCGCGCAGGGGACGGGTGAGGGTGCGGCCGTCCGGGCGTTCCAGCCGGGCGACGGGGCCGTGTGGGGTGTCCTCCAGGGCGTCCACCGTCCAGTGTTCCGCAGCCGGGCGGGGTTCTGTTCCAGCACGAAGCTGCTCTTCGCTCATGTCCTTAGCGTACCGCACCGCGCCCCTGAACGCGCGGCCACTCACGTTTCCTCACCTTCAAGCAGGTGCAGGCGGCGGCGTTTTGCGGCGTACATCCGCGAGTCGGCCCGGCGCACCCACTCGCTCAGGGCTTCCCCGCGGTCCGCAGCCGCCAGACCCACGTTCAGGAACGGCGCCACCGGCCATACCCGCCCCGCCACGCCCGCCAGCGCATCCCGCACGCGCGCCGTGGCCTCCGCCAGCGGGCCGGGCAGCAGCAGCGCAAACTCGTCGCCGCCCAGCCGGAACGCCTCGCCGCGGGTGGCAGTCAGGTCCAGCAGCACGTCCGCCACGCCGCGCAGCACCGCGTCGCCCACGCCGTGCCCCCACTCGTCGTTGATGGCCTTGAAATCCTGCACGTCCAGCACCGCCAGTGCCTGCGGGCCCGGCGCGCGCAGCGCCGCCTCAGCGCGCAGCGTGAACTGCCGGCGGTTCAGGAGGCCCGTCAGCGGGTCGGTGCTGGCCTCCAGTGCCAGCCGCTCGTGCAGCGCCGCGTTCTCCAGCGCGATGCCCAGGTGCACCGCCAGCAGGTCCAGGAACTCCAGGTCCTCGGGCGTGAAGGCGTTCAGTTCGTAACTCTGCACGGACAGCACGCCCGCCACCTCGCCCGACACGTGCAGCGGCACGCCCATCCACGAGAGGGTATGCGGCAGGTCCGCGCGGTAGTGCACGCGCACCACCGTGAGCCGCTCGCGCGCCAGGTACTCGGGCAGGTTGTTCTCGAGCCGCAGCCGCCCGGCCAGCACGCGCTCCAGCAGACCGTCCTCCCGGGGGCCCAGCCACTGCTCGAAGGCGTGGTGACTTTCCAGCGTCTGGCAGGTCCAGCCGCCGCCGGGCGTCAGGCGCGCGAGCAGCGTGACCGGCGAGGCGAACAGCGCCTGCACCTGCACATGCATGGTGCGCAGAAGCTCCTCGGTCCGCACATGACGGGCGAGCGCGGCCGTCACCTGAACGAGGGAACGGTAGCGGGCAATCTGCCGCTGCGCATCGGTGGTGGAAAAGGTCACCCTGACCAGATTGTGTCACACCCGCCGGCGCCGCCCGGCCGCCCCCTCCACCGGGGGCACAGGCAGTCAGGCAATTCCGGCAGAGGGACATTCCCGTGCAGGGTGCGGGCGTATCCTGCACGTATGAAATGGCTCTCGGACCCGGCGCTTGCGCCCATCGCCCAGAAGGTCGAGGCCGGGCAGCGCCTCACGTTCGAAGAAGGCATGCAGCTGTTCAGAACCCGCGACCTGAACGGCCTGATGCGCCTGGCGAACCTGCGCAAGACCGCGCTGCACGGCGACAAGGTGTACTTCGTGCACTCCATGCGCCTGGAGTTCACGAACATCTGCTACGTGGGCTGCACCTTCTGCGCTTTCGCCGCGCACAAGACCGAGGCGCGCGCCTGGGATTACAGCCCCGAGGAGGTGGTCGCGCAGGTGGGCCGCCGGTACCTGCCGGGCATCACCGAACTGCACATGAGCAGCGGCCACCACCCGAACCACCCGTGGGCGTACTACCCCGCCATGGTCCGCGCCCTGCGTGAAGCGTACCCGGACCTGCAGGTCAAGGCGTTCACCGCCGCGGAGATCGAGCACCTCAGCCGGATCAGCAAGAAACCCACCCTGGAGGTCCTGCAGGACCTGCAGGCCGCGGGCCTGAGCGCCATGCCGGGCGGCGGCGCGGAGATCTTCGCTGACCGCGTGCGCCGTCAGGTGGCGAAGAACAAGGTCAAGGCCGAGAAGTGGCTGCAGATTCACAGCGAGGCGCACTCGCTGGGCATGCGCACGAACGCCACCATGCTGTACGGGCACATCGAAACCCTGGAAGAACGCCTGGATCACATGCACCGCCTGCGTGTCGTGCAGGACGACTCACTGGCCCGTTTCGGCGGCGGCTTCCACGCGTTCATTCCGCTGGCGTTCCAGCCGCTGGGCAACACCCTCGCGCAGAACCTCGGAAAGACCGAGTACACGACCGGCCTGGACGACCTGCGCAACCTCGCCGTGGCCCGCATCTACCTTGATAACTTCCCGCACATCAAGGGGTACTGGGTGATGATCGGCTCGGAACTCACGCAGGTGAGCCTCGACTGGGGCGTGTCCGACATTGACGGCACCATCCAGGAGGAGCACATCGCGCACGCCGCCGGCGCGACCAGCCCCATGAAACTCAGCGAGCAGGGCATGATCCGCATGATCCAGCACGCCGGGCGGCTCCCGGTGCTGCGCGACGCGTACTACCACGAACTCGCCACCTTTCCCGCCACGCCCGAAGCGGCCGACTGAAGCCCCGTGACGGACCTGGACGCCCTGCTGCATGTCGACGACCGATGGAACGCCGCGTACCACCGCGGCGACCCCGACCTGCTCGGCGGCGTCCTGGCCCCCGACTGGCTGGGGTTCTTCCCCGACGGCACCGCCGTGACCCGCCCGCAGCTGCTGACGCACTTCCCCCGCGACCCCAGCCCCACCCTGCTGTTCGAGCGGCACGCCGCGCGCGTGCATGGCCACACGGGCGTCACCCGCGTGAGCCTCTACGACGGTGCCCGGCGCGTGCAGTCCGTACTGCGCGTGTACGCCTGCCGGGACGGACAGTGGCAGGCGGTCAGCGCGCAGGTCGTCGGGTGAGCGCGCCCCACCCGCAGGGGTGAGTCCTCAATCCTGAGCTCCTTCTTCCGAAAGGCTGTGCCCGCATGACGTACCGCGCCGGTTGGATTCACTTCACGAATGTCGCCCCGATTCTGGATTCCCTGGTGCTGCCGCCCGGCGTGACGGCCATCACGGGTGTGCCGACCGAGATGAACGCCGCGCTGCTGTCCGGGCAGGTGGACATCGCGAACATCAGCGCGGTGGAGTTCATCCGCCACGCGGACGTGCTCGAAGCCCTGCCGGATTTCAGTGTGGCGGTGCTGGGGCCCGTGTACTCCGTGAATCTGTTTCACACGCGTCCGCTGGAGCAGGTGAGGCGCGTGGCCCTGACCAGCCAGTCCGCGATGAGCGTGGCGCTGCTGGAGGTGCTGCTGCGCGAGCGGGGCCTGACCCCCACCCTGGAGCGGGCCGAGGGGGAAGCGCAGGTGCTGCTTTCCCGCCCGCACGAGGACGGCGGGTTCGACGGAGTGCTGCGCATCGGGGACAGCGCGCTGCGCGAGTGGTACGGCGTGGTTGGTCCCCTGACGCCGCAGACGACCATGACCAGCCTGCCGCACACGGCGCGCGGCATCACGGTCACGGACCTTGCCGAGGAGTGGTTCCGCCTGACTGGCCATCCCTTCACGTTTGCCGTGTGGGCCTACCGCAAGGCCGCGCCGCCGCCGGCGGCATTGGTGCAGGCCATGCGGGAAGCGCGCCGTGACGGGCTCGGGCACCTGGCAGCGGTCGCGGCGCGGCACGCGCAGAAGCTGGGCCTGCCGGAGCGGGTGGTGCAGCACTACCTGTGGAACTTCCGGTACCACCTTGAGGCACCGGACCGGCTGGGTCTGCACGAGTTCGCCGCAAAAGCCGTGCCTGGACATGCGCCCCTGACGTTTGGTCCCAGGCCCGGGTGAGGTCCGGGCGTCAACGGATCAGGCACGGGCAGCCCGGACCCGATGCTGGGGCTGCTCCGGGTGATCGCCTCGCTCTTCCCCGCTTGATTAATTACAGCAAGTGGGTTTACTCTAGTTAAGACATGGCCCTGACCGACACCGAAGCCGCCCTCCTCGCCCTGATCCGCGAGGCGCCCCTGTCCACCCCGGAGGAACTGGCGCGGCGACTCGGCTCCACCCGCGCGGCCGTGAACGTCCACGTCAGCAACCTCGTGAAGAAAGGCGCCCTGCTGGGCCGCGGCTACGTCCTGCCGCCCGAACGGGGCCCCGGACGGATCGTGGTGGTGGGCGGCGCGAACGTGGACGTCAAGGCCCGCACCCTGGCGCCCGCCGTACCCGGCACCAGCAACCCCGGCCTGAACACCCAGGCGCCGGGCGGCGTGGCCCGCAACGTCGCGGAGAATCTCGCCCGGCTCGGCGTGCCCACCGCCCTGATCAGCGCCGTGGGCCGCGACACGCTGGGCGACTGGCTCCTGCGGGAAACCGAAGCGGCCGGCGTGGACATCCGCGCGGTCCTGCGCACCCCGGACGTCGCGACCGGCACGTACACCGCCGTCCTGGACGACCGGGGCGAACTGCTGGTCGCAGTGGCCGCCATGAGTGCCACAGACGCCCTCACCCCGGCCGCGCTGCAGGAACGGCGCGGCGCACTCCGGGGAGCCGCGTGGGTCGTCGCCGACGGCAACCTGCCCGAGGCGACCCTCTCGCACCTCCTGACCCTGGCGGCCGAGGCGAACGCCCCCGTGGTGTTCGAGCCGGTCAGCGTGCCGAAGGCGGCGCGCCTGCGGGCCGCGCTGAACGCCGGACTCGCCCCGCACACCGTCACACCGAACGTGCCGGAACTCTCAGCCTTACTGGGCCGGGACGTGCCCGATACGCCCCACGCCCTGCGCGCCGCGGCAGCCGAGCTGCACGCCCAGGGCGTCCAGCTGGTGTGGGTGCGGCGCGGCACGCGTGGCAGCCTGCTCTCCACGCCCGGGGGCACGCACGACCTCGACGCCCTGCACGCCCGCGTGCGGGACGTCACCGGTGCCGGTGACGCGATGCTGGCGGCGTTCCTCGCCGCCCTCGGGGCGGGCCTGTCACCCGTCGACGCCGCCCGGCACGGACACGCGGCAGCGGCCCTCACGGTCGAAAGCGACCACGCCGTCTCCCCCACCCTCACCCCGGCGGCCATTCAGGCCCGACTGACCCCCCAGCCCTGAACGGCCCCCGCCGCCGCATTCGCCCTTCCCCGACCCACAGAGAGGTTCACCCATGACACAGCACATCACCCCCGCCGTCGCCGCTCACCTTGACCTGCACCCGGAAGTGGCCGCGGCCCTCCAGGCCGGGCAGGCGGTCGTGGCACTCGAAAGCACCATCATCAGCCACGGCATGCCCTTCCCGCAGAACGTGGAGATGGCGCGCGGCGTGGAAGACGTCGTGCGCGCCCACGGCGCGGTCCCCGCCACCATTGCCGTGCTGGGCGGCCGCCTGAAGGTGGGCCTCACGCCGGACGAACTGCACCTGCTTGCCACGGACAAGGGCGTGGAAAAGATCAGCACCCGCGATCTGCCCGTCACGGTCGCGCTGGGCCGGCACGGGGCGACCACCGTGGCCAGCACCATGCGCATCGCCGCGCTCGCCGGGATTCGCGTGTTCGCCACCGGCGGCACCGGCGGCGTGCACCGCGGCGCAGACCGCAGCATGGACGTCAGCGCGGACCTGCTGGAACTCGCCCGCACGGACGTGTGCGTCGTGAGTGCCGGCGTGAAAAGCATCCTGGACATCGGCCTGACGCTGGAGGTGCTCGAAACGCATGGCGTGCCGGCCATCACGCTGGGCGAAACGGAATTCCCGGCGTTCTACTCCCGTCAGAGTGGCTTCCGTGCTCCGCTGACCGTGCAGACCCCGGACGAAGCCGCGCGCGTCCTGAAGGCGAAATGGGACCTGGGCCTGTCCGGCGGCGTGATGCTCGCCAATCCGATTCCCGCGGACGCCGAAATCCCGGCCGGTGACATCACCCCGCACATCGAGCAGGCCCTGCGCGACATGGACGCTCTCGGCCTGACCGGCAAGGACACCACCCCGTACCTGCTCGGCCGCATCGTGGAGATCACCGGCGGACGCAGCCTGGAGGCGAACATCGCACTCGTGCGGCACAACGCCATGGTGGCCGCCCAGGTGGCCGTCACCTACGCCCAGCTGAACTGAAAGCGGCAGCGAGTCGTGACCCCGAACCGCTCAACGTGGTTCTGGGTCTCCTGTCACGCCCACCTCAGGCGTGGGTTCCGCTTCGGCAGCTCACAGCGCCAGTCAAGGCGAGACTCACCAGCCGGCCTTTTTTGAGCGCCAGAACATCGGGTCTGCTGGCGACCACGCCCACCAGCCCCATCGGGACACAGCGGCCACGGCCATTCAGGTCCGGAACGGTGGTGCGGCCCCGCACCGCGCCGGTCAGAGCAGGCCTGAGAGTGTCAGTGAAGGCCCTGCCTTCGCCCAGTACACCCTGCGCGGGATGGCGTTATGACGGGGCAGGTCGGCCCAGCCGATCAGATTCAGGGCGTCGTGACCGGTCTGCTCGCATTTGCTGTTCACGGGCGGCGGCCCGCAGTGTTGTGCACCAACCGGTCGTCACTGATCTTCCAGGCGCCACGTGCACTCACGTGACTGCCGCGGCTGTGGGGCAGCACGACCCCTCAAGTGCTGTCGGTGACTGGGCCGGGTTCGCCGGGCACCATCACACCCAATACGATGCCAATGGACCGTTAAGTTTGGTCTGTCAGCACTTCAGTACGCTTCATCTGAAGCGTATAGGTTTACCTCGAATGCCCTCATCATTGAGGTCAATGATTTTTTGCCTGGATTCCAGTAAACTCGATCAACGATTCGACGAGCGAATCTACAATTCTGGAGGCAGTTGCATGGTCTCCCTCATCCTCAAAATAGATCTGTAATCCACCCATTTCGTCATTGATTTCGACGACAGATCCACTCACGTTTAAACGCACCATTCCTTGACCTTCAACTTTATGGAAGGGCAGGCGCTTTGGCCTGAATGCCTTGCCCAGGTCGCCGGCTTTGAGGTCATAGAGCTCGCCATCAGCGGTCTGAACAAGAAATTCCATAATCGGAATATGTCACGATTGCCATCCCAGGCAGAACGGACAGACCAAAGTTGACGCTCTACTAGTCCACTGTCCAGCTCACTCTGACGAATCATCCGGCTCAGCAGCATGTGCATAACGTGGTGGCCCATCCGACAGAAAGCACTGGACAGCGGACTAGCCGCCTTGGCCGGGTCGCCCGGCTGTGCGCAATGACCTGACAGTGTCCTGCGGCATGGGGGCTGGGGCCGGTGCTCAGGGTGGCCTTGCTTTCAGCAGGGAGGCCCAGGGCTGGTTCTGCCGGACCAGCGGGTCTCCCGGGAATTGGGAAGGGGGGTAACAGGACTGCTCCCTGCTACCCCCTTCCTTCAGGGGTTACGCGGGCTGCGCGCTGCTCAGTGGGCGGCCTTCACCGTGCTCCTCGGCCTCCACGTCGGCGTTCACGGGCGGCAGCTGCTCTCCGTTCAGGACGCGGGTGAGGCGGAGTGTATCCAGGGCGTTCTCGCTGCGGGCGACGACCAGGGTGGCGACGCCGTTGCCGATGATGTTGGTGATGGCGCGGCCTTCGCTCATGAACCGGTCGATGCCGAGGATCAGGGCGAGCCCTGCGACGGGCACGCTGCCCAGTGCGGCGAGCGTCCCGGCCAGAACCACGAAGCCGCTGCCTGTGACGCCGGCGGCGCCTTTGCTGGTAAGGAGCAGGATGCCCAGCAGCGCGGTCTCCTGCGCGAAGCTGAGGTTGGTGTTGGTGGCCTGCGCGATGAACACCGCAGCCATGGTGAGGTAGATGCTGGTGCCGTCCAGGTTGAAGGAGTACCCGGTGGGCACGACGAGGCCCACGACGCTCTTGTTCGCGCCGGCATGCTCGAGTTTGGTCATCAGGCGCGGCAGGGCGCTCTCGCTGGAGCTGGTGCCGAGCACGAGCAGCAGCTCTTCTTTGATGTACCGCAGGAACTTCACGAGGCTGAACCCGGCCAGGCGCGCAATGACGTTCAGGACCACGAACACGAACAGGAAGCACGTGATGTAGAAAGTCCCCATCAGGTACGCGAGCTGCTGGAGGCTGCCCACGCCGTACTTGCCGATCGTGAAGGCCATGGCGCCGAACGCGCCGATGGGGGCGAGTTTCATGATGAAGCCCAGAATCTGGAAGACCAGCACGCTGAGCGCGTCGACGCCTTTGAGGAGGCGCTGACCCAGGTCACCCATGCGGATCAGGGCGAAGCCGCTCAGCAGGGCGATCAGCAGAACCTGCAGCAGGTCCCCTTCCGTGAATGCGCTGACGAAGGTGGTGGGAATGACGTGCAGCACGAAGTCGGCGACGGTCTGTTCGCCGGCCGCCTCGGTGTACTTCGTGATGCCGCTGGTGTCCAGCGTGGCGGGGTTGACGTTCATGCCGCGCCCGGGGCCCACGAGATTCACGACCGCCAGCCCGATCAGCAGGGCGAGGGTGGTGACCACTTCGAAGTACAGCAGGGCCTTGCCGCCCACCCGGCCGATCTTCTTCGTGTCGCGCATGCTGGCCACACCGCTGACGACCGTACAGAAGATGATGGGGCCGATCACGACCTTGATCAGTTTGATGAACCCGTCCCCGAGGGGCTTGAGCTGCTCACCCACGCCGGGGAAGAAATGGCCGACCGCCACGCCGATGACGATGGCCGTGAGAACCTGCACGTAGAGACTGCGGAACACTTTGGGCATGGGTTTCGCCTCCTGGGCGCTGACGGTGGGGGTGCGGGGAAATGATGCACTGGGCACTGGGGTCGGGACCTGCGCGGTTGCAGGGCAGACAGGAAGTTGTGGTGCCGGTCAGCATGCCAGCCTCCAGGGACGCCCGTCCTCCCCCGCCTGGTGGCGGCCCGGGCGGCCGCGTGATGCAGTGCGTGCCAGCGCAGTCGGCCTAGCGTTGAAAGCGCGGCGGGTATCGTGCATGGCGTGAACACAAGCCCGGATCGGCGCGCCGTACACTGGGGGGACCGTGGCGTTTCGGCTGTCTTCCGCTCCTCGCGCGCCGGCCCTGGCGCGCGAGGTGGCGCTGCCGCATACCCCGCGCCTGCTGCGCGTGCAGTCCCGGCTGTTCCTGACCACCCTGGGGGCGTTCGTGCTGCTGGGCCTGCCGGTCGCGGGCCTGGTGAGTCAGGGGGTGTACGGCGGTATCCACCGGTCCTTCGCGGAGCGGTCCCTGCGGGAGTCGCGGCTGGTGGCCAGCCTGCCGCCGGTGGTGGCGGCGCTGGAGGGCGACACGGGGCAGCGCATGAACCTCAGCCCGCTGCTCAACCGGTACCGGGAGCAGCTGGGCGCGGATTACGTGGTGATCACGGACCGGTCGGCGCGGCGTCTCACGCATCCGAACCCCGCCCGCATCGGGGAGCGGATGCAGGGGGGCGACTTCACGGCGTTCCTGCGTGGCCGGAGCGTCACGGAAACGGTGGAGGGCACGCTGGGCCGCTCGGTCCGGTCGAAAGTGCCGGTCCTGGACGGGCGGGGGCGGGTGCTGGGGCTGGCCAGCGTGGGCTTCCTGCTGCCGCGGTTGCGGGACGTGTTCCGGGACGTGCTGCGCGCCGCGCTGCCCTGGTACCTGGGGTCGCTGCTGCTGGCCCTGACGCTCGCACTGCTGGTGGCGCGGCGCGCGCGTGACGAGATGCTGGGCCTGGAACCGGAACAGATCGCCGGGGGCCTGCGGCAGTACCGCGCGGTGCTGAACACCCTGGAAGAGGGCGTGCTGGTGGCCCGGGCGGGGCAGGTGTTCGTCATGAACCCGCAGGCGCGCGCGCTGCTGGGCACGCCCGCCGAGGCGCTGCCCCTGCCGTGGCCCGCGGACCTGCCCCTGCCCCGCCCGGAGCAGGGCACCCTCACGGCGGAACTCCGCGGCCGTCCGGTGCTGCTGGCCGCGCAGGACGCCGGGGAGGGCGCGCTGGTGGTCACCCTGCGTGACCTGGCGCGCGTGCGGGCCCTAGCGGACGAACTGACGCAGTCCCAGCGGTACGCGGAGCTGCTGCGCGCGCAGACACATGAGTTCACGAACCGCCTGCACACCCTGGCGGGGCTCCTTCACCTGGGCGAGACGGCTGAGGCGCTGCGCCTGATTCACGCGCAGGCCGAGCGGCACACCGAGCACGCCGGGGCGGTCCGCAACCTGCGGCACGTGCGGCTCTCGGCGCTGCTGCTCGGCAAGTTCGACCGCGCCGCGGAACTCGGGGTGACCCTCACGCTCGATCCGCTCTCGGCCTTGGCGTCAGAGCTGCCGCCCGGCGCGCTGGACCTCCTGGAACTTGCGGCCGGCAACCTGATCGAGAACGCCCTGGAGGCCGTGATCAGCGCCCCGGGGGAGCGGCAGGTGCGGGTCCTGATTGCCGCGGACCCGGAAGGACTGGTCCTTGAGGTCCGGGACACCGGCGCGGGAGTACCACCGGACCTCGCAGTCACGCTCACCACTCGCGGCGTGAGCAGCAAGGGCCCCGGGCGGGGGGTGGGCCTCGCCCTGGTGGCCGACCGCGCGCAGGCGCTCGGGGCGCACCTGACGCACGACCGCGTCACGGACCCGGCCGGGCTCAGCTGGACGCGCTTCACCCTCGACCTGCCCCTGGAGGCCGCGCACCCATGACGTCTTCCCCGCTCTCCCCGCCCCTGCGGGTCCTGATCGTGGAGGACGATCCGCAGATTGCCGCGCTGCACTGGCGGCTGCTGGACCGCGCCGGCGGGTTCACCGTGCTGGGCCAGGCGGAGTCACTGCGCGTGGCGCGCGCCATGATCCGCACGCTGCGCCCGGACCTGCTGCTGCTGGACGTGCACCTGCCCGATGGGCGCGGCCTGGACCTGCTGCGCGAAGCGCGCGTGAGCGGTGAGCGCGTGGACGCCATCCTCGTCACCGCTGCCAGCGACGCACCCAGCGTTCAGGACGCCCTGCTGCACGGCGCGGCCGACTACCTCGTCAAGCCCGTCACGCCCGAACGGTTTCTGCTCGCCCTCGACCGTGCGCGGGAACGCGCGGCCCTCTGGGCGCAGGGCCACGTGCACCAGGGGCACCTGGACGCCCTGTTCACCCCGCCCACCCCGGACGCCGCCGGCCTGGACGGCGACACGCTGCGCCGCGTCCGCGTGGCCCTGCGCGACCACGGAGAGGTCAGTGCCGCCGAGCTCGGCGCGCAGCTCGGCCTGAGCCGCGTGACCGCCTGGCGGTACCTGGAGCACCTCGTGGACACCGGCGAGGCCAGCGTGAGCACCGCCGCGCCCACCGGGGGCCGGCCCGCCAAACGCTACCGCCGCCGCTAGGTGCCTGGTTGCGTGCATTGCGTTCCGCTGCGCCCTGTCCCTGACGGGGGAACGCGTCACGTCCGGCTTTGTGGGGCGGTGGTACGCTCAAAGCGTTATGGATTCTTACGACGTACTGGTGATCGGTGGGGGCCCGGCGGGGTATGTGGCCGCCATTCGCGCGGCGCAGCTCGGGTTCAGGACCGCCTGCGTGGACGCCTTCGAGCGGAACGGCAAAGCGTCCCTGGGCGGCACCTGCCTCAACGTGGGCTGCATTCCCAGCAAGGCCATGCTGGACTCCAGCGAGAAGTTCGAGATGATGCAGCACGATTTCGCCGAGCACGGCATCAACGTGCAGGGCGCCAGCGTGGACCTCACGAAGATGCTCGCGCGCAAAAGCACTGTCGTGGATAAACTCACGGGCGGCGTGGCGTTCCTGTTCCGCAAGAACAAGATCACCAGCTTCCACGGCCTGGGCCGCCTCGTGCGGCAGGACGGCGACAGCTGGATTGTCGACGCCGCTGGCACCGAAGTGAACGCCAAGCACGTGATCGTCGCCACTGGCAGCAGCCCCCGCGCGCTCCCCCTCGCTCCCTTCGGCGGGCATATTGTGGAGAACAGCGGCGCGCTGACCTTCACCGAGGTGCCCACCAAGCTCGGCGTGATTGGTGCGGGCGTCATCGGCCTGGAACTCGGCAGCGTCTGGCGGCGCCTGGGCGCCCAGGTGACCGTCCTGGAGGCCCTGCCGGGCTTCCTGATGGCCGCGGACGACGCCATTGCCAAGGAAGGTCTCAAGCAGTTCCAGAAGCAGGGCCTGGACTTCCACTTCGGCGTGCAGATCAGCAGAGTTGAGCAGGACGACACCGGTGTGAGCGTCACCTACACCGAGAAGGAACAGGAAGTCACGGTGCGCTTTGACAAACTCATCGTCTCCATCGGCCGTGTGCCCCACACCGCGGGCCTGGGTGCCGACGCGGTCGGGCTCGCCCTGGATGAGCGCGGCTTCGTGAAGGTCGACCATCACTACCGCACGAACCTGCCCGGCATCTACGCCATCGGGGACGTGATCGGCGGGGCGATGCTCGCCCACAAGGCCGAAGAGGAAGGTGTCGCGCTGGCGGAAATGATCGCCGGACAGGCCGGTCACGTGAACTACGACGTGATCCCCTGGGTGATCTACACCAGCCCCGAGATTGCCTGGGCCGGCGTGACCGAGAAGCAGGCCAAGGAGAAGGGCCTCCAGGTGAAGACCGGGCAGTTCCCGTTCAGCGCCAACGGCCGCGCCCTGGGTCACGGCGACACGCGCGGCTTCGTGAAGATCATCGCGGACGCCCAGACCGACAAACTGCTCGGCGTGCACATGATCGGCGGCGGCGTAAGCGAACTGATCGGCGAGGTGGTCGCGATCATGGAATTCGGCGGCAGCAGCGAGGACCTCGCCCGCACCGTGCACGCCCACCCCACCCTCTCCGAGGTCGTGAAGGAAGCCGCCCTGGCCGCCGATAAACGCGCCCTGCACATGTAATTCCAATTTTAAGGCGGGGTGTGGCCGTCCTGGCTTACCCCGCCTCAATCTTTCCTCCCACGCTCCGCTTGACGAAATCATCCTAACCCTGTATCTTTCTCTGCGTGCCGGAAACGGCGCCCCTTGAAAGGCAGGAAGCGAAGGCGCAAGCCAACGACAACTGAAGTGGTGTGGCCCCATCGTCTAACGGTTAGGACACTACCCTTTCAAGGTAGCGATACGGGTTCGAATCCCGTTGGGGTCACCACGAACGCTCGCCTCCGCCCACGCGGAGGCGAGTGCTTTTTCAAGCCCTGAGGTGGCTGCGTCCACATCTACTGATCTGTGCATAAGTGGGTAACATAAGGTGTGTCCCTCGCTCCCTGGCGGCCCAGCCGTCTGACCCGTGCCCAACAGGAAGAATGACGTCTCGCAGTCCAACCCTTGCTCGCTGATCCAACCCGGACCAATCGTGACCTCGCACAGCAGTTTGGGGTCGCAGAGGTCACCGTTCGGGTCTGGCGTGCTCGGCTTCGCCACTGAGGCGAGGAAGCGCTGCGCGCTTCCCGTTCCACTGGCCGCCCGCATCACCTGAGTGCTGAGCAGCAAGCGGTGATTCAGTCGATCATCGAAGGTGATCCCCGCGAGCATGGCTTTGAAACCAGTGCCTGGACCACCCTGCGTATTCGGGAGGTGATCGGCCTGAAGTTCGGGGTCTGGCTCAATCGTGGGCATCTCTCGCGCACACTCAGACGCTGGGGGTTCTCGTATCAGCGGCCCGCGGTGCGGGCCGTGGAACGTAACGAAGAAGAAGTGGCCACCTGGGTTCGAGTACACGGTGAGGCGCTGGGGAAAAAAAATCGCTGAGGGCGACACCGTGGCTTTCCTGGACGAGCGCGGGTTCAGGTTAAAAACGACCAGGGTGCGCACCTGGGGCCGCTGTGGGCAGACGCCAGTGGTGTCCACTCGGCTGCGGTGGGAACACCTCTCGGTCATCGGAGCGATCACCACGGTAGGACAGTTTTTCCAGCACACCCATCACGGCGCGGTTCGTTCGCCTCAGGTTGTCGCCTTCCTGAAGCACCTGTTGCGTCATATCGTGGGAGAGGTCGTCGTGGTCCTGGACCGGGCCATGATTCACCGCGCCAAAGTCGTTCAGGCGTTCGTGGCTCGTCACGAACGCCTGTCGCTGGTCCCTCTCCCGGGAGACGCGCCAGAACTCAATCCCATTGAGTTGGTCTGGGCGGACATCAAACGGAATGTCTTGAGGAACTTCTGCGCCCCGACGGTCCGTACGTTGAAAGCTCCCCTGACCTTGGGTTGGCAACAGATTCGCCGTAAATACCGCCCGCTGGCATTCATCCGGGCCACGCCTTTGACCGCTTCGTTACTGACTTAAGCACAGATGAGTAATGCCCAGCAACTCTACCGATCAGGTGTGAATTGAATGCGGTCCAGGAAGAGGTTGCGGTACCGAACCTTGCGTGCGGCAAAATTAGTGACTGAAAGCTGGACTGCGGCCGTATTGTTTAAAGGCAACCGCACTGACACGCGGCTGCGGATTTCCCGGTCTAGTAGCGTCCGGCCTCCCTGAGTTAGATGGAGCCTCGGTCCAGCCCCCTCAACCACTGGTCCACTTAATGTCATGTACAACATGCCTGTTGTGCAGGGTTCTAGCCGCTGTCCTCTCTGGTCGTACACCGCGCCGGTGGCAACATCCTGAAACTCAACACGTTCATCGCGCACTAGAGCTGATGTGCAAGTTCTGGAGCCTGAAAGTGTTAGACGTTCGATCGTCAGAATGCGGTAGAGCGCGTCAGTTTCATCATTAGGGAAAGCCAAAATCACGCGGCCACTGTGTCCAACAGGTACGGTTAACATGCGGGAGGTCCCGACCAGCATTTCAGTTTGGCCCTGATCGGTCCGCACGAACAGCAAAGGGGCGCCGCCATTATTTGATAGGTCCCCGTGCGCCTGAATCTGTAACTGCCCGGAACGGCAGTACTCCAGTTCCAGCGTTCCAGGAATGGCAAAGAAGCCATGGCTCCCGTGCCATTCTCCTGGCAACGCTGGCGGCTGCGCACTTGTGAAGTGAGCCCTGCCAGGCTGACAGCCGCCGGTCGATAGCGAGTACGCCAGTGTAGGAGCGGCAGGTAGATACACCATGGCGCTCCCCAGGAGGGCCAGTGTAGCGGCCATACCCAGCAATGGCGCCGCTGAACGACTCATGGATTCACCGTGACCTTCCAGCTTATGCTGGCCAGGGCGCGGGTCCGCCAAGGAGTGCTACGACCCGGCCAGAGTCTCAGCTCAAGTTCGTAGGGTTGACCGTCTGCCCCACCCACCTGACGGCTACTGGGTAGGGGACCCAGCAACCACTGCCACGCCCCGGCTTCACCAGTACTGGAAAACGAGTGTGAGGCGACAGTCACACAGCTCTGACGACAGGAACGCAGCTGCACTCGGTACGGGCCAGGGGGAATCCTAAACTGAGCGGCTGCTGTATAGGGTTCGTCAGAACGCCACGAGGTAGGAGAGATCAGCCCGGTCAATCTGATCTGGCGGTCCAGGTTAGACGGCAGGAAATGTGTCCAAATCGGGAACGCCATCACCAGGAGCAGCGCACCGCCCCACTTGCCGGCCGCTGACCATCTAGGGGGGTTCCTCGCTAGGGCGCCGCCAGCCGCCAGCCAGAATACGGCGCAGAAGAAGGGACCAGGCACCAGCGTAACGTTGTCCGTCAAGTCCCCCACCAGTAGGCCGCCCACCAGTGTCAGGATCAGCGGGGGGCCACCTGACGCAGCAGCCAGGACGGCGCCCAGAAGTAGGAAAAGCCCCGCCGTACCTATCAGCCCGGTTTCACCCAGCGCTTGCACCACACCGTTATGCGCGAATACCCAGGCGTTGTTCACCTGTTCTACAGCGGCTGGGCAGCCCACCCCTCGGACCTCAAGCGCTTCAAACCAAGTACAGCTGTCCCCGGGCGGCGCAATCCGCGGACCCAACAACAGCGTACCGGTGCCGGCCCAGGGGAGCGTCTGAGCTACGCTCAAGCCATCTTCCCAGATCAGGTCGCGTCCGGTCAGGTCCAGGGTAAACAGACGCTCCAGTGGCCGTTGCTGGCTGCGCTCGCCCAGCAGCAGTGCGCCCAGCGCCACAGTGCTCAAGAGCGTAATAACCAGCACTCGCCACCGCCTGCCCCTGTGCCAGCCCAACAGAAGTAACGTGCCCAGGAAGGCCACAGCGAGTGGTCCGCGGCTTCCACTGAGAACAGCAGTGAGCAAGCCCAATACGCCCAGCACCAGGCGCCAGGGGAAACCTTGGCGCCACTGTTCTTCTGGTCGCGTTTCCAGCGACAACCACAACCCCAGGGCTCCGGCCATCCCCAGCGACACAGGCGTGACATAGGGATGACTAAGCCGCAGCTGCGTAAGGTCCCATCCCTGGAGCGCCAGGCCATTGATCAGGGCTGTTAGGTACACGATTAGCAGACCCCAACGTAGAGCACGCAGCGTTGCAGGCTCGCCCAGCTGTACCCCCAGGCACAGCAGCCCGACCATCAGGGTCGTACGCAGCGCAGTGGTCGCCAAAGCCAGTAGCGGACTTGGACTGAGTAGAGCGGCAAGCAGCTGCGTGCTCAGGAAAACACCTAATAGTGCCTGCACCACACGTGGCAACCTATGCCACTGCCGCAGGCCCACGAGGCCTAACAGGAGGATGGGAGGCAAAGCCGGAAGTAAGGCCAGCCACACCAACCAGCGCCGTGGCGCCGCATTCCCCGAATCAGGAAAAGCTCTCATGCTGCACCATGCTACGAGAGATGAGTTTGGAACAATCCACGCGGCGGCAGATCACCTGTTCATGTCAGTCCACCTGACTGGCTACGAGGGGCGATTGGCATTCATCCGCACGCCGTTGCCCAGCTACCTCATCGATCATCGTCTGCCAGGTGGGCGGCTGATAGTTGAATTCCTGACGGAAACGGCTGGAATCCAGGCTACGGTCAATCACCAACTGATCGTTCGGCACGATATCAATCGGCAGCTGATAAGCTTCACGGATTAGCAATAGTAGCTGGTATTTATCGATCGGCTCACTCGAGACCTGATACAGGCCAGATGCGTCAGGATGCTGGAGCAGTAGCTTCTCAATAATGCGTGAAAGTTCCAGGGTAGTGAAACCACTGAAAATGGCTCTCTGAAAGCCTGATACCGATCCTTTCTGAGCCAGCACCCACTCCAGCAGGCTGGTCTTGCGTGAGAGTTCAGGACCGATAATCGATGTGCGCAGGGTCAGGGTGTGGCTGTCCGCCACCTCCCCCAGGTACTTGCTTCTACCGTACAGATCATCAGCGTCAGGGAAGTCAGTTTCTTGATACAGACCCTTGCGCCCGGAAAAAACACAATCGGTGCTGAGATGCACTAGCCGCGCGCCACACAGGCGGGTTAGCTCAGTTAGGCGGTGAGGTAGGAGGGCGTTGATTTCCAGACTGGGAATGCTTTCTTTGGCAGTGTGGCGCTGCTTGACGATTCCCACTGCGTTAATTACGGCCTCGGGGTGGAAATCGGCCATCACTTCCATCAGGCGGTCAGTCGAGCGGACGTCAATGCCAGTGTAAGTACGCCGCGGATCAAATAGGCCAAATGGTGCGTAGGCGCTGAAGTCTTGCCGGACGGTCACGCGAACGTCGTGCTTGTCACGCATATGGCGATAAAACTGGTGTCCGAACATGCCATCGCCGCCGAGAATCAGAAGTTTCATGCTTTGGGCTCCTTCGTGATGCCGCGTGTAGCTACGCTGCCAAGCAGCTCGATCAGTTGGTGTAGCAGGTATCCCCGCTCAAAGTTACGCAGGAAGTAACGTCTCCCTCTCTCACCCATTTCTTCACGTTGAGTTGGAGACAGCCGGATAAACTCAAGCACTGCCCTCGCCAGTTCATCTGGCCGCTCGGCGGCTACAGTGAGGCCAGCGCCAGCATCGAGAGTGACACGAGCGCCCTCACCATTGAGCGCCGCCAGCACTGGGCGTCCGCATGCCAGATAAGACTGTAGCTTAGACGGAATGGTGGCGCGAAACGCCGGATCGTCCTTAAGGCTGACCAGCAATATATCTGCCAGCGCGAAGAAGCGAGGCATGGTTTCCGCCGGGTAGCTACCAAGCAGGTGGATGCAGCTCTGCAGTTCCCGACGCCGGATCTCCTCCTCCAGCCAGGGGCGCTGACGACCATCTCCCAAAATTAGCCAGCGGACCGGCTCGTGCCGTAACTGCGCTGCAGCGTCCACTAGTGTTTCTAGATCCTGACTGACTCCCAGGTTTCCTGCGAACATCAAGTTCACGATGCCGTCCTGCGGCACCAGTTGCCGTTCAGGTGCGTCGGCCGGAATCGCTACTGGACGGTAGAACGCCTCAGCACTGTTGGGGAGATATTCGATCTTTGAGAGGCTCACGCCGTGTTTTACTAATGAACGGGAGAAGGCCCTAGACTGAACCAGAAGCAGATCACAGTGACGGTAAATCCAACGCACTATCCGGCTCACCAACGCCAGTGCGCGGCGGTTACGCAGACTGCCAGTGGCCACCAGACTCTCCGGCCAGAGATCCTGCACCCAGAAGGCTACCGGCACCTGAAACACCCGGCGCAGGACCGCAGCTGGAAAGCCCACAGTGACCGGCGACGGCTCAAAAACCAAAATGACGTCAGGCCGACGTACAAGAAAAGGGCCGAACATAGCTGCGCTCACCGCAAAGGACAAGTAGTTCAGCAATAGCCTAAGGCCTTTGCCGTTCCTGCGAGCCAGGAGTGGCACACGGTGAATCCTGACCTTACCCAGCACATCTCTGGCAGGGCGGCGCGCCTCATAACCTGCAAAGAACTGCCCGAAGGGGTAGTTCGGAAAGCCCGTCAGTACCTCAACCTGATGCCCTTGCTCCTGCAGACCCTGTGCGACATCATTAATGCGGAAACTTTCTGGCCAGAAATACTGGCTGAGAATTAACACCTTCAAAACGACGGCCAACGCTGAGACAAGTGCCACTGGACCATGGTCCTAATCTACCTGCGCGGGACTGTCAGGTACAGACCTGAAAACCGTCAAGGTCGGCCTTTTGCCAAGCGGCGGACCATCACTTCGTCGACGAGGTTCTCTGCTGTTTCGACCAGCGCCTCGTCATCTTTGGCCATGCGCCTGGATTCGCCCAGCCAGGCAGCGGTGCGCTCCACGACCCAGCGACGCCCTTGCAACACGAAACCCGTCGGCACCTCCACGGGTCGTGGAGGTGCGTCCTTTGGCGCCCAGGTGCCTTGCCAGCTTGACCAGGGATGCTTCGCGATCTCCAACGTCCAACCCAGAGACGTGTTGATGTCGCCCGCCAGTGTGCCGGTGGACCCCGCGTCGGCTCACACGAGTTACATGCGGGGAAACACGCTCGTCAAGTCCTGGTCTGCTTCCCAAAAACTGGACGGCGTGCCGGAGAGAGTCAGGCTCGCCTGCGCTGAGTCCAAAAACCTGTCCGGGTCAGGATAGAGTCTCCGGCGGGGGTGAGGTCGATGCAATCCTCGCTCGGAACGCGCCGGGCGAGAGATTTTCCAGCGAGGAATGCGGCCTGAGATCATTCGAGTCGGTCCTCCATTCTTCGATCTTCCGTGCCGCGTCATCCAGCGACAGAAACGAGTGGGTATTCAGGCATTCGTCCCTAAAGCGGTAGTTGGCTGGAACTATGGCCGACAGGGGACGCCCTGCGGCGGTGATAGCCCGTCCCGCACCTTGCAGACGTGATCGGTCAGGCCGATCGTCATGGCCGGTGTGCGCTGGAGATACTGCTGACGTCCCTTCGGGACGTCAAGCTGCCTGCGCAGACCCCGCTGAACTCGGCACCAGGTGTAGATCCCCTGCACCAGATGAGCCAGGCTCTCCCGGTGAATCCTCAGCCTCGCGAACGCGAGGCTTTTCCTCGCCAGGTGCGAGTTCGTCCGCCTCGCCGTGGCATTCTGACGCTCCACCGCCGAGGTGTTGGACTTGTGGTAGCCCAACCGCTGCAGTTCCTCGTCTACACGTGCCCGAGTCCCAGCCGCGCTCTCGGTTCGGACGCTCACGACCCGCTTCCCGGCGTACTCCTTGATGATCCGGACGTGGGCTGAGGATCGCGGGATCCGGTATGCCGTCTTCGGGAATTGCCCCCGCGTCCCCTTTCTCGCAGGCCGATACGGCTTCCCGAACACTTCTGGGAACAACGTCTGGTAGGACAGAAACCCATCGGTGAACAGCGCCAGTCCATGCGGATCGGTGAGGCGTTCTCGGGCACGCACGAGGAGCGACTGGGCCAGGGTGGCGGTGCGCTCGCCGACCTCGCCCTGCATCAGGAACTTGCTGCTGGGATCGATGACGATCGCGTCCCACACCGACTCCTTCTTGCGCCCGACACATCCGTAGCGCTCGTCTGCCTGAATGCTCGTGACCTGAAGGTCACGAGCATTCAGGTCATGGAGGTGTCGCGCGTGGCTTCCGGCAGCGCGGACGATCCGCGCGACCGTGGTTCGGTGGCACCCGACCAGGTGGGCTGTGGTGACGAAGCTGTTGCCGTGAGTGACGTGCTCGACGACGGCGTCAACGGTGTCCTGTGAGCAGCGGGCATTCCAGGAGGGCGTGCCTTTGAGTTCACTGAATTCCGCACCGCATACGGTGCACTTGAGGAGTCGTCGGCGGTGAGGGTCGTATCGTCTGCGGAGCTTGATGGTGCCTTGTTGCGCGTGATGCTGGGCTGGACAGGCGGGGTTCTGACAGACGAAACTCTCGAGTGGGCGCTCTTTTGACACGTCCGGGGATCGGCCCCGGACGCTCCCATTTCAGTGGTGTCGGGCATAGTTCCAGCCAACTACCGACACGAGCAACAAGGTCGCTATCGCCAGGACCAGCGTCAGGCGCTCTAGACAGAGCGCGTCACGAAGTTTGGAATCCTCCAGACCGAAGAGGCCGCTTTTGTCGTCCAGGAAGCCCTCTTCGATCTGGAAGCGCTCACCATACTCGTCAAAAGTGTTGATGCTTGTTGGTTCGTCGCTGACCACCTGCCACTGCTCTGGGCCGTCCGACGGACGGCCCAGAGCGACATGAACCGGGCCAAAGTGTTGCCCAGTGAGGGTGACGTTGTGAAAGCAGCGAACTTCTCGTGGATCGAGCTTGACCTCGCCGACCTTGCACAGTCGATGCCCATCGGGCGAGGCCAGGATCAGGTTGGATTTGATGCGGATCCGGTAATGCCAGTCGCAGAACCGTAGCCAGGCCATCAGGTCCGTGTCGCAGAATCCTCGGTCCGCCAGCACGCGGACCTCGCGGATCCGCAAGAAATCGAGCAACCCTTTGACCCTGGCTAGGACGGAAAGCAAGTGAGCAGTGCTGACTTGGGCGCTGGAAGGTTCAATGACACGAGAGACGAGCGGTCCCGCTCGTCCCCGAAAGAGGACAGCGACGCGGATCAAGCAGAATTTCTCGAACAGGACGCTGGTATCGAGTGCCAGGATCAGCGTGTGTTTGCCCCAGTTCCGCAAGGCGCGGGTGATCAGAGGACCATAAATCCTGATGGGGTCGATAGCTGGATTCTCCAACCATCGACGGAATCGGCGTTCCGTACTTTGCGCCAGCGTCTCTCCAGCGTTGATGTGGGAGAGCCAGTCAGAGAACGTGCTGCGCTGGGACAGCAGCGCTCAACTGACCATCCAGGCTAGGGTCCGCGCATTGCGGATGTCGTTCCAGAGCCCAGTGTGGAGATGGGCTAGCACGGCTTGGTAGAGTCGAGACGCGTCCCCGGTGGCATGTTCTGTCGTCACAAACAGAAAGTGTCCCCTACCGGGGACGCTTTCTCATAAAATTTGTCAGGCCGTCAGGGGCAGACCACTATCCCAGGCTGCCGAACTTGTTCTCTGGAATCAATCGTGCTAGAACGGCGCGGATTGCCGTATGATCCTGCTGCTCAGCATATTGCTTGAGGACCGCTAGATCGTGCTCTAACTCTGTTGGGTCCACGCTAGCCAAGCGCGCACTAAAGATCTCATAATGGCTGGTGGATTCGGTACCTTCACTGCTGGTAAGCAGTTCCTCATATAGCTTCTCCCCTGGTCGCACGCCGCTGTAGACGATACCAACGTGTTGAGCGCCTGAGAGCTGAATCACGTCATGAGCCAAGTCGGCAATCTTAACCGGCTGTCCCATGTTCAGCACATAAACTTTACCATTCTCGGCCAAGCCACCTGCCTGCAACACCAACCTGGCCGCTTCAGGAATAGTCATGAAATAACGCACCATGTCTGGGTGGGTAACTGTAATCGGTCCACCCGCCCTGATCTGATGCATGAATGTAGGAACCACACTGCCACGGCTGCCCAACACATTCCCGAAGCGAACGGATACAAACGCCTGGGCAGAAGTAGCGCGCGACGCACCAGCGGAGACAATCATCTCTGCTATGCGTTTGGAAGCTCCCATGACACTTGTGGGATTTACCGCCTTGTCAGTCGAAATGTTGACCAGACGCTTCACACCATACTTCAGGCAGAGTTCAGTGACGTTCTGCGTGCTCATAACGTTGTTCATGATGGCTTCCGAGGGAGCCATTTCCATCAGCGGCACATGCTTATGTGCTGCTGCATGAAAGACCACATCTGGACGGTAGTCATGAAATATTGCCTCCAGCCTATTTGGATCGCGGACGTCACAGATGAGACCGATGTGCTTAATGTCAATCAGCGTGTGATTCAGCTCTTGCTGAATACCGAAAATACTGTTTTCGCCACGCCCGACGAGAAGAATCAGGCGCGGTTGGTAAAGGCAGATCTGCCGAACAATTTCCGAACCGATGCTTCCACCGGCACCGGTGACAAGTATCACCTGTTCTCTGAGATACCCAGCAATCTCGGCTGTATTGAGTTGTACAGGAGGTCGGCGCAGTAGATCCTCAAGGTTGACATCACGAATCTGGTTGATCGTGACATTCCCTGAGAGGATCTCAAAAACGCCTGGAATGATACGATACCGCAACTTGGCTGCCTGTGACAGTTCAACTACACGGCGAATAAATCTACCTTCAGCTGAGGGAATCGCAATCAAGATCTCATGAGCACCTTCACGTTGTGCTACCTCAACAAGGTTGCCCACGTTGCCGAAGACTGGAAAGCCCATCAGTGACTGCCGTTGTTTGGTCGGTTCGTCATCGAGGAATCCAATCACCTGCAAACCGGATTCTGGATGCCGTTGAATCTCGCGGGCAATCAGTGCACCTGCCTCACCGGCACCAACTATCAAAACCCGTTGTCTCGCGGGCACTTGCTGCTGACGGATCCGATCCTGAAACATTCGGAACAGCAGGCGCGCACCGCCCATTAGCAGGAAGCCGAGCGCGCCTGCCAATAGGGGTACGCTGCGCGCGAGTTGAAGCCACTCACGCAGGATGAACCCTAAGGCGAACATAATAAACGTGGCTGTAGCAGCTGCACGTGCCAGCGTCAGCAGGTCAGTTACACTTACCCGTTGCCACAGTTGACGGTGTAGCCGATACTGCCGGATCACGAGCCCCATTACACTCAGGTTCAGCAGAGCATAAAGCCAAATGGTGCTTGGCGCGCCGCCCTGAATCACTGAAGGTGTACGAAAAGTATAAGCCAGCAGGGCCGCCATGAGCCACAGGACGAGATCAATCACGAACTTAATTAGGGTAGATGTCATAGATATTTCACTTCCCAATGGACCTTGATGACCTGCCTGCCCAGGCGGGGCGCACTTCCAGGGGGCTCTACTGAAGCAGGGCTCCATGATCGTCCTGGCCTCAGCGGCTTCATTCTAGAAACCCTAGTTTGCGGCTTTTGGCTTCTGCTATCCGATGTATGCCTCTGCAGAATCGTAAACCGCACACCAGCCGCAGGTGCACGGTCATGATTCTAGGCTGAGCAAGGCACCTATGATGATGGATGAATCAAACACCAGACGAGCGGCAATACACCACACCTATCTGTGCCTACCTCTCCTACCATGTGCTTTAGGACAAACCTGGAATTTCAGTGGCCCCAGAACGGCATCCAAGTGTGGTGTCAACGGTCAGCGCTCAGCACCTGACACTTTGGGGAATTGACGTGCTGGTGAGTGGAAATGGCGTACTCAGCAGCTCAAGGCAGTTCCAGAAGGCGTCGCCGCCCCACCGCACTGCCTGACTGAGGATCTGCCAACCGATCCGCACCAGACTCACCACGGCCCGCCCCCGCTTGTCCCGCCTGGGAGGGTCTTCCTGCACGGTCTGCGTGCCGACCCGTGCCATCCATGCCAGCGCAATACACAGCAGCCCGAACAGCCGGGAGATTCGTTCGGGTGCCGTCATGTGTGTAGCCTCCAGGCCCAACCCGCGGGCCTTCAACGAAGAGAATGCCGACTCGATCCCCCACCGGAGTCGATAGGTGTTCAGAACGGCCAGAACGGGCAAATCCGAAGCAACGATCACCCTATCCCCCGCGGGGGATAGGGTGATCACCACGTGCATCCACCCGCCATACACCCACGTTCGCTCAAACAGGGTTCGGATCTCTCCAGGTTGCAGGCCAGCGAACAGGTCACGGACGAGTTCGTCATCGATGCGAGTGTTTTCCCGGATGCGCAGACAATGCCGGATCCGCTTCCAGCGCAGGAAAGAACACCACTCATTCCCGATAAACTCGCGGTCGGCGATCAACACGGCCCACCGGCGGGCAGGCAGCACCTTGAGGAGACGGGCGACCAGGAGGATGCGGGCGGCGGTGCTGCTGTTGCCCTGATGCGGAAGAATTGACCAGACCAGCGGGATCACGGCCCCACCGAGGAGGGCGCCCAGAACCAAAATGTTCAGTGGGATTTGACCGTCGTGCCAGGTCGTGCGGTCCATGATCAGGGTGAGCTTGCTGTCAGGGAGCAGCGGAAGCAGGACGTCGGTGACGTCCTGCTGTGTGAGCTGAGCATCGTGGAAGACTCGGGCCACGGTCCGAGTCTTGGATTCAAGACTGGCGTCTCGGGGTAGATGGAGCGCAAGCTTGCGGTGGAGGGTGGATTCGGCCTGGAGCAGTGCCAGAAGCACTTCAGCCAGCCGCTGCAGGGCGTCTATTCGCCGTTGAGGGAGATGGGTTTTCAGATGGATGGCCAGCGTGTCAGCAGGCAGTCGGGCAGTCTCGGGGGTCGTCACAGACCCAGATACCGCCCTTTGTCATGCCCCACTGCGTTCAGGACGCCATTTCACTCAAAGTGTCAGGTGCTGAGCGGTCAGCCATTCCGTCCCTGATGGTGAGGATTAGTAGAGTGGGACCTAGTAGGTTCCATGTCCGCCCATAACGCTGCGCAGGGTGGCACGGATAATAAACAGGTCAGTCAGGGGGCCGAGATTACGCAGGTATGTGGCATCCCGCCGAACTTTCTCTTCGTCGCTCAGGTCGTCACGCCCTGTCACCTGCGCCAGACCGGTAATACCTGGTGGTAGTTGATCTACACCTTTGGCAGCACGCCCGTGAAGCACAGGGGCTTGTGTCATAAGAGCAGGTCTGGGCCCGACAAAACTCATTTCCCCGCGGAGTACGTTCAAAAGCTGTGGAAGCTCATCCAAACTGCTTCTGCGGAGGAACGCACCTAGGGGTGTAACTGCACTGATGCCCTGACGCCGCATGTCCTCCGTCGACAATTGCGGTGCGTTAGAACGCATAGTGCGGAATTTGAAAATTGTGTAGGGCTGATGCCCCTGGCCAGCCCGCAGTTGAGTGAAGAGGACAGGTCCAGAGCTGGTCAGCCGGATGGCTAGAGCCGTCAAGAGAAGAACGGGCAGAAGCAACAACAGCAGAACTCCTGCCAAGGGCCGCTCCAGACAGCGCCGCATGCGCAAGTAATGACGCTGCCTGATCGTTAGACGCCAAGGGCGCCCGTCGGTCTCCTGGTTCTGAGCTGCCACCGTCGCAGCCAGACCTGCCTGGGTGGTGAAGGGGGGCGACCAGCCTGCTTCACGCAGACGGTGTGTATCAATCTGCAGGGAACCAGTCAGGCGTCGCACCATTCCTTCGCAGCGCAGCAGTCGGCCAGCAGTGTGAAGTACTGCAGTCGGGACCGGCCATAGGCGTGGTGAGCGGCCCAGGGCGTGGGCTACCTCTTGTATCAGTCTAGGCGTGCAGAGGTCCTCGCGGTCTGCCACAAAAAAAGTCTTCCCTATAACCACAGACGAGCGCAGCGTAAACACAATTGCATCGGTCAAGTTGCCCACGTAGACCATGCTCCTGCGGTTGCGGACGGAAGCCAGTGGCAGTGGAATACCGTGCCGCACTGCAGTAATCAGCTGGAGGAAGTTTGCCTTGACTCCCGGACCGTAGACTAGCGGGGGCCGCAACACAACAACACCCAGCCCGGTCCTTACCCCTATCTGTGTGAGCGCTTGTTCTGCTTCCCACTTGGAGATGCCATAGGGGTCCGTCGGGGTAGGCAGGTCACGCTCAGTTAGCGGCTGGTCGCTCTGCTCACCGTTGACCTTGACAGAGCTCAAATAGATAAAACGTGACACTCCAGCTGCTGCGGCAGCGTGCGCCAGTGCTACAGGGGCATCAGTATTCACTGCACGGTAGGCAGCCAGCGGATCGGCATGTGTGTCGTTCATTACATGGACGCGCGCTGCAAGATATACCACGTACGTAACACCACGCAGAGCAGAACTCCAGTCGACTTCCTCGCTTAGGTTCCCGAGAAGGTGGTGACGTACGCCAAGTGGCAGCTGTTGAGGCGAGCGGGAAGCGGCCACCACATGGTAACCGTGGTCAAGCAGCACCTGACAGAGCATCTGGCCCACGAACCCAGAGGCGCCGACCACTAACACAGTTGCTTGAGTCGTCACGGCTGCTTAACCCTGATGCCACACGTATCGATTGACGTAATCAGTGTAGCTCAGGATCAGGCGCAGCACCTTGTCGGAAACGTTGGGCATGCTGTAGTCAGCAGCGAGACGAAGCTGACGCTGTTCACCGCGGGGCTGCTGATCGAGCACTGCGATCGCCTGTAGGACACGGTCAGGACTCAGGCCTGTCATAATGACTGCAGTTTCCTCCATGCCTTCGGGACGCTCATGGGTGTCACGTAGCGTCAGGGCCGGGAAATTAAGAATGGACGACTCTTCACTGATAGTGCCACTGTCGGATAGCACTGCCCTCGCCTGCATCTGCAGGTGTACGTACGCAAAGAATCCTAGCGGCTTCATGAACTCCACCAGGGGGTGGAAGCTCAACCCCGCGGCGGCGATGCGTTTCTGTGTCCGGGGATGTGTGGAGAAGATGATGCGCTGCCCGTACTGCTGCGCCAGAGCGTTCAGGGTGACGGCAAGCGCAGCCAGCCTCTCCGGAGCGTCCACGTTCTCTTCCCGATGAGCGCTTACCACGAAGTATCCACCGCGCTCTAGGCCCAGCTCGGCCAGGATGGCGGACCGCTCGATCTGCTTACGGTAATGGGCCAGCACCTCGAACATAGGGCTTCCGGTCTTGATGACGCGCGCCGGGTCAAAATTTTCTCTCAGGAGATTCTCGCGGGCGATATCACTGTAGGGTAGATTGACATCGCTCGTGTGGTCTACGATTTTGCGGTTTGTTTCTTCCGGAACGCGCTGATCGTAGCAGCGGTTACCAGCCTCCATGTGGAAGATCGGGATTCTGCGGCGCTTAGCCGGGATGGCTGCCAGGCAACTGTTGGTGTCGCCCAGCAGCAGCAACGCCTCGGGCTGGTGCTCTTGCAGCTGGAGGTCAACCTTGATCAGGACCTGCCCGATGGTCTCAGCGGCGCTGCTCCCAGCAGCGTTCAAAAACGCATCGGGCCGCCGCATGCCGAGCTCCTTGAAGAAGATGTCGTTGAGTTCATAATCGAAGTTCTGTCCCGTGTGAACCAAGACATGCTCAGTGTGTTCATCCAGCTTGGCGATCACCCGTGACAGTCGAATGATCTCGGGGCGGGTGCCCACCACGGTCATGACTTTCATGCGTTTCATCGCTGGCCTGCCAACTTAAGTTCACGCTGGACATCGGGCAGCAGGAGCAGCAGCTGCTCGATTTCGGGCACAGTTAAGCGTCGCGTATTATGCGAGGTGTAATCTTCACGAGTCTTCTCTTCCTGCTGTCCTTCCGTGAAGTACTTGGCGTAGTTGAGGTCGCGGTCGTCCATAAAGACCCGCAGGTAATCGCCCATGTCCTCAGCGCGCACCAGCTCACCAGCGGTGGTAAGGGTCTCGAAAAGTTTCTCCGCGTGCCGGGTGCCGATCACTTCAATGGGCACGTCGGAATGGAAGAGGTTCTTCAGCGCCTGAGCGAGATCCTGCACGGTACTGGCCGGCGCCTTACGCACGAAGATATCGCCCTGACGGGCGTTTTCAAAAGCAAAGAGCACCAAGTCAATTGCGCTGCGCAGCGAGAGAAGAAAGCGCGTCATATCAGGGTCGGTCACAGTCAGCGCCTGGCCCTGCTTGATTTGGTTAATGAAAAGCGGAATTACGGAGCCCCGCGAGTACATGACGTTGCCGTAGCGGACGGAACTGATTTTGGTATCACCTTCACTCAGTCCGCGTGCGGCAGCCTGCGCTACCTTCTCCATCAGGCCCTTGGTCATCCCCATGGCATTCACTGGAAGAACTGCCTTGTCAGTGCTCAGACACACCAGCGATTCAATCTGGTGGTTGATAGCGGATTCCACGACGTTATGGGAACCAATGACATTGGTCATCAGTGCCTGCATGGGAAAGAATTCGCAGGAGGGCACCTGTTTAAGCGCAGCCGCATGGAAGGCCAAGTTTACGCCCCGCATAGCCTGATCTACACTGTCCCGGTCGCGAATATCGCCGATATAGAACCGTACACGCTGGTCCTTAAGTTTCAGGCGCATCATCTCCTGCTTCAGTTCATCACGGCTGAAAACTCGGATTTCCTTCACATCGGTCTCGCGAATTACATCGAGAAGCTCATGTCCGAAAGAACCAGTACCACCGGTAATCAAGACGGTTTTGCCTGCAAAATCTTGAGTGTTCATAATTGACCTCGCTTAAAGGGTTGAGTAAAGAGGGCAATGTTCTGCTGCCGCACTTGCGGCTGCTGCTCTATAGCTTGTGCGTAAGCTTGACAGCGCGCTCCTATAGCCTCCCGCTCCTGCGGAGAATGGCCCACCAGCACTTCCACGGCAGCGACAAAGCTTTCTGGCGCCTCCAGCGGCAGCACGTATCCGACCCCAGCTTCTTCGAAGTCACGCCAGGGGGTGCGGTCGCTGAGAATGACAGGCGTTCCAGCGGACAGTGCCTCTGGAATCACGTGACCATAATTTTCTCCACCGGTCGGGAACAGAAAAGCACCGTAATGACTAAATGTGGTACGCACCTGCTCATGCGCCAGTACGCCACAATACTGTACTTGAACATGAGACGGCAGGGTCTTGATGTGAGCCTGACACTCTTCCCAGTAGCTGGTGTCCTCGATAGGTCCGTAGATGTCGAGGCTGACTGGAAAGCGAACCTTTGCCAGGCACTGCAGCGCATAATGCAGATTCTTGTTGCGGCAAATGCGTGAGAGGTAGATCAGGTCCCTGTCATGTGTCCAGGTCTTGTGGCTTTGACTCACTGAGAAAGGGTCAGGGGCCACCATGACATCGTTGCGTTCGCCGAGAATCTGCTTCAGTTCCTGAGCCTCGTAAGCGCTGGACACCTGCCAGCGCAGGCCACGCAGCAGACCCATGCGGTCGACGAGTTGCCGGTAGAGTTCTTTCTTCGCACCCTTCAAAACATAGGCAGCTCGAGAGAATTCACCACGCGGTGCAAGAATCACGTCCATCTTTATCTGTCCCAGGCGGCGCAGTAAAAGGAAACTGAAACTAAGTGGGGAGAAGAAAGAGTTAAGATAAAGGGTAGTCGCTCCCGACAGCTGCGCGTACTGTGTGAGATCGCGCAACGTGAGCTTCGAGTCGTCAAGGTAGATCACATCCGCTTTGCCGACGCGCATGATCCGACCGGCCGGCATGTGATCGTAAACCTTGCCGTCAATATCCCTGCGCCGCGTCAAGATCAGGAAGCGCATTTCGTCACCTAGTAGTTCGGTCAGGTTGACGATAGTTGTAACTGGTCCACCCGCCTTACGACTAGGGAGGTAATAGTCCAAGATGACCAGAACGTCATAGTTCAGTTGGGGCGTCATAAAATGGTGGTCTCCAAAAAGCTCAGGATACGCCGACCCTGAAATGCCCAGCTTTTATTCATCTGGGCGAATTCCTGACCCCGCTGTGCCCTTGACCGCGCGGCAGGCAGCGTACTCATCACCTGCTCAATACCGGTCGCTAGTGCGCGAGGTGACTCATCCAGCAGGAGCTCTAAAAATGGCAGGTATTCTTCAGGCAGACTGCGAAAACGGGTGGAGACCACAGGTATCCCTGCAGCGAGGTACTCGATCAGTTTCGATGGAAAAACGTACCGGCTGTCGAGTCGCTGATCACTGCGGTGATTGACTAGAAGGTCACCTTTCGCATATAGACGTCGCAGTCCGTCCATGTCCAGAAGGCCGTGGTACACGATGCGGTCATCTGCGGCTGCATAGGCCTGCACTGCCGAGCACATACGCCCCTGGCCAGCGATGTGCAAGCGAACGTGGTCGGGCAGCCAAGCCATAGCGTCCATCAGGACATCCACGCCGTTGTACTTTTCCAGCGCACCCGCAAAAACGATGTCGAAGGTCGTATCGGATGTGAAGGCCGTTGGGGCGTAAGTTTGCTGCTCCTTATTCAACCCTCCTTCGACAATCAGGGTAGGCCGACCTGGCATAAGATCGCGACCGATCAAGGCTGTGCCGGTCACCGCAGCAGGAAGCAGCGGCAGGATCCAGGTGGCCCAACGATATTCCAGCCGCTGTAACGGTCCGTCCGGGACAGTAGCTCCGGGTACATCGACGTCATATACCACAGGAACGTACGGAACGCACAGAAGACGGGACAGCAGCAGCAGTGGAGCCGAGATAAAGGTGTTGACGTTGTAGCTCATCAGCACATGAGGTTTTGTCCGCCTGATCTGGTACCAGCCTTGAAACACAAAGGCGCATGCAAGTGAAACCTGTTTCAAGTAGGGGATGTTGACAAAGGGCACGAGGCGCTGTTTATATCCACTTGAGAGCCGCTGACCACGCACCCACCACCGAAGACTTCTGGGGAAGGCTGGCACCGGCTGAAATGACAGCACGCTGATGTGAGCTCCCGCTTCAGCAATACCAGTGAGCATCCCTTGCTGGGCCAGATTACCGGCACGTGAAAATGCTGACGTGCGGTATTGAGCTGTGTCAGGGACGACACTCCCAATAAACAGAATCTTGAGGGGCTGGGACATCAGGTGGACCTCCGGCTCGATAGGGTAAACCGTATGCCATGCCGCCTAGTGATCCATATAAAGAAAATCACAAGATAGGTCCAGAGTGCCTCACCGCTTTGGCCAATCTGGTTGTTAGAAGAGAAATAAAACACGACAATAACATGAAGAGACACAAGGTTCAGCGCCCAGATGTCTCGTGTTTCAATGGTGTCACGCCAAGTTGTGTAGAGAATCATACCTAACAGCAGACAGAAGATTGGAATCCCCCAGAAGCTAAGGTCTGACGCAAGCCAAAGATACATAGAGGACCAGTAACGTTCCTTGAGCCACCCGTACTTTTCAATTCGAGCGGGATAAGTCTGTTCTTCTAAATCTCCGATCCCTGTCAATGTTTCAAATTGTCTAAGCATAAACGGAGAAGTACCTAATCCATACAAGGGAATGAACGGTTCGCGTAAAGCGAGCCCCATTGCGAAATACCCCTGAGTAATGTAGTTCGACAAACCAACTACCAGAATCTGCCCACTCTTGGGAACTGCTTGCAATATGACGTTTTGGGCATCTACTCTGGTATTTCCAGGAGGGAAATACCCTGACACAATTGAGGATCCAGCTCGCGAATTCATAGTGGCCGAGAAAAAACTCATAAACATGCCAGCCAACGCTATTATAATGATGGTTCCCACCACGACACGTTTTACGTTTAATGATATCAAACCGGCAGCCACAGCAGTCATAAGAAGTATAGGTACCGTTACTGCGTAGTCTCCAATAGCCTTATTGGTGCCCATTGCCACGAACAGCGCCATGTTTAAAACAATAAGAGTTACTGACCAGAAGCGCGCCCCATATCTTATCCTCGTCCAATAGAAGATCGCTATAGGAAAGTAGAGATAGAGCAACGGTCCTAGCAGAATACGTACGTACTCGACAGCAGCACCTGCACCGCTCTCGCGATATACCAGTGAGCGTGCATAGGCCTCTCCCGGTGCCCGTAGGCCTCCAAGAACATCTGGGAGTGGGAAGCCGGTACGGGCCAGAGAGGTAAGTGGAAAAATCAAAAAGTTTACAAGCAGTGAAGCCGTGAAGAGCTTGTGAACGTTTCCTGTACGACTGACAGGGGGCCTGTATAGCGCGTGAGCCAACAGGTAACCACCTGCTAGCGACGCTTGGTACAAGAGGGAGAAGAACAGGATCTCATTGCTGCTTTTGTTGTAATACTCCCATGGGCCAAAACGGAATAACAATACGGTGAGCAATAGATAGGCTTCGAAGAAAACCAGCGGGATCATTAGAGTTAGCAAAGAAGTCTTACGTGTCACGAGGCTCCCGCTCTTCAGGCATATGCTTCAGCATAACCAGCGCGAACCCGCTTGAAAAGGCTGCAAGCAGGAGTAGAGCCAGCCAAATGTTGATTTCTCGCCCTAAACTTACTAGCACAAGACCCACGATTACAACCCACCACTGTGAGTCTGGCACAGTCAGCTTAGCCGCATTGCGGGCAGCCATAACCATGAGACTCAAAGTAGCAACTCCCAACCCAGCTATTAGTATGCCTTTGACTCCAAATGTACGGCCCACAGTTATGACAAGTGCCAGTTTCACTATCGCTTCAATAATAAGCATGACAAAGGCGAATTGTGGAGCCACCATGGCACGGTTCATAGTATTGTGAAGATATGCTCTTGTACTTAAAAATCCCTGTAGGGCAATAAGTGTGTTAATCAGGCTGCCCAGATAAAATCCAGGACCAAGCCAAACTTGCATAAACCACTGATTGAATACAATGAAAATCCCGCCCAAGCCGAACGAGAGCAGACTATGGAGCCCAAGTAGCCTCCGGTATGATTCGCGACTGCCAGCCACGCCATCTCGTGCGAATATATGTGAAAACCCTGCAAAGTTAGCAGCACCTAAGGTCTCCACAATACTTCGAGCCACATCAGCGGTGCGGCGCATCGTATTGAACTGCGTAGCAACGTGCGGACCGAGCAGTGAGGCCATCAAAAAGTTATCGCTCTGATTGCTAACTGCATACCCTATGGCACCCAGGCCACTGTAAGGCATAATGGCTAGACCTTCACGCAAATGGCGTTTGCTGGGGATACCGACAAATACCTGTTGCTGTCGACAAAAAATTGCAAAGGCTACTGCGCCACCTGCAAAAGCTACCAGCGCTCTGACGAACATGCCGTAGGCGACCGAGCGCACGCCACCGCCGTGAGTCAGGAACCACCAGCTGATCACGATACCAAGAATACTGCCAAAAACGACAGAAACCATAGTCATCAGCGGCGCTTGTAGCGCTCGAGCAAGACCCGTAAAGGCATAACTGCCAATTGTCAGCGCCACTGCCCAAAGCCCCCAAGTAAAAGCTGATTTCAGGTCCTGCTCTGCCATAGGAGAAAGCCTAAAGGGATGGTAAATTAGATGGGCAACTAAAGGTCCAGCCACAACAATACCTACGGCCAGTGTCAGTAGAATTATAAGGGTGCTTGAAAACCAGTGGCTCAAGTCCTTGATATCCCGCTGGGCATATGCAGCACTCATTTTTTGAATAGCATAGTTGGTCAGCCCAAAGTCAAAGGCCTGCAACCATAAGAGTAGATCACTAGAACCCACCCATGCGCCATTTACCTTTATTCCTACAGTACGAATCAGAAGCGGGGTCAGAAACAACAACTGTACTGTCAGAATTCCAAAGTTTAAGAGTGTCCCTAAAAAGGTAATTCTGGATGCCAAACGCAGCTGACGGTCACTAAAGCCCATTTAACGGTCAGCCTTTGCCCTGGACGCTCATGCCCGTCCCGACTGTGTTGGGGCGCCATAGGAATAAGAGTAGTTGTAGCTGCTTTCCTCTTGAGGATTTGCTTTATTAATCACCGAGCCTATGATATTCAGTCCGGCACGCTCAGCCCGTCTAATGGCAGTAGCTGCGCCGTGAATATGGGTCTGGCCGTATTCGACCACCATGATCACCGCGTCGGTGTGACGTCCAAGCACTAACCCATCTGCTAGCGCCAAAAGTGGAGCTGTATCAATTAGGACAACGTCATAGTGTTTACGCCATATACTTAACGCCTGAGAAATGTCTGCCTGATTGAGAATGCTTAGGCTGTCAGTAATTCCTGGCCCGGCAGGAAGTATATCCACATTAGGCTCTACCTGAAGGACTTCAATCTCATGGGGCCGCATCAAAGCCTCTTGGGTAGTGCGGGCACCTCCTGCTGCCTCCAGTTTCTTCCAAGTACCCATCTCATCGTATTTCTTCCAGACTGCTGCTTGAGTGCCACGCCGTAGGTCAGCGTCAATGATTAGCACTCGTTGCCCGCTAGATGCAATGCCATCGGCTAAGGTAGCGGTGACGCTACTCTTCCCCTCTCCAGGTGCGGTACTTGTCATCATGACCACCGGATGAGGACGATTAACAAGAATCCCCAACAAATTAACCCGCAGGAAACCCACAGCCTCATAGAGGCCGGCCTCTCGCGCTGCCCTCACGATACCGCGCAAGAGCACATCGCGCTGACGTAATCGTGGCAAGGTAGCTAGTGTCGGAAGTCCCAAGGGCAGCAGATCTTCCTCAGTGCGAATAGTACGATCAGATATAGTTGCCACTGCGGCACAAGCAATAGTTAGCACAAGTCCTAAGATCACTGCCAAGACAGCATTGCGGAGGGGCTTAGGTGATACTGGTAAACGTGGAGTTTGCGCACTTACTAGAGGGGACAAAACCCCCACAGCTGAGTTTTCTAAAATTGATAATCGCACCTTGCTTTCCTGGACTCGTGCACGTCCATTTAGCAATGATTGTCGTTCTCTAGAACTTAAATTTTTCCTTGCCAGACTCTTGTCTATTTCCTTTAGTTGAGAATCAAATCCAGCTAGACCCAAACGGATAGATGCCAATCCTCTACCTCTATCCCAGCGCACCAACGCTTCACTCACCAAATTAGATAATTTCCGAGCAGCTTCTGGCTCTCGAGCCTTGCTCGTTACTGTGTATGTACCGTTTCCATTAAAGTCCAAACGTGAAGAAAGTGAAATAGTTTTTAACTTTTGATCCCTAGTCTCTTGTGTTAATTGATTAAGCAACCGTTTTTTCTCTATATCAGAAATAGAACTATTTCTTTTTAATCCCAAAATCACACCGCTTACAACTTCTTCACTCTGAAGAGCCTGCGCCATGACACCCTCTGGAAGTGGTGGCGCACTTACAGTAGCTTGATCAGAGGATCGCTCGGAAATAATGCTGGTAACATTGTTTGTGGCCAACAAAACCGCCGAAGCTTCGTAAGTTTTGGGACTTTGCCGACTCAAGGTATAAGCAGATATTCCCAAGATAACTGGACATAATATAACCCATATCCGATACCTTTTAACAGCCCTAGCTATAAATCCTAGATCAACATCTCTTATTTTAAGGTTATTTTCTTCCATTTAAAGCTCCTTATGTAGCCTATGGTAGGTTAATTATTTCTTAGATATCTTATCGCTTTTAATAAATTAAAAAGTCGCTTTTATATTTAATTTAGGAACTTTATACAAATTATAGTTAACCATATTATAAATTTGATGATCGTAAATAACCTCGAATTCTAATATCATATCTTAGAAATCTAATTAAAATATAATCTTACGCCATTACACAATAGAATTTCTTTAGTGATCTACAAAGTCACTTAAATGCGGTCTCCTTATTTCTAGGGGCTCTTAACACCTCCTCTACCATATCAGATGACGAAGGGTTTCAGCGGTTCCTCTGTACCGGCCATCTTCAGGTTGAGGCTGTGCTGGAGGAGAGATTTCTGAACGTGTGAGCGGTCGCGAACTGGCGCGACAAACGGCGGTGTTTGAGGTGTGTGAGCAGCCCAAAACCCGCCGATCCCGTATGTGATTAGCGCCCTCGGGGTATGTGATTATTGATAGCGGCGTAAGTATGTGCTGATACGCTGAAGGCATGGCCGAATGGCATCCGTCCAAGTACTCCCGTGCCCAGCTGGAAGAGCGCCGATTGGCCGCGACCCCCTGGCTTCAGAGCGGGCAGCATGCTCAACGAGAGATTGCTCAGCACTTCGGTGTCTCTGTCCACACCGTCAGCAACTGGAAGAAGCGCCTGAAGCGCACGGGCACTCTTCAGGCGACCGTGACGAGTGGCCGCCCCTCCCGACTCACGGCCACCCAGCTCGATCAGGTCCGCACCATCCTGCGGGAGGGTGCGGTGCACCATGGCTTCCCCGACCCGACGTGGAGTACCAAGCGAGTCGCGGACCTCATCGGGCGGCATTTTGACGTGTGGTACCACCCCGATCATGTCCGGAAAATCCTTCGCCAATTAGGGTTCACGCCCCAGATGCCAGATGGACAGGCCGCTGAGCGCAATGAACTCCGGATTGCATCCTGGCGGGAACAAGTGGCGCCGGAGTTGAAAAAAAAAGGTCGCTCAGGGCGCGACCCTCGTCTCCCTGGATGAGGTCGGCTTCTCGCTCAACGGCGTGCGGCGACGGACGTGAGCGACGAGGGGCGTCACGCCCCTCGTCACCTTGCCGGCGAACCGGGAGAAGCTGTCCACGATCGGAGCGATCACGTCGGAGGGACGCTTCTTCCAACACACGAAGTCGGGGGCGATTCGCAGTGGGGACGTCACCCTTTTCTTCCAGCATCTCCTGCGCCACATTCAGGGGGAGATCGTCGTCGTGCTGGAGAACGCAGGCATTCACCGCGCGAAAGTGATACAGGCGTTCGTGGACCTCCACGAACGCCTATCGTTGGTGTTTGTGCCACCGTACGCCCCGGAGTTGAACCCAATCGAGCTGGTGTGGGCATATGTGAAGCGCAATGTCCTGGGCAACTTCTGTGCCCGCTCAGTCTCCATCTTGAGGGCGAAGCTCGTGACGGCCTGGCAGCGGATCCGGTACATCCAACTCCCTCGCCAGCTTATGAATGCCAACTTATGCCGCCATCAATAGCGCGCGCCCGGTTCAGCGGTCAGGAGCAGGGTACCGTGTGAGGATGAAAGGCCGAGGTGCCGTCGGGTAGGCTCGGGTCATGTCGGAGGAGCTGACTCGCGAAGCGTTGCTCGAGCTGCTTGCTGAGCAAGCAGTTCAGATTGCCGAGCAGGGCGCGCAGATCAAGCAACTCATCAAAGAGAACGCCCGCCTGAAGAAGCGGCTCGAGCAACTGGAACAGCAGGTGAAACGGTACGTGGCGCCGCACAGCCGCGAGGCCCCTCAAGCCGATCCCCAGCCACCCGGGCGCCGAGCGGGGCAAGGGACCTTCACCTTCAAACACGCTCCAGCGCATGACTGTGTCACGTGCGTCATCGACGTGGAGCCGGCGAACACCTGCGTGTTCTGCCATCCCCCGCTGGACCGAGCCGCGTACAAGACGGATCTGGCCTGGATCACTGAGTTGCCCCCAGGGGTACCCGAGATTACCCAATACACTGTGCCCATGACCCGCTGCCCGACATGTGGCAAGGATGTTCGGGGCGAACATCCTGATCTGTGCCGCACGCAATGGGGCGCGACGGCCCACCGGTTGGGTCCCCGATTGTCTGTACCATGGACTGGGTCTCCCAGAGCGCAAAGTGCCGTATCGGATTAGCGTCTCCACGCGTCGGGTCACACCAGCTCATCGAAGAGGATGATCGGCATGACTGCGCCGTTGACGGAACAGGATCTCCACGAGATCATCCGCCGGCAGGCCGAGCAGATCGAACAGTTCCAGAAGCGTATCGAGCAGTTGGAGCGACAGCAGCGCAAGTACGCCGCGCCTCACAGCCGGGGCAGCCGAAAGGCCCACCCGAAGACTGCTGGTCGCCGCGCAGGTGAGGGGGTGTTCACATACACGCGTCCTCCTGCTCCCGAGCAGGAGGACCGCGTCATGGACGTCCCCACACCCAACACCTGCACGGCCTGCGGGGATGTCGGCGAGTTGATTTTCACGCGCCATGACCGCGCCTGGATCAGTGATCTGCCCGCTCAGACCGTGCAGATCACCGCGTATCACGTGCCGGTGATGGCCTGCCCGCAGTGCGGGCAGGCCGTGCGTGGCGCGCATGCCGATCTCCGACCGGACCAACGCGGGGCCACGGCCCACCGGTGCGGCCCCCGTCTGGCGGCCACCATCCAGGCGCTGCATCACGAGGTCGGTCTCCCGCAGCGCCGCATCGCCCGGGTGTTGCGTCTGACGACCGGGTTTCAGGTGACTCAGGGCGCCATCACCCAGGCGGCACAGCGTCTGGCGCGTGATGGGAGCCCGCGAGCAATCCTGATCACCAATACGGTTGCTACAGGAGCCGACTTTTTCATACCCTCAGGAGTTTTGACTGGTAGTCAGGTCCCAAAGACCAGAAGAAGTACTTCAGTGTCAAAAAGGGCACCCACCCCCTGAAGACCCAGGTCGCGGTCACACCCGACGGTCTGGTCGTACACCTCAGTGCGACCGCGAGCGGTTGCACCCATGATATGAAAGTCCTGAAGCAGTCCAGGTTGCTCCCGCGCGTTCCTCGCGGCGTACGACTCTGGGGGGACCGGGGGTAGACCGGCCTGGAGAAGCTCTGCCCGAAGCATGAGTTGATTGTGCCCAGGATGCGCCCCAAAGGAGGCGTGTTGGGCGAATCGGAGCGGGAGCTCAATCACCAGATCTCAAAAGTGCGTATCACGGTGGAAAACGTCGTGTGCAAGATCAAAAAGTTCCGGATCTGTAGGGAGTTTTACCGCAATGACACGGGCCGCCACGGGATGTTCTGGGGCTGTGTTGCGGGCCTGATTAATCTCCGGACGCTGAATCGGAGCCCCGAGCTGGCCTGACAGAACACAACGTGAATGGGGATGGCTGAGCCACCCCCATTCACTCATCGCACAACTGCGCAATCGGTCCTCGATCACCTTTGTCATGACGTTGCCCCGTTCGTACGCCTGGTGGCACGAGCAAGGTGAGCCCGGTAGCGTCGAGGGATGGCGCTGCATGCAGTGCCATCCGACTGGCATCCGTTCACCCGGACCTTCGCGAATGGAGATGAACGGCTGTTCTGGCGTGCAGAACTGGCTGGGGGACCCTATGATCCTGGTCGCGCGCTGCGACTGGTGGTCGTGACACCGGATCCGGTGTCACTCCCGGTCGACACCACCCAATACCTGATCACCAATCTGCGTGAGCGCGACCAGGACGTGTCCCCGGTGCGGGTGTCGACGCCCCCAGCATCCTCGCTTGAAGTGGCGCGGCTGTATGCCTGGCGTCCCCGGATCGAGCAGTCCTATCGTGAAGTCAAACAGCATCTGGGCTGGACGCATTGCCAGGCCCGCTCGGACGTGGCGTTGAGGCGCCACTGGAGTTTGGTCTGCGCGGCGTTTTGCTTTCTGCACTGGTGGGACGATAGGTCACCTGTCGATTCCGACGAAGATGCGCCTCAGGCGGGGGCTATGCCCCCGCCTGGTTGGAGTGTGCTGTTGGGCTGGCCCCAAAGTTTGGACGAATGCGAGTAGAGACTCGGCTCAGGAGAAGGGTACAGCATGGGCCTGCGTTGCTCACCCAGGAGTCGGGATGACGGCATCCTCCGCGGTGTCCTGTCCGCGGAGGGGGACGGCAGCCCGGCTCCTGGCCTGCTCGGCAAACTCGTCGGGCATGCGGTACTGCAGTGACGAATGTGGTCGTCTGGCGTTGTAAAACACTCGCCAGTCATCCAGCAGGACCTGAGCGTGCCTGGCGGAGTAGAACACCTCCTAGTTAAGGCACTCGTCGCTCAGCCGAGAGTGAAAACTCTCGGCAAAACCGTTCTGCCAGGGTTTGCCGGGTTGGATGAACCGGGTGCCGATGTCCTGGACGGCCAGCCAGATCCCCAGGTCACGGGCGATGAATTCTGGTCCGTTGTCACTGCGGATGAATCCTGGTGCACCGCGCTCTGCGATAACTTCGTGCAGGACGTTCTGCAGGTCCTTGGAGGTGAAGGATGCCGCGACTCGCACGGCTAGAGACTGCCGGGTAAATTCGTCGGTCAGGATTTTCAGGGTAGCTCGGCCCAGGGTCTGGTCGAACATGAAATCGTACGTCCAGACATGGTTCGGGTATGTGGCGCTCATCGGAACGGAAGCTCCAGTGCGGAGCTTCCTGCGGGGCTTGATCGTCAGCGCTTCTTCTCGTCAGAGGCGCCGGACCTTCTTGCGATTGATGCGGTGGCCCTCCTGGACCAGGAGGGCGTGAATGAAGCGGTAACCCCGACGAGGATGCAGCAACGCCAGTTCACGGAGACGCTGTCGGAACTCGCTGTCCTGGCGGGGCTTCGGGCGGTAATACCAGGAGGATTTGGGCAAGCCCACCAGGAAGCAGGCCCGGTCAGGCCTGACGTGTGCCGTGATCAGTTCCTGCACCACGGCACGTTTCTGGGTGGGCGTGACCGCTTTTTCCCAATCACGTCCTTCATCGCATCGATCTCCAGGCGCTGTTGGCCCACGATTCGCAACAAACGGGCATTTTCCTTCTCGAGCCGACGAAGCCTGCGGGCTTCGTCTGGTGTGGTGTCACCGTACTTTTTCTTACAGCTGTAAGAGGAGGCCGGACTGCAGCCGAACTCCCGGCACAGGTCCTCAACCGGCTTCTCGCCTTTTTTGCCGTCCTGAAGGCGTTTGATGATCTGGTCTTCGGTGAACTGACGGGTTCTCATGACATGGCCTCGCTTTCCAGCCTACGGCTGGGGGCGAGCCTGAGTCTCCAATTCATTCTGTCCAGTTTTCAGGGGGCGGACCACTGTTACGTCAGGTCAGGCTGTGGTTGGAACCTTTTGTGTGGGTGTGGCGGGCGTGGCACGCGTACACGACCATGCGACCTCCTCGACCACTCCGCCAACTCCTACAGCAGGTGGGACGCGGCTGTCCACTTCCGATGTATGTCGCGTAAACCTTGTCCAAGACATCAAACATGCCTACAGTCAACGGACTCCCGATAGTAGACAAAACGTACGCCAGCACGTCTTTCACACGCACTTTAAAGTAAAACCGTCGGGTCTGAAGATGTGAGCCGGGGACCAGCCGGGTAGAGTGCCTCCTATGAAAGCTCTTATTCCCGCGGCGGGGCTCGGTACCCGGCTTCGTCCTCTGACGTACACCCGACCTAAACCCGTGTTGCGTGTAGCGGGACAGCCGATCATCGTACATGCGCTTCACACGCTCCGGGAGGCGGGGATCACGGAGGTGGGCATCGTGGTGTCGGACATCACGCGGGAAGCGATTGAGCATGCCACCCATGACGTGCAGGGCGTGCAGATCACGCTGATCAACCAGCAGCAGCAGCTGGGGCTGGGACACGCTGTGCTGATGGCGCGGGAGTGGATTGGGCAGGATGATTTCTGCGTGTATCTGGGCGACAACCTGTTCGAGTCCGGGGCCATGCCGTTCGTGGAGCAGTTCCAGCGGGAGCGGCCGAGTGCGCTGATTGCTCTGGTGGAAGTGCCTGATCCGACTGCCTTCGGGGTCGCTCAGCTTGACGGGTCGAGAATTACGCAGCTGGTGGAGAAACCCAAAATCCCTCCCAGCAACCTTGCGGTGGCGGGGCTGTACTGTTTTACCCCTGAGATCTTCAGCATTCTGGAAGGCATGCCCCCGTCTGCGCGTGGGGAGTACGAAATCACGGACGGCATTCAGGGGTTGATTGAGCAGGGGCGCACCGTGACGGGCCAGTCGGTCGTGGGCTGGTGGAAGGACACCGGCCGCCCGGCGGATCTGCTGGACGCGAACCGGCTGCTGCTGGAGCGGGTTGAGGCGGACGTGCAGGGGGAAGTGGTGGAGTCCAGGATCACGGGGCGGGTGGTCGTTCCGGCGTCAGCCCGGGTGGTACGCAGCAAGATTGTCGGACCGGTCATCCTGGGAGAGGACGTTGTGATTGAGGACGCGTACATCGGGCCGTTCACGAGTATCGGGCGGGGGACCGTGGTGCGCGGTGCCGAGGTGGAACACAGCGTCATTGATGAGGAAGCCTGCATTGAGAACGTCAGTCAGCGCCTTCAGGATTGCCTGGTGGGGGTGCGGGCGCAGGTGCGGGGGGGCCGGACGGTGCCGCGTACGCACTCCCTGACCATCAGTGACGGCAGTCTCGTTGAACTGGCCTGAACCGGGTGAGCTGTAAGGTTCTTTGAGGTGCGCGGCAGGGTTGTGTGAGGTGCGCGGCTCTATCATGGGGGCATGACGGATTCACCTCGGATTCACCTGGGCGCCCTGTTGCGGTCCTCTTCGGAAGACGCGCACGCAGAGGGCAGTCTTGACCACCTCCAGTACGAGCAGGGCGGCGAGACGCAGATACTGCGTTTTGCTGGTCCTGCGCCGTTCGAGGTGGATATCAACGCGCTGGGCAGTAATGAGATGTACCTGCAGGGCACGTTCGAGCCGGTGCTGATCATGGAGTGCGCCCGCTGCCTGCGGGATGTCGAGGTGCCCCTGGAGCTGAACCTGGGGACCCTTATGCGTTACGACCCGTCGGTGCAGACGCCGTACCTGGAGGAGGCGGATTCCGGTGAGGAGCTGCTGGTCTTTGGGGGGCCAGAACTGGACCTGAGCGCGTTCCTGGCCGAGACGACCCTGCTGAACGCCCCACTGAGTGTGATGCATGACGAGGCCTGTAAAGGCTTGTGTCAGGTGTGCGGGCATGACCTGAATGAGGGTCCGTGTGAGCACATGGCGCAGGTGCCGGTTGAGGAGATTGATGATGACCTGGGCATTCCGGAGGGCTCCCTGCACGCGCGGCAGAATCCGTTTGCGGCGCTTGCGGATCTGAAGCTGCCGGAGGAGTGACGGTGAGTGCACCGGAACTCACGCACTTCCGTGACGGGCTGCCGCGCATGGTGGACGTCTCGGAGAAGGTCGCCACGGTCCGTGAGGCCACGGCTGAAGCCTGGGTGAAGTTACCTGTAGAGGCGCGGACTGCCCTCGAACAGGGCACGAACCCCAAAGGTGACCCGCTGGTGGTGGCCCGCCTGGCGGGGCTGGCGGGCAGCAAGCGCACCGCGGACCTGGTGACGTTGTGTCATCCCATTCCGGTGTCTGGCGCAGAGGTGCGCGTAACGCTGGAGGACGCCGGGGTGCGCGTATGGGCGCGGGTTCGTACCACGGCGCCAACAGGCGTGGAAATGGAGGCGCTGACGGCCGTGACGGTTGCGGCGCTGAACGTGTACGACATGCTGAAGGCGGCCAGCAAGGCCATTGAGATCACGGGTGTGCGGCTGCTGAGCAAGGTGGGCGGCAAGAGCGGCGCGTATGTGGCGGCCGGGACCTCCGCAGACGAGTGACGCGGGAACCCGCCGGGGCTCTTCAACGTAGAGGGAACGTATGGGCGTGGAGACTCTCAATTCGGCGGGCGGTCCGGAGTGGCTGGATCTTCTGCACCGTGAGGCCGATGGGGACCTGACGCCCACAGAGGCGGCGCGGCTCGCGGCTCTTCCTGCTGTCGCAGTGCAGGAGCAACGGGAGCGGCTGGACCGGGTTCCGGCGGCGCTCTCCCGGCGGCCGGACCTGCCACGGAGCGTGGCGGCGCCTGTGGCGCAGGAGATTGCGTGGCGGCACCAGCTGGCGCAGCAGGCGCCGACCCTGCCCCGCTCGGTGGCGGCCGCGGTCGTTGCGGACCTGCGGGTGGACCGGGCGCTGACCCTCTCCCCTGCCCCGCCCCGCAGCGTGGCGGCGCAGGTGGCCGCTGACGTTCGTCTGGCCGCGGTCCTGCAGCAGTCGCTCGTGATGCCCCGCAGTGTGGCGCGCGCAGTGGCGCAGGAGGTTGGCGTGTCGCGGGTTCTGCCTCCGGTGCTGGCGGGGCCGCAGAGTGTCGCAGCACAGGTGGCCCACCGCATCGCGGCGGACGCCACGCCAGCCGCGCTTGCCCCACAGCCCGGGGCCGCGCTGATCGGGTCGCGTCCGCGCAACCCGGCGCCGCTGGTGATGGTGGTGTCGTTGCTGCTGGCCTTGACGCTGCTGGCTGTGTCGAGCGTCTGGGGCAATCTGGCCGCGGGCGCGCTGGTCGTGCAGACCCTGCTGGCCCAGGTGTCTCCCCTGGCGGGGGCCGGCCTGGCCCTGGTGCTGCTGACCAGTGCGTTGGTAACGTGGCGTCCGGGTCCGGGGATGCAGCGTCTGGGCGGAGCGGCGTTCGCCCTGAGTGCGCTGCTGACCCTGCCGGCGCTGTACGGCGTGGCGTCCCGGGGGACGATGACCTTCGGGCAGAACGTGGTGATCAGCGGTCCGGTGGCCGGGAATGTGATCGCCGTGGGTGGGAGTGTCACGTTACGGGCGTCCGCGCAGGTGAAGGGTGAAGTGGTGACGCTGCTGGGAGATGTGTACCGCGCGCCAGGGGCACAGGTGCAGGGGCACGTGAGCGCCCTGCTGGGTTACGCGCCAGGGGACCGGGAAGCCGTTCAGGTGCGGCCGCCTCAGGGCGTCGCGGCGGTGACGGCGGCAGCGTTCCGCCCGGTGCTGGGGTGGCTGGGGAGCGCCGCATGGCCGCGGGTGTTTGTGGCCCTGACGGGTGGAGCGCTGCTGCTGCTGTTCGTGTCGGGTCTGGCGCCTCTGCTGGCGCGGCGGCAGCGGCACGCGCCGGTGCGGACGCTGGCGCTGGGGGTGCTGGCCCTGGCCGCGCTGATCGGGCCGGCTGGTGGTCTGGCACTGGCCGGTCTGCTGGGTCCCGCGCTGCTGGCAGCGGCGCTGACGGGCGTGCTGCTGGCCGTGGGCCTGAGTGTCAGCGCGTATGACGCGGGGCGGGCCGTGGCCAGCCGGGTGCACCTACCGGTGCCGGACGCGGTGGGAGCGCTGGTGGGCCTGAGTGTGGTGGCGGCCAGCCTGAGCGTGCCCCCACTGGCCTTCGCGCTGGCGCTGATAGGGGGCACGTGGGGCGCGGGAACGCTGCTGTTGACGCGTCAGGTCGGGGGGCTGGACCGCGCCCCCTGAACCCCGCAGTGACACGTGCCGCTTCCCAAAGTCGGGAGGCGGCACGTGTAATTGGGAACTGAACCTCAGTTCAGGATGCGTTTCAGGTGCAGGTAGATCTCGTACCAGTCCTGTTTGTCACGGGGACGTTTGCCGCGCAGTTCGATGCGGGACAGGGTGCGGACCCAGTCGGGCGTGATCTGCGGGCCCAGGATGGGGTCCGCGACAAGGTCAGCCAGGCCTTTGGGCAGGGCGCCCTCGGTGGACGCGCCGTAGAATTCGACCCCTTCGAGCAGGTCGTGAACGGTGATCGCGTACGCACCGGCCAGGGTCTGAAGGGTTTCCAGGCTGGGGTTGGTGCGGCCACGCTCGAGGTCGCTCAGGTACGGGACGCTGATCCCGGCCGTTTCGGCAACGTCCTTGAGCCGCAGCCCGCGTTCGCTGCGCAGTTCGCGGAGTCTTTCGTGCAGTTTCATATTTCACCTCCTCGGCTGCGGCGTGGCCTCACGTCCGGGTTGGAGCGCGTGCCGCCTGGGGCTGATTTCTGCCCGGAGGGGGTTGCCTGTGGGCAGAATCGGGCAGCCTTGGTTGGAGTGTAACACCCACCTTTGGTACGGTCAAGACAGAATGAGGGTTAATCCTTCTTGCCCTTCACGATTCGCTCTGCTAAGATCGTAATCACAAGAAGGATTCGCCCTCAACAGAATCTCACTCCGTTTTACCTCGCTGCCCGTTCCGGCAGGAAGGAGCACCACCCATGCGCGCCCTGGACACCATTGCCGAAAGCATCCGCACCGGTTACGCTCACCCCACCACCCTGCTGAACACCTTCATCCAGGTTGAAAACGAAGGCGGTCTGGGCGCCGTACGCCGTATCGAACGACAGCTGCACCTGAGCGTGCAGGGCATGCGCGACCGCCAGCACCCGCACAGCGACCTGGCCCAGACCTGGCTGAACTCCGCGCGCGCCTACCTGATCACCAGCGCCCAGCGCCGACAGGCCGTCTGAACCAGCGCCGCAACGAAGGCCGGCTTCAGCAGCCGGCCTTTCTGTTTGCGCCTCTGTCTCAGGCCTGGGGGCCGTCCCCATTCAGGCTGTAAATCTCGCCATATTTCCGGTGGAGATAGGCCACGTACGGATCAGCGGTGAGTGGCTGCCCGGTCGCCTGCACCGTCAGCTCCACTGGCGTCAGGCTGCGTCCATGCTGATGCACCTGCTGCGCCAGCCACGCCCGCAGCGGCCCGTACTCAGCCCGGTCCACGCCTGCCGCCACAGCCTCATCCCGCCGCGCGGCCTCCAGCAGCTGCACACTCAGCAGGTTCCCCAGGGTATAGGTCGGAAAGTACCCGATCAGCCCCGCTGACCAGTGAATGTCCTGCAGCACCCCGCGAGCGTCATCCGGCGGCGTCAGGCCCAGGTACTCCTGCATCCTCGCGTTCCAGGCCTCAGGCAGGTCACGCACGGCCAGGCTGCCGTCCAGCAGGGCCAGCTCCAGTTCAAAGCGCAGCATGATGTGGAAGTTGTACGTGACCTCGTCGGCTTCCACGCGGATCAGGCTGGGGTTCACGCGGTTCACTGCACGGTACAGGGCGCGCGCATCCAGACCCTCGGTTACCTGCGGCGCCGCCGCCTGCAACTCCGGGAAGTACCGCTCCCAGAAGGGCAGGCTGCGTCCCAGCAGATTCTCGAACATCCGCGACTGACTCTCATGCACGCCCAGGCTCGCGCCCCGGGACACGGGCGTGCGTTCCCAGCGGTCTGCCACGCCCCGCTCGTACATGGCGTGGCCCGCCTCATGCCACGTACCGAACAGGCACGCCGGCCAGTACGGCTCAACGCGCGTGGTAATGCGGATATCACTGCGGCTGAAATTCGACTGGAAGGGATGTGCACTCTCATCCTGCCGCGCGAACGACCCCAGCAGGCCGAACGCTTCGCCCGCCACGCGCCACGCAAACGCCTTCTGTGCTTCGGCCGGGAAGGGCCGTGTCAGCACGCTGTAGTCCGCCGCGTCACCTGCGGCCCGAATGCGTCTGAGCAGCGGCAGCGTCCGGTCACGCAGATCCGCGAAAACCGTCTTCACCTGTGACGCCCGCATGCCCGGCTCGTAATCGTCAAGTAACGCGTCGTACGGATGCTCCTCAAAGCCCATCAGGTCCGCCTGCCGCCGCGCAAGATTCAGCATGCGTTCCAGATACGGCGCAAACGCCGCAAAATCACTGCGGGCCCGGGCGTCCAGCCACGCATGGTGCGCCTCATTCTGCGCGCGGGCCTGCTTCTCCACAAACGCCGTGGGTAACTTCGTGGCCTTCTCGAAATCCCGCCGCGCCACGCGGAGCACCGCAGCGTCCGCCTCAGTGCCCGGTTGCGCTTCACCCAGCAGCTGCGCGGTCTCCGCGGCGGTGAACAGCTCATGCGACAGGCCCGCCAGGGTGGCCAGCTGCAGGCCCCGCACCCGGGCCGCCTCGGGCGGCATGAACGTCTCCTGCTCCCACGACAGCAGGCCCGCAGCGGCATTCAGGTCACTGATCTGCCCCAGACGGCGTTTAAGGTCATTAAAGGTCATGGTGACCAGCGTAGCGTCCGCCCGCGACCCCTCCGCCAGATGACGTAACGCCCTACTGCCAGCGTTCACGAGATTCGGACACCTCACCCAGCAGCAGAGGCCGCACCTCACCCAGCAGGTACAGACTGCCGCACACCAAGGCCAGGTCGCCCGGCAGAGGCCCGAGAACCTCCAGGGCCTCTGCCGGGCCGTCCGTCACCGTCACCGGGACCCCCGGAAACAGAGCCGCCAGAGCCTCTGGTGCCGCGGCCCGGGGACTCAGCCGGGCGCGGGTCAGGATCACATGGGAGGCCAGGGGACGCAGCGCCTCAGCCACCCCCAGGAGGTCCTTGTCGCCTGCCCCCCCGAACACCACCGGCAGTTGCTCCGCACCCAGGCCCCTCAAGGTGGCGCTCAGCGCCCGCGCGCCATCCGGATTGTGCGCCCCGTCGAGCACCAGCCGCCGGCCCCGCCAGCCCAGCACCTCCAGACGGCCCGGCCAGACCACCGCCTGCGCGCCCGCCTGAATGGCCGCGTCGGCCACCCCGAGCCGCTGGGCTGCCACCGCCGCCAGCGCGGCATTCACAGCCCCGTGTGATCCCAGCAGCGGCGTCTGCACGGTCAGGCGGCCAGCCGGGGTGCGGACCGTCACGTCCGACCCCTCCCAGCCCCGGGGGATCACATCCAGCCCGATGTCCTGCCCCAGGGCCCACAGGTCCGCGCGCTGCGCCCGCAGGACCGGCAACAGCGCCGCGTCCACACCCGTCACCGCCGGACGGCCCGCCCGCAGAATGCCCGCCTTCTCCCCAGCAATGGCTTCCAGGGTGCCGCCCAGAACCTCCGTGTGGTCCAGACCCACATTCGTCAGCACCGACAGCACCGGGTCCAGCACGTTCGTTGCGTCCAGGCGCCCACCCAGTCCCACTTCCATCACGGCCACGTCCACGTGCGCCTCGGCGAACACCAGCGCGCCCAGCGCCGTCACGATCTCAAAGAAGGACGCCTCCACCGCCTCCGCCTCAGGCCGCACCCGCGCGAGCGCCGCGCCCAGCACCCCCTCCGGCACCTCGTGGCCCGCCGCCACAAACCGTTCCGTAAACCGCGTCAGGTGAGGACTGGTGAACAGCCCCGGCCGCATCCCCCCGGCGTACAGCATGGCCGCCAGCGTCGCCGCAGTAGAGCCCTTCCCGTTCGTACCACCCACCAGCACCGACCGGAACGTCCGCTGAGGCGAACCCAGCCGCGCCAGCAGCGCCGCGACACGTGACAGTCCCGGATGCACTCCGAACCGCTGCCGCGCAAACAACCACTCCAGATCTGCCCGCAGGCTTCCGTCGACCGTCATCCCCTCAGCATAAAAGAAGAGGCCCAGGCGAACCTGGACCCTCCGCACTCCCAGTGTCAGGCCTGGTTGAAGTACTCCTCCAGGGCCGGCACGATCTGCTTCTTGCGGCTGATGCGCGCACCCAGATCCGCCACCTGCTCACCTGCCGAAGCGCCGAACGCCTCACGCAGCACCTTCTCCTCCGTGGCACTCAACACCAACGTCCGGTTGGTGCCGTTCAGGATGTCCACCACACTCAGCAGCACGCCGTTCAGGCCGTCCTCTGCCTTCACCGCGTCCATGGCCCGCAGCAGTTCAGCCTGACGTCCGAACACGTACGCGGGATTCGTGGTTTCAATCACGCCAATTCCCCACTGCTGAGGCGCACCCGGATGCCCGAAGGGGAACACCTTGTAATCCATGCGCAGCAGCGTTTCCGCAGGGGTGTCCCCCAGGTCACTCTTTGCCGCGAACATCGCCAGTGCATACGTCTCCACGTCCTCAATGCCTGCTACAGGCGCCAGGAACGCGACCGCGTCCTGGTCATCAGCGGTCGTCGTCGGACTGCGGAAGTGCAGCGTGTCACTCAGAATTGCGCTCAGCATCAGTCGCGCGTCCAGCACATCCACCTCCAGGCCCGCCTCACGGTGCAGCTTGAGCAGGATGGTCCCAGTGCATCCTACCGGCTCGAACCTCAGGTACGGCGGCTGGGTGGTCGTCAGGTCCCCCAGCTTGTGATGGTCTACCACCCGCGTCACGTTCAGTTCGCTCAGGTTCGGAGCAGACTGGGCGCTCTCGTTGTGGTCTACCAGGGCCACTGCCGTCCCAGCCGGCAGCTCCGGAAGCAGCGCAGGGGCCTGCATACCTGCTTCACGGAGAACGAACGCCGTTTCAAAGTTCAGTTCGCCCAAACGGTAAGCCTGCGCCTGCACCCCCTGCCGGGTCAGAAGGTGGGCGTAGACAAGGGCGGCCGTGATGGCGTCGGTGTCGGGATTCAGGTGACCGAAAACAGCAAGCATATAAGGATTCTACTCATTCACTGTCCAGGGCGCAGGATCCTGACCGCACAAGAAACCCCCGCGCTTGGCGGGGGTTTCTGGCTGAACCTGGGGGTTCAGAAGACCAGACTTTAGAAGCTGACCTTGTAGTTGATCTTGAAGACTGAACCTTTAGCACTGCGGGCAGCATCGACGCCGGTGCTGTTGCCGTTCAGAGCGCTGAGGCCCAGGGTGCCGTACCCGTAGCCAAAGGACAGGTCGTAGTAGTTGGCTTCCACGTACACCAGGTTCTGGCTGACGGTGCGGTTGCCGTTGTACTGATCAATGAATCCACCGGCAGTGTTGCTGGCGGCCACGTACGGGCTGTAGGCGCGGTTCGTGCCCTGGTAACCGGCGTAGTACACGGCCAGCTTGGTGTTGGGGAGCAGGAACTCGTTGAGCTTCACGCCCACGCGGTAGGTGACGTCCGACGCGGTGAAGTTGGGAGTGGCGGTGTCGAGGTTGTTGGTGTACTGCTTGCTGTACGCCTTGACGTAGGCTTCGAAGCTGGGCTTGAAGACCGTGTTGAGCGTGTCGGTCTTGATGTCCAGGGTGCCGTTAACACGGGTGGTGTTGCGGGCCGTGTCGGTGGCGTCGAAGGTGCTGGTTTCAAAGCCGATGTTGGTGTTGATGTTGGCCACACCCAGCTTGGTGCTGTAACTGGCGGTGCCGTACACCACGTTGTTGCTGTAGCTGTCATTCACCGTGCGGTAGCGAGCAGCGAAGCCGAGGGTCAGGTCCAGGCCCTTGACGAGCGCGGCCGGGTCCTTGCCGTTGTGCTTCACTTCGACGCCGTACTCGCTGTAGCAGGTGCTGGTGGGGCAGGTGTTGCTGTCCAGTTCGTTGGTCGCCAGACCGAACTCGTTGCTGCCGGCAGAGGTGCTGTTGCTGAACAGGCCACCGTCACTGCTGGCACGGTTGATGCCGTCCAGGGAGACGTTGCGGTAGAAGGCGCCAACGCTGAAGCCCAGGCCGGGGGTCACGTCTGCACGCACGGCGTACCGGACGCCAGCCTTGTTCTGATAGGCGGCACCGATAGGGGCCTGGGCGTTTGCCATGTACTCGTAGTAGCCGCCGCGCACGGTGACCAAGTTAAACACGTTCAGCTTGGCTGCAACGCCACGGTCCACGATGGCGGTGGGCTCAGTGGCGGTGTCCATGGGGCTCTGGCCGTACGCCACGCTGTTGTCCCAGTAGCCGCCCACGGCGACCGGGCCGAAAGCCGCGCGGGCCTTCACGCCAAAGCCGGTGCGGTTCGCGGGGTAGGGGGCAGTGCTGTTGTCAGCGGTGGGGTTGGCTTCCATGATGCCAGCCGTCGCGTCGTAGCGGGCGCTAACGGAGCGGTAGTTCAGGGTGTACACCTTGACCGGGCCGATGGTGCCGCTGGTGCGGGCGTAGAAGGCGTTCTCGACTTCCACGTCGGTGGCGGCGGCGCCGGCCAGACGGCTGGGGTAGATGCGGCTGGTGGCGTACTCGCTGTCCACCTGCCAGCCGGCGAGCGTACCGTGCAGGTCAGTGCCGAAGGCGGTCACGTCGTTGGGCTGGCCGGCGGGCTGACCGAAGGCGTCGGAGCCTTCCTGCAGCACGTGCACACCGGCGGTCAGCGTGCCCACCGGAGTGATGGTGGCGCGCACGCCGCGGTAGTACAGGTTGTCACCGTTGGCGCCGCCACGGCTGCCGTACACGCCGGTCAGGGTGGGCTTGAATGCGCCGATCACGGGCAGGGTGCTGCCGTCAACGTTCACGATGAAGCCGTCGCCGCGGCCGATCGCGTCGTTATCGCCGATGTAGTCAGCGAACTTGAACTTCAGGGCTTTGCCGAAGGTCACGGTCACGGGCGCGTTGCCAACAGTGAACTTGGTGGTGGCGTTGCTGAAGTAGAAGAACAGGGGGCGGTAGGTCACGCCGTCCTGGGTTACGTCAGGATAACGGGGATCAGCGGTAGGCAGGCCAGCGCGAATCCCGAAGTTGATGTCCACGGAGTTGACGTTCAGGCCGCCAGCCCCGGGAACGTACACGCCGGTGACGCCGCTCTTGCTCGTATCGAAGCGGCCGCTGTTGCTGAAGGTGATGCCGAAGCTGATGGTCGTGTTGCCTTCGACGCGCACCGCACCGTTGGGCAGGTTCCCAGCGCCGGAGAAGCCGTAGAAGTTCGCCGCGTCGTTCACCGCGAGCACCCGGCCGCCGGTCAGGTCGAGGTAGTCCACAGCGGTATCAACGGTAGCCGAGTCGCCATCGTCACCAGTGCCGAAGACCGTGCCGGGCAGCAGGCGGTCGAAGTCCATGTTGCGCTCGGCGCGGGCCACGTAGTAGGTGGCGCTGAGGCTGGGCTTGATGCTGAAGGCGTACTTCTCCAGCTGGGCCACGCGGTTGTCGAGGCTGGTGACTTTGGTCTCGACGGTGGTAACGCGGCCGGCGAGGGTGTCGAAGTCGGCGCGGGCGACCAGGTCGGCCTGCGCGGCTTCCACGGCGCTGACGCGGTCCTGGAGGTTCAGGATGTCCTGGTTCAGGAGGACGGTCAGGTCGTTCAGGGCGGCGATGCTGCTGGCGTTGTCGTCGACGTCGGCACGAAGGGTGTCGTAGTCGTCGGCGCGGGCCACGAGGTCGTCGATCTGGCTGGTGAGGCCGGCGAGCGCTTCGGCGTCACCGCTGGCGGCGGCGAGCATTTCGACGCGTTCTTCCAGGCGGGCAAAGTCGTCGCGGCTGACGGCATTCTCTTCGAGGTCGCTGACGCGCACGCCGAGGGCAGCGAGGTCGGCCGCGAGTTCCTGGATCGCGTTCTGCAGCGCGGTCAGGGTTTCGGGGTCGATCTCACTGGGGGCGACTTCGCCGGTCTTCATCTGGTCGAGCAGACGGGCGATGATCACGGCGGCTTCGTAGCGGGTCAGGTTCTGCGTGCCGCGGAAGGTGCCGTCGGGGTAGCCGAGCAGGATGCCCTGGGCGACCAGACGGTCGATGGCGTCCTTGGCCCAGTGACCGGCGGGGACGTCGGTCAGCGCGGGCACCTGGGGTGCGCTTGCGGGTGCGGCCGTCTGTGCGGCTGCAACGCCGAAGGACAGCGCGGCGGTGAGAACGAGCAGGCTTTTCTTCATATGAACCCCCAAAAGGTCGTCGCGCGGCGGAGCACGTTCTCGGCTCTGAAGTTGACGGTGGGGCGAGTTGCCGGGTTTCCTCTCCCAGGGTAGTTCGCCGTTCCAGTGTTCCTTCGCGCAACCTGATCTTCTTCGCCTGTCGGTTCGGAAGGGTCAGATCAGGCGGATGATACAGGCATGAAAGAGACGTGGTCAACCCTGAGAGGGGCATAAACCCGTTATTCTAGGCGATATGACGCATTCCTGATCAGGACGTGAAGAAAGACTAAGAATGTATAAGGTTAATTACTATTCATTTTAGGTGCATGGGATTCCCTAGAAACATGTGGCAGCGCCTGTTGACCATGATGCAGGGCAGTGCTGAACCAGGCTGGGACCTTCCCCTTGAAATATCGTTCACTCCACTCTGAAGCCCACGCACTGAACGTCCCCGCCACAATTGCTGCGCTGGCCCGTTCCACCAGCCGGTGCAGGTACCGCAGGTTGTGCAGCGAAAGCATTCGCGGCCCAAGCATCTCCTCTGCACGGATAAGGTGCGCGAGATACGCCCGCGTGTAATTCCGACAGGTATAGCAGTCGCAGGCCACATCAAGAGGAGTCAGCGCCGTCCGCGGAGCGCTGGAGTTCATGTTAAGGCG
>NZ_CP083455.1:0-30000 GCF_020229735.1 Deinococcus taeanensis | reverse complement strand
GGGCCCGTCAACTTCCACACGTTCGCCGTGCTCTTCCGGGACACCCTGCGCTGCCCGGACGCCCTGTACCTGGACGGAAGCATCAGCGCCTACGCCACAGCGGACCGCAGTACCCAGCTCGCAGAGTTTGCCGGCATCTGGAGCGTCACCCGCCGCAGGTGACGCTCCACCAGCTGGCTTAATCCGAAACGCGGAGATTGACGGTGCTGAGGGGAGTTGCCGCGCGGCCACCGAGGGGACGCACCTCATACGTGATGGCGCCGGGGCCCGGCCGGCTCTGGTAACTCCAGCCACAGGTGGAATCCAGCGGAACATCCCGCGTACCAACCACCCTCGTTCCGCGCCGGACCGTCACCGTGTAGCCCTGTCCCTCCCCGGCTCCGCCGAACCGGAACGGCTCACTGACGGTCTGGCCGTTCGTGATGCTGAGCGTGTAGGGTTCGGTGCAGTTCGCTGTTCGTGCGCCTGAGGCAGAGACCTTCAGCTGCACCTGCCCCATCCCTGTCCCGGCAGCGTCCCGGATGCGGTAGGTGTGCCGCCCTGCCGCGGGACTGGGCACGTTGAAGGTCCAGAGGCCGTCTGCACCGACGCTGAGCCGTCCGAGGCTTGTGTCATCCTCAAAGAGTTCGGCCGTCTGCCCGACTGGCCCGCTGCCCCGCAAGGTAAATCCACCTGCTGGAAGACTTGCCCCGGAGGTCGGCGCGGCCACAGTAAACACTGCCGTGATGGGGCCGGTCCCGAGGGCGTCTGCCTGAGGAACTCCAGTGTTCGTTGGGCCTCCAGCCGCTGCCGGAGCCGAACTGTCGGTTACCCCCGTGAAGGGCTCGCCCGTGTCGGCCGGAGCGCCCACCGCCCTCTCCTCTGGAGCCGCCCCGTCGTCTGAGGCGCTGCCCGCCTCTCCGGCAATGGTCACCGTGAGGGCCGCGCGGTCCTCCCCTGCGCTCACGATGTACGTGTGTGTGCCAGCGGAGGGTGAAGGCACCTCCAGCGTCCAGGTGCTGTTCTCACTCACCGTGGTGGCGCCCACCTCTCCGCTTTCGTCCTGCACCGTCAGGGCTATGCCGGCCGGACCAGTACCGCTCATGGGGAAAGACCGGGCGGGCAGCGTCGCGCCGGCGGGCGGCGCGGCGACGGTCAGGCCCGGCGCGGGAGCAGCCGAATTCACGACCGGAGCTGACGGGGCCTGGCGGTTCACCCACCAGTACCCTCCCAGCAGCAGCAGCAACACAGGGATCAGCGCCCATAGGAAAGCCCCGCGCCGCGCGGGTCTGGCAGTCGGGACCGGCTCGGGCACCTCGCCCGGCAGGACGGCCTCCCAGTCCATTGCTTCGGGGTCCACTGGAGGCGCGGCGGGCGTGGGAACCGCGGCCACCGGACCACCCGGCGCCTTCAGCAGTGCCAGGAGGTCTCCCAGCCTGGCGGGCAGCAACGCCCCCAGGTGACCGTCCAGGGTGCCGAGCAGGTCACGGAACCCCTCGGCACTCAGGTGCGCGGCGCGGGCTCGTGTGCCCAGCGCCCCCAGCAGCAGGGGGGCCACGACCGCCAGCAGCCGCCCGGCGTTGGCCCCACTGGTTCCCAGGGCAGACCCCAGCCGGCCTGTCACGGCCTCCAGGGAACTGAACAGCGTGCCCAGCAGGCCCCGCCCCTGCCCTTCGATCCGCGCGGCTTCCGCCGGGTCCCGGATGAAGGCCAAGTTCACGCGGCTGTCGTCGCCTGTCAGGTCCTGGAAGGTGTGACTGCTGCTCAGCAGCTCCTGGGCGCCCCCAGCCATGCGGGCGTGCTGCACCATGGCGCGCAGCAGGACCGGCACGGCCGCCTCGGTGGCCCGGCTGGCCTGTGAGGCCGGGAATCCAGAGGCCAGGCCGATCAGCGCGGCGTCCGGCCCACTGAACCGCGACCGCAGCCACGGCAGCAGTTCCGGCGTGGGCGCGGCGTCCAGGCCCGGCACCATGACCGCCGTTTCCGTGGCTGTGGGGGGCAGCGTCAGCCCCCGCAGCTCTTCCAGAACGGCGCCGACGTTGTCGGTGGTCACGCCACGCCGGCCCAGCAGACTGAGCAGGAGCGGCAGGGTCAGGTGCAGCAGGTCGGCCGCCACTGGGGGCGTCACCCCGGCCTGCTGCGCCACGTCGGCCGTCAGGTGGTTCATCCGGTCACCCAGCAGCGCCGGGGCGAGCAGCGTCCCCGCCTCGCGGAGGTTTACCGCGCTGCCGGGTTCATTCAGGGCCGCCGCGACGCTCTCGAACGCAGGCAGACTGGCGATCGCCCCGGCCACGTGGGCGCCTGACGGCGTGCCCGCCTGATCCGCCAGGGCCTCAAGCAGCAGGGGGAGGGTCTCAGCCAGGGCCTGCGGCGCGGCCAGGCTGTCCAGTCCTGCGGCGCGGCCCAGGTGAGCACAGGCCTCCGGGGTGAAGAAGGACCGCAACAGTTGCGTGAAGTTCATGCTTTCCTCCTGCAAGGCGGCCCCTGTCCCGGCGTGGGCACCCGCCGCCACACCTGACCGCTCACGGTCCAGCACGCCCACCGTTTGGCTGCCACCGTAACACCAGTGTGGCCGGGACCGTCAGGCACGGCAGATTCACGGTTCCTTGACGTGCCATGCGGCAGCGTCCGGGAACCCTGCCGCATGGGACCGGCCGGGGGATGCCCCGGCCGGTCCTGCGGCGCTGTGGGGCTCAGGCCTGGGCGGCCCCGGCCTCGAGGGGGGGGTCGAAGGCGTCCCGGGCACGCTCTACCAGCGTCAGGATGTCGTACGTGGCGACCAGCACGCCGTCCTGATTGGTGATCTCACTGCGCCACTCGACCACGCCGGTCGGGCGGGTCTCGCCGGGCCGCAGGTCCTTACGAATCCTGCGTTTGCAGGTCAGACGCGTGCGGATCGTGTCGCCGATACCCACCGGCTCAATGAAGCGCAGGTTCTCCAGGCCGTAGTTCGCCAGAACCGGCCCCGGCGCAGGCGACACGAACTGCCCGGCCGCCGCCGAGATCAGGAAGTACCCGTGGGCGACCCGTCTGCCGAAAATTCCGTCCCGGGCGCCGATTTCATCCACGTGCGCGTAGAAGTGATCTCCGGTGAGGCCCGCGAAGTTCACGATGTCCGCCTCGGTCACCGTGCGGCGGTGCGTGAGCAGACTGTCGCCCACCTGAATCTCGTCGAAGGACTTCCGGAAGGGGTGCACCACATCCTCCGTCACCTGTGCGCCCGGGACGAATTCCCGGGTGACGGCCATGAGGGTGGTCGGGTCGGCCTGCACCGCCACGCGGTTCATGTGGTGGCGCACTGCCGAGAGCCCGCCCAGTTCCGACCCGCCGCCCGCGCGGCCCGGCCCGCCGTGGTTCAGCTGAGGCAGCGGTGAACCGTGCCCGGTGTTCTCCCTGGCGTTGTCGCGGTTCAGGACCAGCAGGCGGCCGTGCGTGCTTGCCATGCCCAGAACCAGTTCCGTCGCCTCGTTCCGGTCGTGCGTGACGATACTGCCTGCCAGGGACCCCCTTCCCAGTTTCGTGAGGTGCACAGCGTCGTCCAGGGAGTCGTACGGCAGCAGCGTCGCCACCGGCCCGAACGCCTCCAGCTCGTGAGGTCCCCTGGCGCTCAGGGGGGACTCGCAGAGCAGGACCGTGGGGTCCAGGAACGCGCCCTTCTCGCGGTCACCGCCCAGCAGGGTTGCCTCACCGCTGATGACCACGCGCGCCTCGGTCTGCAGCTGCCGCAGGGTCTCCTGCACCCGCCCGCGCTGCTCCACGCTGACCAGGGCGCCCATACGCACGTCGTCACGCGCCGGGTCGCCCAGCGTGACCTTCGCCAGCTCACGTCGCAGGGCGTCCGTGACGGCTTCTACCAGAGATGACGGCACCAGGGCACGGCGGATCGCGGTGCACTTCTGCCCGGCCTTCCCGGTCATCTCACGGGCGACCTCGCGCACGAACAGAGCGAACTCCGGGTCCTCCGGGCGGACGCTGAGGCCCAGCACGGACGCATTCAGGCTGTCCGCCTCGGTGTTGAACGGCACGTTCCGCGCCACGAGGTTCGGATGCACCCGCAACTTCGCCGCTGTGGCGGCCGAACCGGTGAAAGCCACCACGTCCTGCTCCTCCAGGTGGTCGAGGAGTGTCCCCGGTTCGCCGGTCACGAGTTGCAGCGCGCCCTCGGGCAGCAGCCCCGAGGTGATGATGTCCCGCACCACGCGCTCGGTCAGGTACGCCGTCTGCGGCGCGGGCTTCACGAGGCTGGGCATGCCCGCAATGAATGACGGCGCCAGTTTCTCCAGCATGCCCCACACGGGAAAGTTAAAAGCGTTGATCTGCACGGCCACGCCCTCGCGCGGCACCAGCAGGTGACGCCCCACGAAGGTGCCCTCGCGGCCCAGGCGTTCCAGGCGGCCGTCCGGCCAGAAGCGTTCGTCCGGCAGGTCACGCCGGGCCATGCTGGCGTAGCTGAACAGTGTGCCGATCCCGCCCTCGATGTCCACCCAGGAATCCCGGCGGGTCGCGCCGGTCAGGGCGCTCAGGGCGTAATAGGTTTCCTTGCGGTCCATCAGGTAGGCCCCCAGCGCCTTGAGCATCCGGGCCCGCTCATGGAAGGTCGTGCGGCGCAGCGCGGCGCCCCGCTCACGTCCGTAGGCCAGCGCCTGGGCGAAATCCACGCCTTCAGAGGAGATCACGGCGACCGGGCGGCCGTACACGGCGTCCAGCAGGGTCTGACCGTCCGGGTTGGCGTGCCAGGTGCCGTACACGTAGGACGCGGGGCGCAGGAGTTCAGTGGAGACAGTCATGGATGAACCTCATTCGTGGAGGAAAGGAGTGGATGGGGGTTGCGCAGCGCAGGGCGCACCGTGGCACCCCCGCTGTTGGCCCACAGACCGGGCGGAGTGGAGGGTCAGCGGCCGGACCACGTGGCGCTCCCAGGCCAGCGTGAACGCTTGAAACGGACCTCTGGGCCAGCCGTCACGCGGCCCGGAGGGTGCGCCCGCGGACCTTCTGGCGGCGCGGCCCGGCCGGTCACACGCTTTTGAAGCCTTCGAACGGCTCGCGGCAGCTGTCACAGACGTACAGGCGTTTGCAGAGCGTGGAGCCGAAACTGCCGGTCATGCGGACATTCAGCGAGCCGCAGCGGGGGCAGCGGGTGGGTTCCGCCACCAGCTGAATCAGCGGCCCGTCGCCGGTCGGCGCGGGCGGCGCGATGCCGTACTCGCGCAGGCGGTCGCGGGCGTCCTCGTTGATCCAGTCGGTGGTCCAGGGGGGCGTGAGGGTGCTGTGCACAGTCACGTCCTGCACGCCCAGGTCGCGCACCGCCTGCTCGATGCTGGCACGGATCACGTGCAGCGCGGGGCAGCCGCTGAAGGTGGGGGTGAACGTCACGCTGACCCGGTCACCCTGGACCTGCACGTCCCGCACCATGCCCATGTCGGTGATGCTGACCACGGGAATCTCCGGGTCGGGCACGCGCGCCAGGGCCTGCCAGACCGCGCCGGGGGTGAGGGCGGCGGTCACCGGGCTACCAGAGCTCCGCGTCCGGGTGGGCCCGCGCGACGCTCTGCATTTCGGCAAGCAGCGGCGCGAGGTGCCCGGTGTGTACGCTGCGGGGGGCGGGGTCGGCGGGCGTGCCGGGCAGGGTGAGACCGCACGTGCCACTCAGGTGGGCGGTCACGAGGTCGGTCCAGCGGGCGCGCACGGCGGACAGGTCAGGCAGGACGCCCGCCGCGACGAGCGCCTCCTCACCGTCGACCGGCTGGAACAGCTGCGCCGCGTACGGCCAGAGGTCGTTCAGGGCCGCCCGGGTGCGACGTTCGCTCTCCGGGGTGCCCAGCGCGAGGCGCTCGGCCCACAGGGCGGTGTGCTGCACGTGAAATTTCTCCTCACGCACGGCTTTGGCGGCGATGGCGGCCAGAGGGGCGTACGTGCTGCGGGTGGCGGCTTCGAGCCACAGGGCCTCGAAGGTGTCGTACAGGAACTGCCGGATCATCGTGAAGGCCCAGTCCCCTCTGGGAAGTTCCGTGAGGCGGGTGTTCGTGTACTCGTCGGCCGTCCGGAAGAACGCGAGGCGGTCGGGGTCACTGCCGTCCAGTTCGGCGCGCAGGCCCAGGTACAGGCCGGCGTGGCCGAGTTCGTCCTGCGCGATGTTCGCCAGGGCGATGTCCTCTTCCAGGATGGGGGCGTGCCCGGTCCATTCGCCGCCCCGGTGAGCGATCAGGATCTCGTCGTCGGCGAGGGCCGTGAGGCGGCGGATCAGGGCCTGCGTGTGGGCGGCCGTGAGGGTCAGGGCGGTGGTCATGCGTGGTCCTCGCTGGTTCTGGGCGTGCGGCTGCCGGTGTCGCCCATGTCGGTGTCGCCCGTGCCGGTGTCGTCCGTGCCAGCGGCGCGCCCGGGCATCAGGCCAGCGCGTTTCAGTTCGCCGACATGCCGGCCGATCACGCCGTAGTACTGCTGCTGCTTGTACGTTTTGTCTTTCGCCGGAGCGAACCAGCTCTCGACGGTGCCGGGGTCCTCGTCGGTGCGGACGGCCGCAGCGTCCGGGAAGACCATCCAGGCGAGAACGTCCGGGTGCAGCGTGCTGGCCTGCCGCAGGGCGTCGCCGGGACCGGCCGCGTGCACGGTGCCGCTGAGGTCCACGAAGGTCATGCTGCGTTTGTTCGTGCGTTTCAGGCCCACGTGGTACAGGCCCCCCTCACCGGGCGTGTCGAGCAGCGTGGGCGTCCGGCTGAGTTCTTCGGGGGTGGCGGTCAGGAGGTCCGTTTCAAGCACGCACCAGAGGCTCACGGCGGCGGGGCGGCGCACGAACACGTTCCGGGCGGTCACCAGGGCGTGCCGGGCGTCGCCGGCGTGCACACTGCCGACCGCCTGGTGGGGGCGGTTCGGGGCGTCCTGCTTGAAGACCTCCCAGCGGGGCCACTGGGTATCGGTGGAATGAGGTTGGGTCATGACTGTTCCTTGAGGAGAGGGCCTGAGGCCCGGCGTGCCCGCGCCGCGGACGATCCCGGGCTGGCTGTCAGTCCGCGGCGTGGGCGCGCTGACGGTCGGTGTACGCCTGGAGGGCCTCGCGCACCCAGGCGCCGTCTTCATGGGCGTGCTGGCGGGTGCCGAGGCGTTCTTTGTTCAGGCCGCGTTCCCCCCGGATGACCGCCCAGAATTCATCCCAGCCGATCGGGCCGTGCTTCCAGTTCCCCTGGTCGTCCTGGTGCAGGTCGGGATCAGGGAGGGTCAGGCCCGCTTCAAGCAGTTCCGGCACGTGCTCGTTGATGAACTCCTGCCGGACCTCATCGTTCGTCTTGAGCTTGATGCCCCATTTTGCCAGCGCGCCGGTGTTAGGACTGTCGGCGTCGTGAGGGCCAAGCATCATCAGGGCCGGCCACCACCAGCGGTTCAGGGCGTCCTGCGCCATCTGGCGCTGCGCGGGCGTGCCCTGCGCGTACGCGACGATCATTTCCTTGCCCTGCTTGTGGTGGAAGGTTTCCTCGCTGCAGATGCGGACCATGGCGCGGCTGTACGGGCCGTAGGAGCAGCCGGCGAGCATGGTCTGGTTCTTGATGGCGGCGCCGTCCACGAGCCAGCCGATCATGCCGACGTCCGCCCAGGTGTGCGTGGGGTAGTTGAAGATGCTGGAGTACTTCGCCTTGCCGGACAGCAGGGCGGCGAGCATGTCCTCGCGGGTGGCGCCGAGCGTTTCGGCCGCGTGGTACAGGTACTGACCGTGTCCGGCTTCGTCCTGCACCTTGGCCATCAGGATGGTCTTGCGTTTCAGGGTGGGGGCGCGGGTGATCCACTCGCCTTCAGGCAGCATGCCGACCACTTCGCTGTGGGCGTGCTGGCTGATCATGCGGATCAGCTGGCGGCGGTACTCGGCGGGCATCCAGTCGCCGGGCTCGATCTTCTCGCCGCGCGCGATGCGGGCCTCGAACGCTGCGTGCTGCCCGGCTGTCTCGCCGGGGGTCAGGCCGGGTTGGGTGGGGGTGGGTTGGGTCATGGGGGCAACCTCCAGGGGTGAGCTTGCCCCAGTGTACCTAACGAGCGTTAGGCAGGGTGTGGTGTGGGTTGCAGGCGGCCCCCGCACTCGCCCACGGACAGAACGGCACCGGCCCCCGCACCTCTGCCGGGTGGAGTGCCGGTGCCGTTACAGGCACTCAGCGTTCTGCGGTCTGCCCCGCCGCTGCGGCCGCCCGGTGCCCGAGCGGGCCGTGCCCCGCACCCAGACCCGGTGCGTGACGCAGCGCCGCCTGCAGGTACCCATGCGCGGCGCGCACCGCGTCCGGCAGCGCCCGCCCGCGCGCCAGGTTCGCCGTGATTGCCGCCGAAAGGGTGCAGCCGGTGCCGTGCGTATGCCGCGTCTTCTGCCGGGGCGCGGCCAGGGTGAACTGATGGGACCCCGCGCGCAGTTCGTCCGTGACCGTATCGCCCGGCGCGTGCCCGCCCTTGAGCAGCAGCGGCAGGTGCTCCGGCGCGCCCGCCGCGCGCAGCGCCGCCCACTCCGGCACGTTCGGCGTCACGAGCGTCGCCAGGGGCAACAGGTCGTGAATCAGAACGTCCAGCGCCTCGGGCTCCAGCAGCGCGTCGCCGCTCTTGGCGAGCATCACCGGATCCACGATCAGGGGCAGGCGCGTGCCGCGCAGCGCCTGCGCCACCGCGCGGATCACGCCGGGGCTGCCCAGCGCGCCTGTCTTCACGGCCGCCACCGGAAAGTCATCCAGCACCGAGCGCAGCTGCGCCGCCACCAGCGCCGGGGACAGCGTGTGGACCGCCTGCACACCGCGGGTGTTCTGCGCGGTAATCACCGTCAGAACACTCGCGCCGTACACGCCGTGCGCCTCAAAGGTCTTCAGGTCCGCCTGGATGCCCGCGCCGCCCCCGGAGTCCGACCCGGCGACGCTCAGGGCCACCGGAACGCTCACGAGCTCACCTGCGCCTGAACGAGCGACAGGACGCGTGCCGCCGTGACCGGGGCCAGCAGCGCCCCGTGCCGCCCGTGCCCGGCAGCGACCGTCACGCCAGGCAGCGCGGGGTGCGGTCCGACCCGGGGCAGACCGTCCGGCGTGACGGGGCGCAGACCCACAAGGTGCGCGGCGAGCGGCGCCTGCGCGGCCCCCGGCACCAGCTGCTGCGTGGCGCCGCGCAGCCAGCGCGCCGCCTGCCGGTCTGGGTCGGCCGCCCAGGTGGCGCGGGCGGTGGCCCCCACGTACAGCCCGTCCGGGCGGGACAGGGCGTACCGGGCGAAACCCCGCCCGGACGGACCGAACACCGCCTCCAGCGGGCCGGCGTGCCGCAGCAGGAGCGCCTGCCCCTGCTGCGGCTGCACCGCCACGCCGAACGCCGCGCTCCACACGCCGGCCGCCAGGACCACCTGCGCGGCGCGCCACTCGCCGGTGTCTGCCTGCACGCGCACCGAGCCGCGTTCAGGGCGCAGGCCGTACACGCGCGCAGGCACGACTTCCAGCCCCTGCCGGGCGGCGCGCACCACGGACGGCGGGTGCAGGGTCCCCTCCCCTGGCGTGACCTGCGCGCCGCCGCCACGCTGCAGGCGCCGCACGCCGGAACGCAGGTGAACCGACGCTCCACTCCCGCGTTCCAGGTCCGCGGCGAGCGCGGGCCAGCGGCGCAGGCCGTCCAGGGCGTCGGCCTGCAGGGGCGTGCCGGCCAGCCGCTCACCGTCCGGGCTGAGCAGCCCCGCCGCGGCCCGCCACGCGGCGCCCGGCCGGTCTGCGTCGAGCACCAGCACACGGGCGCCGGCGCGGCGCAGCGTGAACGCCACGAGCGCGCCGATCAGGCCGCCGCCCACCACGACGACCTCCCACGTGCGGTTCACACGGGCACCTCCGGGTCGGGCAGGGCCACCACCCCGGAGACGGGACTGCTGGGACTGGCGTGCGCCCGCGGCGCCATGCGGCCCGCCAGGAAGGCCGCGCGCCCCGCCTGCACGCCCAGCGCGAACGCCCGGGCCATCCCGACCGGATCGCGGGCTTCGGCCAGGGCGGTGTTCACGAGCACGGCGTCCGCGCCGAGTTCCAGCGCCTGCGCCGCGTCGCTGGGCACGCCCAGGCCCGCGTCCACCACGACCGGCACGCGCGCGCCGTCCAGCACCGTCCGCAGCAGTTCCGGAGCGCGCAGGCCCCGGCCGGACCCGATCGGGCTGGCCAACGGCATCACGGCCGCGCAGCCCGCAGCTTCGAGCGCGCGTGCGAGCACGGCGTCCGCCTGCACGTACGGCAGCACCGTGAAACCGTCCGCGGCCAGGGCCTCGGCGGCGCGCAGGGTGCCCACCGGGTCGGGCAGCAGGTACCGGGCGTCCGGAATGACCTCCAGCTTGATCCAGGACACGCCGGTCGCGGCGCGCGCCAGGCGGGCCACGCGCAGCGCCTCGTCGGCCGTCCGGCACCCGGCCGTGTTCGGCAGGAGCTGCAGGGCGTCCCAGTTCAGGGCGTCGAGCAGGCCGCTGTGGCCGGGGGCGTTCAGTTCCACGCGCCGGATGGCGACGGTCACGATCTGCGCGCCACTCGCGGCGATGACTTCACGCATCACGCCGAAATCGGTGTACTTGCCGGTGCCGGTCATCAGCCGTGACGTGAAGGTCCGGCCGCCCAGCGTCAACGGGTCGGCGGGCATGTCAGCCTCCGCCGATGATGCGGACAATTTCAATGACATCGTGGTCCTCCAGGCTGCGGTCCGGCACGCGCGCGCCGGGGTAGAAGTCGTTGTTCACGGCGACCGCCACGCGCGCCGGGTCGACGCCCAGGTCGCGCAGCAGGGTCAGCAGGGTCAGGCCTGGCCGCAGAGGGTGCAGCTCGCCGTTCACGCTGAGCGTGGGGGCGCTCACGCGCTCACCGCCTGCAGGGCGCCCAGCAGCTCCTGCGCGGCCACCGCGGGGTCCGGGGCGTCCAGGACGGCGCGCACCACGGCCACGCGGGTCGCGCCCGCCGCGAGCACCTCGTGGATGTTCGAGGCGTCAATGCCGCCGATGGCGTACCACGGCAGTGGGGGGCGCAGCGCCGCGACCTGCCGCACGTACGCCAGCCCGGCCGGGGCACGCCCGGGTTTGGTGGGCGTGGCGTGCACCGGCCCGGCCGCGAGGTAGGCGGGCGATTCGCTCACGGCGGCCTGCGCCTGGGCGGGCGCGTGGGTGCTGCGGCCGATCAGCAGGTGCGGCGCAAGCGTGCGTGCCCAGGCGGGCGGCAGGTCCCCCTGGCCCAGGTGCACGCCGTCCGCGCCGCACGCGGCGGCGACGTCCACGCGGTCGTTGATGAAGAAGGGCACGCCGCGCGCGCGGGCAAGTGCGGCGACCTGCTCGCCCAGCGTGATGTACGCCCGGGCCTCTCCGTGGGCGGTGTCGGCCTTGCAGCGCAGCTGCAGGGTGTCCACGCCGCCGTCGAGCGCGGCCTGCACGCGCGCCAGGAAGTCCGTGACCGGCTGCCCGGGGCGGGGGGTGGCGACGAGGTACAGCCGGCCGAGCGTCACGCGTCCACTTCCGGCCGGGGCACGTACACCTCGCCGCCCAGCGCGCGGAACTCGCGGGCTTTCGCTTCCAGGCCGGCCAGCACCTCGGGGGCGCGCAGGTCCTGACTGAGTTTCATGGAGCAGAAGTGCGGACCGCACATGGAGCAGAAGTGCGCCGTCTTCGCCGCGTCGGCCGGCAGGGTCTCGTCGTGCAGGGCGCGGGCCTTGAACGGGTCGAGGGACAGGTTGAACTGGTCTTCCCAGCGGAACTCGAACCGCGCCCGGCTCAGGGCGTTGTCGCGGGCCTGCGCGCCGGGGTGGCCCTTGGCGAGGTCCGCGGCGTGCGCGGCGATGCGGTAGGCGATCACGCCGTCGCGGACGTCCTGCCGGTCCGGGAGCCCCAGGTGTTCGCGCGGCGTGACGTAGCAGAGCATGGCGGTGCCGTACCACGCGATCTGCGCGGCGCCGATCGCGGAGGTGATGTGGTCGTACCCCGGGGCGATGTCGGTCGTGAGTGGCCCCAGGGTGTAGAACGGCGCTTCCTGGCAGGTGTCCAGCTGCCGGGTCATGTTCTCGCGGATCAGCTGCATGGGCACGTGCCCGGGCCCCTCGATCATGGTCTGCACGCCGTGGGCCCACGCGACGCGGGTGAGTTCACCGAGGGTGTCCAGTTCCGCGAACTGCGCGGCGTCGTTGGCATCCTCGATGCTGCCGGGCCGCAGGCCGTCCCCGAGACTGAAGGTCACGTCGTACGCGGCGAGCAGTTCGCAGATCTCCGCGAAGTGCGTGTACAGGAAGTTCTCCTGGTGGTGCGAGAGGCACCACTTGGCGAGGATGCTGCCGCCACGCGACACGATCCCCGTGCGGCGCCGGGCCGTCAGCGGCAGGTGCGCGAGGCGCACCCCGGCGTGCACGGTCATGTAATCCACGCCCTGCTCGGCCTGCTCGATCAGCGTGTCGCGGTACACGTCCCAGGTGAGGTCCTCGGCCACGCCGCCCACCTTCTCCAGGGCCTGGTAGATCGGAACGGTGCCGACCGGAACGGCACTGCCGCGGATGAGCCACTCGCGGGTGGGGTGGATGTGCCGGCCGGTACTGAGGTCCATGATGGTGTCTGCACCCCAGCGGGTGGCCCAGATCATCTTCCCGACCTCCTCCTCAATGGAGCTCGTGACGATGCTGGTGCCCAGGTTCGCGTTGATCTTCACGCGGAAGTTCCGCCCGATGATGGTGGGTTCCAGTTCCGGGTGGTTGATGTTCGCGGGGATCACGGCGCGCCCGCGCGCGACTTCCGAGCGCACGAACTCCGGCGTGATCTCGCGCGGGATGGCCGCACCGAAACTCTGCCCGGGGTGCTGGTGCGTCAGGTCAAAACCAGCCTCCTGACGCAACTGTTCGCGCAGCGCCACGAATTCCATCTCGGGAGTGATCTCCCCCCGCTGCGCGGCCTGCAGCTGCGTGATCTGCGCGCCGGGTCGGGCGCGGTACGGGCGGGGCACGCGCGGGAACGGCAGCGGGCCGCTCGCGTCCAGGGCCGGATGGTGCCGCGCCGCCTGCACCTCCAGGCGCGTGTCCCCGGCCAGCCAGGGGCGGGCGTGCCCCAGACCGGCGCGCAGATCCACGGTCACGTGCGGGTCGGTGTACGGCCCACTGGTGTCCGGCACCAGCACGGCCGGGTTCGGCACGGCCCGGGTCAGGTCGGCCACGCGTTCGAGCGTGGGTGACTGCCGGATGCGGCGGGCCGGTACGCGCACACCGGCGTGCAGGGTGCCGGTCAGGTAGACCTTCTCGCTGTTGGGGAAGGGCGCGGTGAGGTCAGGATCAAGGGTGGTCAGGGGTGGGGTCAGGGTGGTCATGGGGCCTCCGTGGGCACAGGTCAGGGCCGCCGGGCGCGCAGGGGCGCGGCCGGATTCAGGGCAGCGGCGCGAACGCCCGCTGCGGCAGAGCTTCAGGTCAGGTCTTTGGCAAGAACGACAACGCCCCCCTCCGGCGCCGGAGGGGGGCGAAACACGACAAACGTTTCGGCACCCGTCACGCTCCCTCCGCTGGCATGAACCAGATCAGGTTCCTAGGGTTGAACACGGTGTTCTCTCAGCCGGACGCACTGCCCGGCACCCCTGGTGACTGCCTGGAGTGTACACCCGCCCGCGCCGGCCCGAACAGTCAGGCTGGTCACAGGTGTCCGGACCAGGGAAGATGAGGCACTTGCCTGGTTCACCGGAGGTCCGTATGAATCGCGTCATCCTGAAGGCCCTGACCCTGCTGCTGCCCGCCCTGCTGCCGCCCGCCCACGCCCAGGCGCGCCTGGCGCCGGTGAAGACCACGCTCGGCGCGTGCGGCGCGTATACCGTCCGCACGCAGGAAAATGGGTTCGAGGACCCGTTGGACCGCGTGAGCCTCGTGCGGGGCGGCGTGACCTACGCGGCCGTGGAGGACACCATGGTCAGCGTGGACTTCTGCCGGGACGTGACGGGCGACGGCGTGCCGGAAGTGCTGCTGGCCGGGTTCTCCGGCGGCGCGCACTGCTGTTTCACACACACGCTCTACTCGCTCAGCCGCCCGCCCCGCAAACTGCTGACGGCGTTCAGCGCGCACAGTGAGACGCTGGGTGCTGTTCAGCTGGACGGCAAAGGTCCCCTGGAACTGGTGGGGGCCGACTGGCGCTTCGCGTACGGGTACGGCATGAGTTTCGCGGAGAGTGCGCCGCTGCCGGTGGTGTACTCGTTCCTGAACGGCGCGTACGTGGAGAACACCCGGGCCTTCCCGGCATTCATGGGGGCCTACGCGCGGGACATGACCACCGCAGAGCCCTTCAGCGGCGGCGTGCTGGTGAACTACGCCACGCGCGTGGTCACGCAGGGCGCCGCCGCGGCCGACACGTGGGCGCAGGGGCTGGCGCAGCCGTACCGGGCGTGGCTGGCGAACTACGGACCGGACGTGCAGCGCGACCTGTCGGATTTCGGGCTGTGGGACTGGCCCACCCGGGCGGGCGCCGCGCCGGGCGCGGCCCGCCGCGGGATCGGCGGGTCGTTCAGCGCGCCGGGTACCCGCGAGTACCTTGCCGTGGTGGTGGGACCGGGCGGCGCGCAGCTGCGGCTGTACCGGCCGCAGGGGGGACAGGTCGTGGCGGGCCGCGCGCTGCTGAGCGTCCCTGTGACCCGCGACGGCTCCGGGACCGCGGAGTTGCGGGTGTCGCCGGACGTGGCGGTGCGCCGGGCGGGTGGCCGCGACGACGCGCTGATCCGTGACGAACGCAGCGGCAGCGTGCGCTTCGTGCCGTACCGGGTGTCGGCCGCGGGCCTGACTGAGCTGAAGGATGATCCGCTGGCGCTCACGGCGCGCCTCGTGAGTGACCTGAGTGCCGTGGCGCAGCACGTGGCGTCGCAGTACCGGAACGTGAACCGCACCGATGCGCAGCGCGCCGAGGTGCAGCGCCGCCTAGACGCGGCGGTCACCCGGGCAGAGCCGTGGCTGGTGCCGCTGGAAGCCGAACTCGACTTCCCGCTGCGCGAGCTGGGGAACTTCACGTTCAGCAGCGTGCGCCTGACCCGGGACACGGCCACGCAGGCCCAGGCGGTGCTGACCACCACGGTGGGGTTCACGGACGCGAAGACGGACAGTGAGTACGTCTCCGGGGAGCGCTTCACACTGACCGTGAATCTCGCCCGGCGCGCGGGAGGCTGGCAGGTCACGGACTGGACCCTGGCGCCCCGCACCGGCGAACTGTACGGCCACTGACCGGGGGTGGCGGGTGTCACGCGGCGCGTCACACCGGGCGTCCAGACGAGCGGCGTGCCCCGCCCCCGGCAGGGCACCTACGCTGGGGCATGCGGCAGAACATCAGCAGCGGCAGCCCCTGGGAGGGCCAGATCGGGTACTCGCGCGCGGTGAAGGTGGGGCAGGTGGTGCACGTCAGCGGCACGACCGCCACCGTGAACGGCGAGGTGGTCGGTGAGGGCGACGCGGCCGAGCAGACCCGCGCGGCGCTGGGCATCATCCGCCAGGCGCTGAGCACCGCCGGGGCCCGCCTGGAAGACGTGGTCCGCACGCGCATCTACGTGACCGACATCACGCGCTGGGCCGAGGTGGGCCGCGCGCACGGCGAGGTGTTCGGCGAGATCCGCCCGGCCACGACGATGGTGCAGGTGGCCGCGCTGATTGACCCGCTGCACCTGGTGGAGATCGAGGCGGAAGCGGTCATTCAGGGCGGCTGAGCGGCCCGGACCGCTGGACCTTACGGCCAGCCTGAGCCTCCCGGCGAATGACGCGCTGGCAGACGGGCGGCGGCGCGCCACAATGAACGCATGACCTCTCCCCTCTTTTCCGCTCCGCTGCTGCCGCCCGGGGCGGCCCGGCTGGGCCTTGGACTGGCCGCGCTGGGCCGCCCGGGGTACCTCAATCTGGGGCACCACGGGGATCTCCCCGGCAAGGGCGTGGACGACCTGCGCGCGCAGACGTGCGCGGTCCTGGACGCCGCGTACGGTGCGGGCGTGCGGTACTTCGACGCGGCGCGCAGCTACGGCCTCGCAGAGGCCTTCCTGGGCGGGTGGCTGCGGGAGCGGGGGCCTGCGGACGCCGTCACCGGCAGCAAGTGGGGGTACACGTACGTGGCCGGGTGGCGCGCCGACGCGCCGACGCACGAGGTGAAAACCCACGACCTCCCGACCCTCACGCGGCAGTGGCCCGAAACCCTGGAGGCGCTGGGCCGCGCTCCGCACGTGTACCTGATTCACTCCGCCACGCCGGACTCCGGGGTGCTGGAGGACACGGCGGTTCTGGCACGCCTCGCGGAGCTTGCGGCCGCAGGCGTGCGGGTGGGCCTGAGCACCAGCGGGCCGCGGCAGGCCGATACCGTGCGCCGGGCACTGGCCGCGCAGGTGAACGGCGTGAATCCGTTCCGGGCGGTGCAGGCCACCTGGAACCTGCTGGACCCCTCGGCAGGAGAGGCGCTTGCGGAGGCGCACGCCGCCGGGTGGACGGTCGTGGTGAAAGAAGGCGTGGCGAATGGCCGCCTGAGTGCGCGCGGCCTGACCGGCCGGGGTGACGTGCCCCCCGAGCTGGCCGGCGCCGCCCGCGCGCTGGGGGTCACGCCGGACGCCGTGGCGCTCGGCGCGGCACTCGCGCACCCCTGGGCCGACGTGGTGCTCAGCGGAGCTGTCACCCCGGAGCAGCTCGCGCAGAACCTCGCGGCGCTGCCCCTGCGCGTGAACGCCGCGGCCCTCACAGCGCCCCTGGCCCAGCCGCCTGAGCAGTACTGGCAGGCCCGCTCGGCCCTCACCTGGACCTGAAGCGCGGCCGGCCAAGCGTGAAGTGAAAGGCCGGAGCGGCGCGGCGCGGCGGCCCTTACACTGCGCTCATGTTCATGAATGTGCTGCTGGCCTTTCTCCCCATCAGCCTGCTGCTGGAGTACGTGCTGCACGCGCCTCCGCTGTGGGTGTTCGTGACGGCGGTCCTGGCGATCGTGCCGCTGGCCGACTGGCTGCGCAAGGCGACCGAGCATGTCGCCGTGCACGCCGGGCCGGCCATCGGCGGGCTGCTGAACGTCACCTTCGGCAACATGGCCGAGCTGATCATCGCAATCTTCATCCTGATGAGTGGGAACGTGCAGGTCGTCAAGGCGCAGATCACCGGGTCGATCATCGGGAACGCGCTGCTGGGCCTGGGCCTGGCGATTGTTGCGGCGGGATTTGCGCGCAGCGGCGCGCGGCAGCGCTTCAACGCCGCGAACGCCGGGCAGCTGTCCGCGATGCTGTTCCTCACGGTCATCACGCTGACCCTCCCGGCGATCTTCGATTACACCGAGCAGCTGCCGGGCTTCGCGACCGAGGCGGGCACGCGCGCCAACCTGGATGAACGCCTGAGCATCGGCGTGGCGATCCTGCTGATCGTGGTGTACCTCCTGAACCTGGTGTACACCCTGGTGACGCACAAGGACGTGTTCGCGGCGCCGGAAGGTGAGGCAGGCCACGGCCACGGTCCGGCGAAACCCTGGTCGCTGCCGGTCGCGCTGGGGGTGCTGCTGGGCGGCACCGCCCTGATCGCCCTGGAATCCGAGATGCTGTCCGGCGCGCTCGAGGCCACCGCGAGCACGCTGGGCCTCAGTGAGTTCTTCCTGGGGATCATCGTGCTCGCGGTGGTGGGGAACTTCGCGGAGTACCTCGCGGCGGTCTACTTCGCCCGCAAGGGCCAGATGGACCTCGCCGTGAACATCGGGCTGGGCGCGACGATTCAGGTGGCGCTGCTTACCGCGCCGCTGCTGGTCATCATCGGGGCGCTGCTGGGCCACCCCATGGACCTGGTGTTCAGCTCACCGCTGGAACTGATTGCCATCATCGCCGTGGCGCTCATCGTGACGAGCGTCACCAAGGACGGCGAAACCACCTGGTTCGAGGGGGTGCTGCTGCTCGCGGTGTACATCGCGCTGGCCCTGGCGTTCTTCTACGTCACGCCGCGCGGTGCGGAGGAAGCGGCGCTGCTGCTGCGCGCGCTGCCCACCTGACCGGTCCCCTCCAGCGTCCGCTGTTCAGGACCGCCCGGCCTGAGCGCCGGGCGTGTCGTCTGCCGCGGCGTCGGCCAGGGCCTGCAACAGCGGCCGCACCGCCGGGAGTTCCACCCGCGCGGTGTGCCAGATGAGCGCCGGCTCGATTCCGAAGTAATCGTGCGCCACGGTGTTGCGGATGTCGCGCAGCAGCGCCCAGGGAATCTGCGGCGCGCGGTCCTGCACGGACTGCGGAATGAACTTCGTGGTTTCCCCCAGCCGGGTCAGGTTGTGCAGCACCGCGTCGCGCACGGCCTCGTCCCGCTCGAAGGTGGTCAGTGAGTGGCCGTCCGTGAACGCCGTGATGCGGTCCACCGCGGCCAGCAGGTCGAACACCCGCCAGCGCCAGCGTTTCGCCCGGTGCGTGCGGGGTGGGGGGTCCGGCACCTGCATGACGTCCACGGCGTCAAGCAGAATCTCCCCGCGCAGCGGTGGGCGCAGCGCCGCCTCGGTCAGCACGTCCACCCGGCGGTTCAGCACGCCTTCGAACACGTCGCGGGCGCGCATCAGGTCCAGCAGGCCCCGTGGCCCGTTGGGCAGAAAATCCACGAGCAGGTCTATGTCGCTGTTCGTCCCGGCCTCGCCGCGCGCCACCGACCCGAAGACGCGCACGCGCGTGACGCCCAGCGCTGTCCACAGGGGCCGCGCGTCGCGCAGCGCAGCGGCAATGGTGGGCAGGCGCAGGTCCGGGAAGAGCGGCTCGGCAGCGGGAGTCACGCCCTGCAAGATAAGGCGTTCTCGCGCCGCCTGGCGGCCGGTGCAGGCTATCCTGCCGGGCATGATTGTCGCCGTGGGCCACGACCTGATCGAGATCAGCCGCATCCGGCGCATGCTGGAGCGCGAAGGCAGACGCGCGGAGAAGCTGTTCGCCCCCACCGAACTCGCGTACTGCGCCCGCCTGCAGGACCCTGCCCCGAGCCTCGCGGCGCGCTTTGCGGCGAAAGAAGCGTTTCAGAAGGTCTGGCCGCGCCCGCACGGCTGGCGGGACGTCTGGGTGGAGCGCGAGCGCACCCCGGACGGTCCCTTCCCGTTCGCGCCGCCCGTTCTGGGCTACGCGCCGGGGATTGCCGCGGAGATGCAGGCGCGCGGGTGGGTGGCGCATCTGACCCTCACGCACACCAAGGAGCACGCCTCGGCGGTCGTGGTGCTGGAGGCGCGCGGGTGAGCGTCCGGCTGATTGCCACGGACCTGGACGGCACCCTGCTGCGCAGCGACCTGAGGGTCAGCGCGCGCACCCGGGCGGCACTGGACGCCGCGCGCGCGGCGGGCGTGCACGTGGTGCCGGTCACGGCGCGGCAGCCGCGGGGGTTGCGCCTCATTGCGGACGCGGCGGGATTCACAGGCTGGGCGCTGTGCGGCAACGGCGCGCACGGCGTTCACCTGAGCACCGGGGAGACCCTGTTCGAGGCGCACGTGACCGTCGGGGCGCAGCGGGCGCTGGCGCGGGCCCTGGCGGCGCGCGTACCGGGACTGCTGTTCGTGTCGGTCAGGCGGGGCGGGGAGGTGTTCGCCGCGCAGGCCGGGTACGCGGACATTGCGCAGTTCGAGGATCACAAACGCTGGCCCCACGAGATGGACGCCCTGCCGCTGGAGGACGTGCTGGCCGAGCCGAGCCTGAAGTTCATCGTGCGGCACCCGGCCCTCTCGCCGGCCGGGCTGTTGCCCGAGGTGCAGGCGCTGAAGCTGCCGGGCTTCGCGGTGACGCATTCGGGCGCGCCGTTCCTGGAGGTGCTGGCCGAGGGGGTCAGCAAGGCGTGGGGGCTCGAGCGGCTGTGCACGCACCTGGGGGTCGCCCGGACGGAGGTGCTGGCGTTCGGTGACGCGCCGAACGACGTGGAAATGCTGGCCTGGGCCGGGCGCGGCGTGGCGATGGGGAACGCCGGTGCAGAGGCGCGGGCCGCGGCCGGTGAGGTGACCTTTACGAACGATGAGGACGGCGTGGCGGCCGTCATCGAGGCGCTGCTGGCCGAATCGTTGCCGGGCTGACAGCACGCCGGGGCAGACGGGGCGTACCGTGATGCATGAAGACGTCACTGCGGGGGCTGATGCTGGGAATCTGTCTGCTGGGCGGCGCGCTGTCGGCCCCGCCGCCGCGCCCTGCGCCCCCGCGGCCGACAGCCACGGCCGTGGCCGAGCAGAGCGCGCTGACGCGCGGCCGGGCGCTGCTGCGGGACTTCTACGCCGTGCGGCTGCTGGGCCTGTGGGGGGCGTTCAGCGCCGACGTGCGCAGGCAGTGGGGTTCATTGGAGGCGTTCCAGGCGTTCCGCGAGCAGGGCGTCCGGCAGTACGGCGCTGAGGAGCAGGTGGTGCAGGAGCGGACCTTCACGCGTGACGGCGAGGTGTTCTACGTGCGCAGCGCCACCTTTGAGGGTGCGCCCGGGTTGGTCTGGGCGCTCGTGGTGGGGTTCAAGGGCAGCCGCGTCACCACTTTCGGCATTGCGCTGCAGGAGGACCGCCGGGACGGTCCGGTCGGCGGGGCGCGCGGTGTGGGGCCCGGCTGAGGGTGCCGCTCAGGAGCCACTGGAGCTGCTGCTCTGCCGGGCCAGTTCGCGGTTGCGTTCGTCGGCGACCGTGAAGGTGTACGCGCGGTTGCTGCGCTGCACCCAGTTCACGTGCAGGTCCACGCATTCGGTGGGCAGCTGCAGTTCGGCGGGCGTGGGGTAACGGTCATCCAGGCTGTTCTGCCGGAAGGTTTCCAGCGAGCGGGTGAGGCTGTTGGCGCAGTTCTGCGCGGCGGCGCTGGCCGTCACGGTGCGCGCGTCACTAGGCGGGGCCGCCTGCATGGTCCTGAGTTGCGTTTCCAGGGTCGCCACGCGCGCCTGAAGCGCCGCGGTGTCCCGGCGGGCCTGCGGGTCCTGGCAGGCAGACAGTAGAGGCAGACACAGAAGCAGGCGCAGAACCTTCACGGGGCGCAGCCTAGCGCGCCCTGGCCGGCAGGCGGACAGGACCCCGCGTCTGGTGACGTTCATGAAGAGTGGCCTCACAGCAACTTGTGTGAGGCCGTCCCTGGGCAGAGGTCAGCGGTTCAGGACGCTGACGATCTCCACGTGGCTGGTCTGCGGGTAGAAGTCATGCGGGATGACCTCGCCGAGCTTCCAGCCGCGCCGCACCAGGTCGCCCACGTCCCGCGCCCACGTGGCCGGGTCGCACGAAACGTACACGAGACGGTCCGCCGTGCTCGTGTGAATGTGCTCCCGGGCCCCCTCCTCCAGCCCGGCGCGGGGCGGGTCCACGACAATCACGTCGGTGCCCAGTTCACTGAACCGGGCGGCGTCCCCGTTGCGGAACGTCACGTTCTTCTCCCCGCTCTGCGCCACGTCCTGCCGGCCGCGGGCCAGCGCCTCGGGCGCCGCGTCCAGCACGGTCACCCGGCGGAAGTTCGGAGCGAGGTGGCGCCCGATGGCGCCCGCCCCACCGTACAGGTCCACGGCGTGCTCGCCCTGGCCGGCCAGCTGCGCCGCGCGGAGGTACGCCAGGCCGGCCGCTTCGGGGTTCACCTGCGCGAACCCCGTGGCAGACACGCTGACCTGCACCTGCCCGAACTGCTCGCGGATCTCACTCTCACCGGCAATCAGGCGGACACCGGCACTGAAGCGCCGCCCGGCCGGCTGCGCAAGACTCACGCCGACCACGCCGGAATCCATCAGGTGATCACTGGCCCGCAGGTACTGCCGGGGTTCCCCGGCCCCGATCAGTGCCGCGACCACCTCGCCGGTCAGGCGGCTGGCGCGGAAGGCGACTTCCGTGGCGGGGTCCAGCAGCTCCGGGTTCACGCGGTCCATGACCGCCTGAATCTGCGCCATCACCAGCGGGTCGCGCTGCACCACCAGCGGCTCGCTGCCGCGCCGCTCACGGTACGCAAGGCCCCGGGGCGTCACGAGGTACTGGGCGGTGTTGCGGTAGCCCCAGGCCTGAGGGCTGGGCACGGTGGCGGCCACGCCGTGCCGGACCTTGGCGATGCGGCTCAGGGCTTCTTCCACGAAACTGCGCTTGAAGTGCAGTTGCGCGTCGTACGTGGCGTGCGCGAGGTCCGCCGTGGGCAGTTCCGGGCCGTCCACACGGTCCGGGCTGCGGCGCAGAACCTCTGCCGTGACCCCCTGGCGTACGCCTTTCCCGGCGCGTATCCGGGCGGTGACCTGCTCGCCGGGCAGCGCACCGCGGACCAGCACCACGCCGGACTCATCCCGGGCGAGCCCCAGCCCCCCCGCAACAAGTTTCTCGATTTCCAGCGTTAGTAAAGCGTCCGACATACCCGACAGGGTAGCGCGGATGGAGCGGGACGCGCCGGATCCGTGCACCTTGTCGCTGCCGGCCGGTTGTTTACACGAGGCCCGCCGGGTGCTACATTCCCTGAGCCCTGCTGGGAACGTCAGGGGCTGTGGCGCAGTTGGGAGCGCGTCTGAATGGCATTCAGAAGGTCAGGGGTTCGAATCCCCTCAGCTCCACCAGAACACAAAGACCCACTCCGCACTGGAGTGGGTCTTTTCCCTCTGCGGGGGTCAGTTGGCGGGGCAGCCTTTGGCGCTCTGCGCCTTGACGAGTTCCGCGGAGCGGGCGTCGACCTTGGCGATCACGTCGCGGTTGTCCATTTCGTTCACGACGGCGCCGGGCCAGAAGAACAGGACGAACAGGATGTTTTCCTTGCTGACTCCGCTCTTGTCCTGCGCCTGGGTGCGGATGGTGGCGAGTTTGCCCAGTTCGTCCTTAATTTCCGCGCAGCTCATCTCATTGATGGGCTTGGCTGTTGCCGCGGTGTATTTCGGGGCGCAGGACGCCAGCGTCACAGAGGCGAGAAGGAGCAGGCCAACCGTCAGTTTCTTCATGAGAACTACATATACCACCCATTGTGCTCGCGCGCTGCCGGATGTGCCGCACGTTCACCTGCCTTCCGCCCTCTGCCCGGCCCGCTCCCCTGAGAACGGAGGAGCGGCGCGTACAACTTCAGGCAGGAAAAAAGCCCACCGCAAGGCGGGCTCCCTGGGGCCGGGTGGTCAGGCGCCGACGAGCGCCTTTTCCCAACCGAAAACGGCTTTGTCGTCCACGGCAAGGCTTTCGTTCCCGGCCTTGATCGTGGCGGCCAGCGCCTTGGTTTCAGGGAACAGCCGGGCGAAGTAGAACTTCGCGGTCTGCACCTTGCTGAGGTAGAAGCCGTCCTTGTCCTGCCCGGCGTCGATGCGGTCCTGGGCCACCCTGGCCATGCGGGCCCACAGGTAGCCGTACACGACATGCCCGAAGAAACGCAGGTAGTCCACCGCGGCGGCGTTCACCTCGTCGGCGCCGCCGTCCTGCATGGCTTTCTGCCCGATCACCATGGTGAGGCTGCCCAGCTGCTGGGCGGCCTTGCCCAGCTGGTTGACGTATTCGCCGATGGCCTCGTCGCCTTCGTGCTCCTCGACAAACGTCTGGAGGGTGCCGGCGAGTTTCTGGAGTTTCTTGCCGCCGTCCATGAGGACCTTGCGGCCGAGCAGGTCGAGGGCCTGAATGCCGTTGGTGCCTTCGTAGATCTGCCCGATGCGGGCGTCACGCACGAACTGCTCCATGCCCCACTCCTTGATGTAGCCGTGCCCGCCGTACACCTGCTGGCTCTGGACCGCGATGGCAAAGCCGTTGTCGGTCATGAAGGCCTTGGCGATGGGCGTCAGCAGCGCGACGAGGTCGGCGGCTTCCCTGCGGGCCTGCTCATCGGGGTGATGGTGTTCGGTGTCCAGGCTCAGGGCGAGCCACATGGCCAGGGCGCGGCCGGCTTCGGTATAGGCCTTACCGGTCAGGAGCATGCGGCGCACGTCGGGATGCACGATGATCGGGTCGGCCTGCTCGGCCGGGTTCACGCGCGGTTCGTGCCGCATCTGAAGCCGGTCCCTGGCGTAGTTCAGGGCGTTCTGGTAGGCGACCTCGCCAATCCCAAGGCCCTGCAGGCCGGTGCCGAGGCGGGCCGCGTTCATCATGATGAACATGTGGTTCATGCCCTTGTTGATCTCGCCAACGAGCCAGCCTTTGGCCTGATCGAAGTTCAGGACAGCGGTGGCATTGCCGTTGATGCCCATCTTGTGCTCCAGCGAACCGCAGACCACGCCGTTGCGCTCGCCGGGCTGCCCGGCGTCGGTGGGCAGGTACTTGGGAACGAGGAACAGGCTGATGCCCTTCGTGCCCTGGGGGCTGCCTTCCAGGCGGGCCAGGACGAGGTGCAGGATGTTGTCGGCCATGTCGTGCTCGCCGGCGCTGATGAAGATCTTGGTGCCGGTGATGGCGTAGGTGCCGTCGCCGTTGTCGGTCGCCTTGGTGCGGATGATGCCCAGGTCGGTGCCGGCGTGGGGTTCGGTGAGGCACATGGTGCCGGTCCATTCACCGCTGACCAGTTTGGGCAGGTACAGGTCCTTGAGTTCCTGGCTGCCCACGGCATGTAGGGCGCTGTAGGCGCCGTGGCTCAGGCCGGGGTACATGCTCCAGGCGACGTTGGCGCTGTTCATCAGTTCGACCAGGACGTTGCTGATCAGGTGGGGCATGCCCTGACCGCCGTAGGTGGGGTCGGCGTCCAGGGCGGGCCAGCCGGCCTCGCGGTATTTCCTGTAGGCGGCCTTGAAGCCGGTGGGGGTGCGGACCTCGCCGTCGTCCAGGCGGGTGCAGCCTTCGCGGTCCCCCACGACGTTCAGCGGGACGAGTTCGGTTTCCACGAAGCGGGCGGCCTCGTCGAGGACCTGTTCCATCAGGTCCGCGTCGGCTGTCTCGTTCTGGGCGTAGTAGGGCATCTTGCTGAGCTCGGCGGGGGCGCCGAGAAGTTCGTTCATCAGGAACTTGATGTCACGCAGCGGGGCTTTGTAGGTGGGCATTCGTGTGTCCTCCTTGTGGGGGGTTCGTCCGCAGGAGGACGCCACCCGGCACTGTTAGTTGAACTGAGTATAAATCCTTCCGGTGCGAATGTCATGTGTGCCACGCTGCGATTGCCCGGCGCGCACCAGCACGCAGTTGACCAGACGGTCATGCCGTCCGGATAGGGGGAACACACCCGGCACGCGGCCACAGCAGTGTTTTTCAGGTATGGTGGGAAGAATCATGAACTACCCAAGCCTGGTCTGGCATCTCAAGCGCACGGAGCTCTTCGCCGACCTTGAACTTGCCGAACTGGAGCAGGTGGCGGCCAGCACGCCCTACCGCTCCTACCAGCCCGGCGAGGTCGTCTACCGCATGGACGACCCCGCGGACGCCCTGTACTTCGTACGCAGCGGTCTGGTCAAGATCAGCAAGCTCTTTCCCAACGGCAAGGAAGCTATTCTCGGCGTGATCGGGCAGCACGACACCTTCGGTGAACTGCTGCTGCAACCCGAAGAACGCCGCCCCACCCAGGCCGAAGCGCTCGAACGCACCACCCTCATCGTCCTGCCGCGCGCGGAACTGCAGAAACTGCTCAGCAGCAAGCCGGAACTCGCGATGAAACTCATCCGCCTGATGGCCGCCCGCCTCTTCGAGGCGCAGGCCTGGACCGCCACGGTCAGCGCGTACAGTGCCCCTGAACGGGTCGCCAGCCTGCTGTACCGCCTGGCACGCGAGTTCGGCCGGCCCCACAGCCAGGGCGTGGAGCTGAACCTGAAACTCAACCAGGAGGACATCGCGCGGATGGTCGGCGCCACGCGCGAGACGGTCAGTCACTCCCTGGGCAAACTCAAGCAGGACGGCGCCATCGTCCGCGCCCGCACGCCCATCATCGTGCGCATGGACGCCCTGAAACGCTTCGTTGAACAGGGCACCTGACCCGCCGCGCCGCACCTGCGCCGCCCTTCGGGGCGGCGCTCTTCTATGCTCGGGGCATGCCCGCCGTGATCCGCGCCGCCACGTCCGCCGACGCGCCCGCCATTGCCGCCGTGCACACACTCAGCTGGCGCGCCACGTACGCCGGCCTGATGCCGGACGATTTCCTGACCCGCATGACCAGCGAGGAGACCCGCGCGCAGCGCGAGGCGTTCTGGAAGGCCTCCATTCCCAGGGAACAGGACGTTGTTCTGGTGGCTGAGCACAGCGGCCAGGTGGTCGCGTTCAGTTCGGCCGGCGCCCCGCGCGATCACCCGGGCTTCGACGCGGAACTCTTCACGCTGTACAGCCTGCAGGCCGCCCAGGGTCGTGGCACCGGGCGCGCACTCCTGCACGCCGTGACGGCCGCCCTGCGTGAACGGGGCGCGCGCAGCATGGCCCTGTGGGTGCTGGACACCAACCCCACCCGCCACTGGTACGCCCGCCAGGGCGGCGTGGAATGCGGCGAGAAAACCGACGGACCCCTGCGGGAAATCCGCCTGGGCTGGTCAGACCTGAGCGCCCTGCCCTGAACGCCGCCGTGGCAGGCTCGGGCATGGGCACTGAACTCAAACCCACTGTCACTCCCGCCGAAACGCTTGACCGCCTCGACATCCGCCTGGGCCGGGTCCTGCGGGCCGAGCCGGCACCCGGCACCCCGAAACCCGCCTGGCGCCTCACCGTGGACTTCGGGAAGTACGGCACGCGCCTCAGCGTAGGGCGCTTCACCGGGCACACCCCCGAGGAACTCGTGGGCGCGCAGGTGCTGGGCGTCCTGAACTTCGAGCCTCGTCCTGTGGGCGACAGCGTCTCCGAGGTGCTGATTCTGGGCGTGCAGTTCCCTGGCGCACCCAGCGGTGAAGCCACCTTCCTCACCCCCGCCGCCACCGCGAAACTCGGCAGCAAGGTGTTCTAGCGGCGGAGTTTGCGCGCGGCTTCGTCCGGGGTGATCTCGCCGCGCTCCAGACTGGCGAGCACCTCGGCCTGCGGATCGGCCTGCTCGGGTTCATAGCCGATGGCCCGCAGGAGGGTGTCGAAACGCGCGCGCACCGTGGGGTAACTGAGGCCCAGCACGCGCTCGACCTCCTTGAGATTCCCGCGGACGCGGATGTACAGCCGCAGGAACTCCAGGTTCTCCGGCGTGAGCACCGCGAACTCGTTCAGTTCGAATACGCCGCGCACGGTCACGCCGCTTGTGGGAAAGCGCAGTTCGGTCACGAGGGGAGATTCGGTCTCGTCCGGGAAGGGCAGAGGCAGAGGTCGCATGCCCTTCACTGTAGGCGCCGGACGCGGCCCTTACGCCCGCCAGATGGCCCAGTGGTCGTCCAGGCGTTCCATCGCCTCCGGGGACCGCCCGCCCTGGCGCAGCAGACTCATGACCTGCCCGCGGTGGTGGCTGTCGTGCACGATGATATGCACCAGGAACTGCGCGGGGTCACTCTGGTAGGCGCCTTCCTTCCAGGGGTCCGCGAACGGTTCGCCGGACGCCCGGTGGGCCTGCACGGCCCGCACGGCCGCGTCGTCCCCCGCGCGGAACATGTCGCGCAGCGCGGCGGTGTCGGCCGCCACCCATTCCCACAGGTGGCGGCCGCCGGTGCGTTCCGGCAGGCCGCGCGCGTAGTCCGGGGCGATGTTCAGCAGCCACCCGCCGCGAAAGGCCGCCATGTGGCTGAGGTGCCGGGCGAGGCTCCACCCGCCCCGGCCGTCCGTGAAGGTCAGGTCGTCGGGCACCAGGGTCTCCAGCAGGCTGTCATTTACGCGGGCGTTGCGTTCAATGGCGCCAAGCAGCAGGGTCAGGTCAGGCATGGGTGTGTCTCCGGAGGGCGTGGAATCGGCCTGGGGCGGCGTCAGGGCTTGCCCAGGTCGCGTGTCTGGGTAGCCCTGACGGTCAGGGCAGCTGGCAGCGGATGGTGCCGGCAGGCCGCTGAGGGCGGGGAGGCTTCGGGGCCGGGACGGGGCGGGGCGTGGTGGTCATGCGTCCTCCAGTGAGCGGGGCGGTTGCTGAACGGGCCGGCCTGACAGCCGCTTCCCTGGCAGGCAGAACAGCAGGTCCAGGGGCGGCGGCCAGACACCCTGGGTGCGCGGCCGAGCGCCGCTCGGCGCGGTGGGGCGGACCCATGCGGCAGCACGTGTCACATCAGGCCCCTTCAGGGGGAGCGGCCGGTGCCCTTCAGGTCAGTCGTCGGGGGGTGCAGGGTGGCCCCCGGCCGCGCCCGTCGGCCAGGTGACCGCCGGACCAGGCAGGGTGCAGGCGGCTCAGCGTTCGTAGAAGGCGGGGGGTTCGGTGCCCAGGGCGCGCAGGTACACGTACCCCTGAGCGCGGTGGTGAATTTCGTTGTCGATGTTGTACATCGCGGCGACCCAGCCGGGCATCTCTCCCCAGGGCAGGGCGTGCGTGCGGGTGAAGAAGGCCGGGTCGGTGGTGGGGCCGTCGTGCGCGAGGCGGGCCGTGAGGTCGTCCCAGGCGTTCAGGAGTTCGGTCCGGCTGCGGGGTCCGGCCGTCCAGTCGGGTTCCGGCCAGTCACCGGTCTGCATGGCGTGCAGGGTCATCGCGCTGACGAGGTGAATCTCGACGGCCATGGGCCCGAAAGGGCGCATGGGGGGCGCGGCGGTGAAGGTGAACAGCTGGTCTTCCGCAAAGGCCTCGATGACGCGGCGGGTGAGGGCGCGGTGGCCCTGCCAGTGGGTGAGGAAGTCACCGAGGGACAGGATGGGGGCGGTGGCGGCAGCACTGGGAACGGTGGTCATACGTGAACCTCCTGGTTTTAAATCTGCCTGTAGCGTAATGCGGATTCCCGTCAGAACGTGACGCCTTTCGCGTTTACACTCGGAGCATGTACGACCCGTCCATGCGCGTCCTGACGGTGCTGGAACTCCTGCAGGCCCGCGAGAGCGTCACCGGCGCGGAACTCGCCCGCCGCCTGGAGGTCAGTCCCCGCACCGTGCAGCGGTACGTCACGCGGCTGCAGGACCTCGGCATTCCCGTCGAGGGACGCCGCGGCGTGGGCGGCGCGTACCGCCTGAAACCCGGCTTCCGCCTGCCACCCCTGATGTTCACGCCCGACGAGGCGCTGGCCGCCGCGCTGGGCCTGCGCGCCCTGCGGCACCTGGGCCTGCACGCCCTGGCCCCCGCGGCGGAGGCCGCCGCCGCGAAACTCACCCGTTCCCTGCCGCACACGCTGCGCGACGACATGCAGGCTCTTGAAAGCAGCGTTCAGTTCGACGCGGGGCCGTGGTCGGCACCGACGCGCAGCTGCTCGCCGCGCTGCTGCGCGCCGTGCGGCACTGCTGCACCGTGCGCTTCACGTACGCCGCGCCGGACGCGCTGCCCACCACCCGGGACGCAGACATGTACCGCGTGGTGCATCAGGACGGCCGCTGGTACGCGGTGGGGCACTGCCATCTGCGCGGCGCCCGGCGCTCGTTCCGCGTGGACCGCATCCGGAACCTGGAGGTGCAGGCCCGGACCTTCAGCCCGCCCGCAGACTTCGACGCGGTCGCGTACCTGCGCAGCACCCTGCGCGCGCCGCAGGCTCCCCATGAGATCAGCGTGTGGCTGGACTGCCCGCCAGAGAACCTGCGCGGCCGGGTGTCCACCTGGGGCACCGACCTGACCGGCGAGGGCCGCGGCACGCGACTCACCACGCGCCGTGAATCACTGCGCGGCTTCGCGGCGTTCCTGCTGGGCCTGGACTGCCCGTTTCAGGTGGATCACCCGGCGGAACTGCGCGGGGAATTCGCGCATCTCGCCGAGCGCTGCGCCGAGCACAGCCGCGCGTACACTGAGGTATGACCGCCTCCGACCCGCCCGGCCCGGTCCTGCCGGGCTCCGCCGATCCCGCGCAGGGCAAGGCGTATACCGGCCAGGGCATCACCGTGTACTACGACGCGCGGCGCTGCCTGCACGTCGCCAGCTGCGTGCGCGGCCTGCCCGGCGTGTTCCGCCCGCAGGAACGCCCCTGGATTCAGGCAGGCGGCGCGCCGGCCGCCGATCTGGCCGCCGTGATCCGCACCTGTCCCACCGGCGCGCTGCACTACGTTCTTGACGGAGGAGCCCCCGAGATGCCCCAGGACCCCACCACCATCACCCCCACCGCCGACGGTCCGCTGCTGATCGCCGGGAACCTCGTGATCAACACGCCCGGCGGCCCGAGACGGGACGTGCGCGCCGCCCTGTGCCGCTGCGGACACAGCAGCAACAAACCCTACTGCGACGGCACGCACGGCAGGGTCGGCTGGACGAGCGGCGAGGCCACCCCGCCCACCCC